>CAYNUE010000261.1:0-1538 GCA_964400325.1 uncultured Sangeribacter sp. | reverse complement strand
TAGGCCGCGTTAGGGACTTCCACCCGTTAGATTATGCCCATGTCAGGCGAACTACAGCAGCGACCCGTAACGCTATGTCCGGGCCGCTGTTGTGTTTTTTTGCTGACACATTGTGTCTATATCGTGCAATTTTCTTGCACTCTCAATTTATAAATCTTAAATTTGTAAACTTTTATACAATTCTATATCCGTGCATAATCACCGCAAGACATTATGACTCGTCCAATTCTATTAGCAATAATATTCCTTAATATATTTACTATCGGTGGCTGTTCGTCAAAACAGAGGGTCGACGAGGAGTCATCATCATTTGACTCGACTTCGGTTGTGAGTAAATATGCCGACTCGATTATTGTTATCCCGGCCGACGACACGTTGCCGTTTATCGATCTTGCCAAGCGTTATCCCCTAAAAAAGATTGATTTGGGTGAGATTGCTGACATACAATATGTTTCACTCGAGACTACTGACAAGAGTTTGATCAACTTTCCGATGAGAATAGCTATCCGCGAAGGTGTAATCACGTGCTATAATTATACAGATCAAGATCAGGAGATACTTATTTTCAACGGCGATGGAACATATTTTACCAAAGTATCGCGTACCGGGGCCGGCCCGCATGAATATCGATATATCATTAATTCAAGTGTAGACTTCGATAATCAGCTGGTGTATATTCTTGATGGAACTCTGCCGCGCAGAATCAAGGTGTATGACTTCGACGGATATATGCAACGTGAATTTACAGTTGCAGACAGCCCGGATATTTCCCAAATGTACCTATTTGACAAGGACAGACTCATAGTGTTCTGTGACCCTAATGGAAGTATGGTTAATAAAGATAAAGTCGGTTCCTATCCATATCGTTTTATAGATACTACAACTGGCCAAACAACTCAGGTAGACATAGAGATCCCTAATCCCGGATCGAATAGTATCCGAACTTACTCCGACGATCATATTAGAGTCAGCTCTTTTACTATGTTACCCATGTTGAAGAGTAACAATGAAGTCATTCTTTCTGACTATGTACACCCAATTGTTTATCGCAAGAAGGGAGAGCATTTGTATCCTCTATTGAAGAAACCGGAGCGAAATGGCTCAATCGGAACTAACCGCGAACTTATGTCTGTAATCAAAGCCATTTCCGACAACTATATCTTGTTTTATGTAGTTGAAAAGCATGAAGATAAAAAAAATGGTCTTGTGTCGCCTGAAAATGGACGAGAGGTGTTATTCAATAGGCATACGAATGAGATTTGTGAGGTTGATTTCATTAATCCTGATACCGGCAGAAAGGTGGTTTTTTTAGAGGACACAGATTTGCCGGCAAATAAAGTAGTATCCATCTATTCTTCAGAGCTAATTGACTACTTACTCGAAAAGGGGCTTTTGAAAGGAGACTTAAAGAAAATTGCAGAAAAAATGGATCCGGAAGATAATCCGGTTCTTGCCATCATAACTCTTAAATAACCTGCTGCGGATATTGTGAAGTTAAGTGAATTTAATTAACTTTGTAGCGTCAACCAATGAATCTT
>CAYNUE010000260.1:0-1566 GCA_964400325.1 uncultured Sangeribacter sp. | reverse complement strand
TGTAAAATATTGCGTTTTGGTATAGCTATTTTATGTAAATTATTGCGTTTTGACTTTTTTTGTGTATATTTGAATAAGGATTCGAAAGAATAGATAAGAGGCATCAAAAATATGGATAAGAGAACATTAGAAACAATTCTCTCCGATCAGATGGAGGAATTGGCACTTAAAAATAACTTACATTTTTGTCAAAGACCGGAGGAGGAGCAGATTGACCTGAATAGTCCCCAGGCTCAGGTCGTAATAGGAGTAAGGCGTAGTGGCAAGTCTACGCTGTGCTATAATGCACTTACAAGAAAAGGAGTGAAATTTGCGTATGTTAATTTTGATGATGAGCGATTGATCAATCTTACAGCAGATCAGTTAAACGATGTGCTGGAAGTCCTTTATAAAATTTACGGAGATTTTAATTACCTTTTTATTGATGAAATTCAGAATATTCCTGAATGGTATCTTTTTGTAAACAGACTTTTACGAAAGCAAATGCACGTGATTATTACGGGGTCTAATGCCAAGTTACTTAGTGGAGAACTCGCTACTCATTTAACCGGTCGTCACCATTCCATACCCCTTTACCCCTTTACTTTTGGAGAGTATTGTGATGTTAGAGGAGTGGATACAATATCACGTACAACTAAAGCTATCGCTGCCCGCAGAGCCGCGTTTGATCAATATCTTAAACAAGGCGGTTTCCCCGAATTGCTTTTTATCAAAAATGATAAGGATTATATAGATGGATTAGTACAAAATATTATCAAGCGTGATATTGAGCAAAGATTCAAGATAGTTCATAAAGCTGCTTTTGAAGAAATGTCTCAGCATCTGCTTAATACCGCTCCTTGTATTGTGGTAGAGAAAAGTTTACAGGAAATCTTTAACTTTAAATCCCCGCATACGGCAAAAAATTATTTGAATTACCTCAAGGAAGCTTACTTATTGGTAGGGTTACATAAATATTCACCTAAAAGTCGTCTGCGTATAACCGAGGAAAAGATATATCCTATAGACGTCGCTTTAATGAATAAACGCACGGATGCCTTTGCAGGTGAAAATCTGGGCTGGCGATTGGAAACCATTGTGTTTTTGGAGCTTCTGCGGAGATATAAAAATATGGGAATGGATATATATTATTATGAAGATCGGGTAGGGGAGTGTGATTTTGTAATATGTCAAAACAGGAAAGCTATTCAAGCCATTCAGGTATCTTACGATATTTCTTCTGAAAAAACTAAGAAAAGAGAAATATCCGACTTATTATTGGCTGCCAAAAAAACAGGATGTGATGACTTGTTGCTTCTTACCGATCATGAGGATGAAGATATATACCAAGATGGCTATAAGATTAAGGTTAGACCCGTATATGACTATGTCCTTTCGGAGACAAGCTAATCTCCATTTATATAATACTATTCATCAATACTTTGTGAATAAATAAGGATGCGCGGGGGAAACCAGCGCATCCTTATTTGTTTCAGAATACTGATTATAGCCTTATGTTAAAAGTCCGTTAAGACCTATTGTTATTGCTTTTCCAAACGGATATTGGATATAGTGGCCTCATCTTTG
>CAYNUE010000259.1:0-1653 GCA_964400325.1 uncultured Sangeribacter sp. | reverse complement strand
CGATGATACCGGGTATTTTCTCCAAGGCATTGACAAAGTTCATACAGGCGGCATGTGTATCACTCATGGCGATGAAGCCGTTGTTGTACTTGTATTTGTAATTGCCTTCCACGACAAAACGGTTCTGGACACTCTCCCTGCCGTCAACCAATGTCCTCTCCGAGATAATAGAGATCGGGAACCCATAGACCTCGCCGATACGCTGGTAATGACCGTGCGTGTCGGTACGCTGTGCAAGACCCTGAAGATGTATGCCCACATTCTTCTCATCGGAAAGATGGCATGTGTCAATCTTCAGGTCGTTCAAAGGAACTCCATTGAAAAATTGATTCTTTCCCCTTTAGTCCCCATTAGTTTACTACGGTTATAAGTTTCATAAACTCAGTTTTTTGTTAAATACGGAGTTATAATTGCAAAAAATTGTACATATGTATTCTCTTAATCGTGATTTTTTGTATGGCAGTTAAAGTTGACACCCAGAAAGAGATTATTTTCGGTTCGTCTGACCCGAATGTTTCCCGTGTGCTAAGCAAGAAGATAGGCGTGGCTTACGCAATCAACAAGGGCACAACCCCCACAGAACGGCACCTGTGAGCGGTATGTAGGACGTGCCTTGCGTGACTTCGCCAAACGTGAGGATGTGGTGGTTGCCAACCAAGTTTCTCCCACGATCGCAAGAGGATATAGCGAACGTATTTCCGGCCGACAGCACATTGAGATGAGTATTGATGCGAGTCTCCGGCATCTCAGTATGGACTATGGGGATTTGTATATATACCATATGTGGGACTATAACACTTCCATTTACGAAGTAATGCGGACACTTCACGACATCGTGAAAAGTGAGAAAGCGAGATATATCGGAATTTCCAACTGCTTTGCATAGCAGTTCACCAAAGCCAACACCATAGGAGAGTATGTAAACCTGCCAAAGTTTGTTTCCGTTCAAGGACACTACAATCATTCCAATTATTAAAGCCCAATGTTCCAAAGCAATAGTCTACAAATTGTAAATATCCCGTAATCTTGGTTCTTCTACCCGTAACACGGGTATAAATACCTAAGAAGTGTTGAAGTAATTTTGCAGTGTTAATATCAAGCAGAATATCTCAGCTAAAGAATTTCTAAAATATGTAGCCTAAAACTATTGAGGCAGGAGTTCCTGCTAAGATTTTAAATAAATTTCCACATGAATAAAGTCAAAATTACTGTTCTCAGATGCTCCTTCAATGAAGATTTAGCAAAGGAATATGGAGTGGCAGGATTACGTCCTTGTGAAACCGTAAAAGAAGGGCAAGTCTTTTATGCCGGACTCGGTAAACCGGACGGCTTCTGCGATGGGGCTTGGCATGCTATTTATCCCTATTGGTTCGCCCTCGCTAATGGTGCTAAATCTTTTTGGTTCAATAACAGTTGGGTACGCCATCACGGAGTGGCTGTCGCTTGCTGTAACGATGGACTCCGACCGGTATATTTTAAACTTGAGGTCACCGATGAAGAGGTAAAAGCTGAATGACAAAGTATGACTCACTGATTTCAAGATTCTTCAAACATAATTTATAGATATGAGATTCTGGATAATTACACTGACTTTGCTAATGGCAATTTCTTTCACAATGTGCGCATGCTCTCACGAGAATGAAGAGCCTGAAA
>CAYNUE010000258.1:0-1673 GCA_964400325.1 uncultured Sangeribacter sp. | reverse complement strand
AGCCACCACCCGAATTTTTCGCGGCAACAGCAGTTCACCGTAAGCAAAATGGAACTTCTCGAAATCCACCAGCTCGCCCTCACCGTTAAAGCATCCGCAATTCATAGTATTAAAAAGATTATGTGCCATCTTTCCCTCCCTTTGAGCAGCTATCGTCCAAATATCCGGCGACACAGTCCTTCGGTAAGAAGAATAAAATGCCTGTATAATAGAAAAACGTCCTGTCACCGCCCTCTGTTTCGATGTTCGTCCGTTCACCTCCCATTTCCTTTTCTTGCCGGGAACTGCTACCCTCCGAACATATTGTTTTCCACCTCTTACATAATAAATAAGATTACCTATTTTACCGCTCAAAAGAGGTGTTGTCACATCCTTTACCTGCATAACTCATGCTGTTTAGTTTCACATTTAGGTCAAATGTAAATAAAAAAATAGAAAATAACAAGAAAACAATTTATTATCTATTAATAAACTAATATCTAACTAATAGATGACTAATAGATAACTAATAGTTGATAGTAATAAAATAGCTATCAGATAATGAATTACAAATATGTTAATCTATTTATTGTATTGGAGTGGAAGACTGGCAATTTTTTTGTAACGCTTGCTTAAAGAGGGCGCAGATTTTTTCTCGTAGATGGAGGGGTTCGATAACCTGTAAAGAGGCACTTCGGGAAAGAATTTCCATAATAAAATCAGTGGTTATTTTTAGGTAAACGCTGATAATAAATTCGTCTTTTTCCGGTCGGTCTACAATAATTCTTTGAGAATGATGAAGAGGCAGACTTTTTAGAAAGTAGCCGTCCCGGGCATTGAAGGCAAGAACTACTTTTTCAGGCTGAATGTCTGCGGAATCCATAATTCCGTATAAATCTCGATAGCATTCACCAATAGATATGTCAGGGTGTTTTTTAAAGTGTCCGGATTGTATTTCCAAATGCGAAATACGGTCAAGGCCAAAAGTTATCAACATGTTCTGTTCCGGTTTCATACCTAAAAGATACCAGCGGTGCTGGCATTCTTTAAGGGCGTAAGGATATAGTTTGTGTGTACGGGGTTCGCTGTCCGTATATTTTTGATATTGGAAAGTGACCGGTTGGCAGTTTTTGGTTGCTTCAATAAGAGGGAGCAGGAATTCTGTTCCTTGCGCCTGCCGGCGTTCTGGTAAAACAATTTTATCAAATCCTGTATCGGCATTCAGTGAATTAAGAATATCAAAAGGTTCAAGGATTCGTTCGATGTTATCGGGGGACCAATAGTCTTTTGTGGCAATGTAATAACCGCTTCTCTGTCGGGAGTATTCAACAGGAATACCTAAATCTTCGCGAATATCACGAAGATCGCGTTTTAATGTCCGGGATGAAATGGTGGTCTTGAGGCAACTGTGCTTGACAAGTTCATCCTCTAACTTTTCTTGTAATTCAGCCAGTGTAATGTATGGATGATTGTTAAGTTTTCTGATGATTAGCAGATAGCGTTTAATGGCATCCAGTTTTCCCATGATTCTTGCGATAATTTTCAGGTAAAAGTAATATTTTTTGTTTACAGGGACATGCTTTGTCCCTGCGAGCTTTTTTCTTTGTCGAGGAAATAAGAAAACAACAGTCCGATGAATGTTGCTAATTGCGTAAAATAAAGTAATTTTGTCGTGTTGGTGGTCTTGTACTACC
>CAYNUE010000257.1:0-1677 GCA_964400325.1 uncultured Sangeribacter sp. | reverse complement strand
TGACATCTGAAGGTATCAGAATATAATAATAGTGGTTCTGTTCTGGGCACAGATAAATCCCGTAACTCATTGAATTTCAATAGTTGCGGGATTTATCATAGAATTTTTGTCAGCGAATTGTCAGCGAATCCTGAAAAATTTGCATTTTCAACCCATTCAATCCCACTGAATCGGGATGAATAAACCGTAATTAAATTCTTTAAATTTTATTAACGTATAATATTCTCTATGGAATTCCCCAATGACAGATGCTCTTTTTGTGAACACACTACTTGCAACGCCCCAGCAGTGTCAGAGGATTATTTAAGATCATTAAAAGCAACCGATGATTATCTCGACTTGGTTTTAGATATTGACAATGTACTTTCAGAAAAATATGATGTATTTCTTCCACTTTTCAATAACGGCTCCAATACTTTATTCTTTGGTTGTAGAAAAGGGGCGTTTTGCGGTATCTGTGATGGATTAGGAGAAGATTTACTTGGTTTAGAATTCTTGATTATAACTCCGCCATTTATGACTGATAAGCATGTTTTCGTCCTTCAAAACAAAAATTACGAATGGGGAGTTGTAAATCTTGACGATCCTTACCACCCACAAATTATTGTCCCCTTTGGGACATATAAATACATTTGGGGATTTGATTCTAATCATTCACTGGTCTCCTCTAAAGATATTGGTAAACCGGGGACATTTGAGGGGCGTGGCATCATAAACTCCTCAGGAGATATTGTTGTGGGATTTAAGGAATACAAAGACATCTGGAATTTCTACAATAATCGTAGTGGCCTGATTAAAGCAGAAACTTTTGATGGACGCACGGTTAATCTTCTAAAGAGAAATCCGACACAGAAGGCTGTTAATGGCATTGTCTATCCTGCAAAATCTCATTATGCGGAAGAACCGATATATAGTGCTTCATTTAGTAAATACGGAGGTTCCTATGCACAAGATGTTGCCGGATTAAGTGACGATATTATTGATGATGCTTTTGATGGAGATCCTGAAGCTTACTGGAATATTGACTAATTTGCTTTGCATTTTTTCTAAACTTAACAATAATTGATCGACTAATGACTTCTATAGCTCAATTTTATGACATAAATGAGGAACCTTTTATTATTCAAGGACGCAAACTCATTGAGAATATGAAAATTCAGGTCGCAACCACAGTTTGGCCAGGAGAAAAATCTTCTGAGTTCTTAGAGACTAGAAGCATTTACCTATATTTTCCTACTGATGGATTTACTCCAGTGTACTCAGATTTTCTAATCAAAGCTTTTGCTAATAAAATCAATTGTCACCCTCCGGTAAAGATTACAAGTAAAGATGGTGAATATATCTCTACTTTTTTTAAAGATAACCTACACTTAGTTAAGGATAAACCAACTCCTCATTTCTGGGATAAAGAAGCGTCGTTAACTGTTAAGGATGAATTTCAGGATTTTTTAAACGAATACTTAGTACAGTACTTTTACGACTATTTTTGTTTCTAATACTCATCTACCACAATATTATTACAATGCGAAATGGGTAACCCGATTCTTGATGTCTGAGCGTCATGGGTCGGGATTTCTTGTTTTTAGATGATATGCTGTATGGACCAGTCGTGTTCATCGTAATTACACAATTTGAATCAAGGCGAGAGAGTGGGCAATATTTTGTGTTAACAGCAGG
>CAYNUE010000256.1:0-1731 GCA_964400325.1 uncultured Sangeribacter sp. | reverse complement strand
ATGGTCTCGCGATACCCAAGGCTTCATCGATAAGCAAAAAGCTACTTATTGGTCTATAACAGGTGGTGGAATTGTACGCTTGGGCTGCCCTTTACACTTCTATTTAGGAGTCGGCTACACCGATTATAGATACTATGTTCGTGATCTTGCAGGAGACTGGTATTCTTACAAGAATGGAGAAGTTGTTGGTGTTGGAGTTGATATGGGTCTTATGTTCAGAATCAAAAGAGTGACTCTGTCAGCAGGATATACAATTGGCTATAACGACAAAAGTCCGGATGGAACCTGTGGAAACTTCGGCATAGGATATTCATTTTAATAATTTTTGAAAAATGAAGAATTTTATATATATACTTTCGGCAATAGCTTTGCTATTGTTGCCATCTTGCTACGATTCAGATTTTGAAGGATCTCGGATGATTAAAGATCTTAAAACATTACCTCCTAAAATTTCAGATGACGCGATATCGTTAGAAGGTGATTTTGGTGATTTGAATTGGGTTGATTTTTATTTCCAAGTAGGGAGATCAAAAGATCTTTCTCAAGAAGATATATTGCTACAAAAAAATTACGAACCACTTAATAAAGATCAACTTGACGGAATCTATTACTATAGAGCTTGTGCAATCGCTGGCAATGACACAGTCTTTGCCCCCAATGTAGAGTCTTTTAGTGTTGAGAATGAAATCCAGTTGATTGACGATGTAAAGATTGACGTGCCATTTGGATATTTCACCTTTACATCTACTATTTATTCCGATAATGCTGGAATACTTATTGCTACAGACAAAGATTTTAAGGGTGCTGAGTATTATGGAGCAAAAAGATCTAATCTCTCATCCGGTGAATATGAGTATTCTGTAACTTCTGACTATTTATCTCCTGGTACAACATATTATGTAAAGGCAGTCATATCAGTATTGTTGGGAACGGCAGAAAGCAATACGATTACCTTTTCAACCGAGAAGCGAGGAGTTGAGTCTGTGACGATATATGGTTATGGAATGGATGGTCAGGTAATAACAGACAGTCTGCTGATTGCGGTTCAGAATCAGAGAAATCAAGAATGGATAGGTACGTACACTGCCAAATATGATGCAACAAAGAAGAACTTCGTGATTGATGATTTCAATCTTGTGATGGATACGGATACATGGTATGTTGCTTATGCGATAAGTGGCGACACTCGTTGGGATTCATCAGGATATGTGATGTTTAGCAAAGATGAATATAATACCGGTTATGAGCAGACTCCTATTTATAGAGGAGTTGCTGAGTTTGCTTTGTCAAGTCCTTATATTAAAATGGAATTGGTTCAGTGGACAAGTCGGCTTACAGTATCATATCCTGCTCAGTGGGGGAAAATAGATGATGTGATTATCAACGATGAAAAGCAAGGGTTACCTGGGAACGCTTTCTATATTTCAAGTATGAAACCTCTTCTAAATTCTGCAACATTTAGAGGTATTTCGGATCAGGGATGTATTTTGAGCGAAGATGGTACAAAATATAATTACTCATTCAATATTTATCCCACAACGCTTAATTCTGAATACGTAAGCATTACATTACAATTAGAGTCAGGAAAACGTAAATTTAGTTGTCCGGACCTGAGAATGCAATCAGGCCAAGAGTATTCCATTAATATAACCGATAACGGTCTGAGTATCACAGACGTGACAGTTAATCCGTGGACGCCGAATGAAAGTGGTTCAATAACAATTAACCCCT
>CAYNUE010000255.1:0-1797 GCA_964400325.1 uncultured Sangeribacter sp. | reverse complement strand
GCCGGTAATCGGCGTGCCGGTAATCGGACACACTTTAACATTCCTCAGCATAGGAGGCTTCGAAAAAGCCTCCCATGCCGAGGCCTGTTTAAGATATATCAGAACACGGTTCGCAAGATTATTACTGGGGACATTAAAAGTTACTCAGGACAATCCTAAAGACACATGGGGAAATGTTCCTATGCAGGACTTCACGGAGAATAGCGACATAGACTGGAGCAAGAGCATGGAGGAGATTGACCGCCAGCTCTATGAGAAATATCACCTCTCCGACACCGAGATAGCCTTCATCGAATCAATGATAAAGCCCATGTAGTTTTATAAGAATAGAGGATAGAAATATAAAAGACTGAGATTTCCCAATTATTTCTCATATAAGCAAATTGTTGGACTGATAGTTTTTCTAAAACTTTAGTACGTTTGAAATAATGACATTAGACAAATTTATACCTCCTTTTAATAGTGGATCTACTCCATATGTTGAAGCACTTTCACAGAAGCTAAATGATTATGTGAACTTTGTTAAAGATTTAGATGTGGTTGATAGTTATGTAATCCGGAAAATAGAGAATCTCAACGCGTCTATAATTGGAGCAATTTCGGATATTAAACGAGCAAATTCTCAAAATGCATATTCTCTGATTTGCAAGTTTATAACAGATGAAAAAGATTATATTGAATTACCAACTTATACTCTAAATATTCAGAATCCGTTAATACGATTAAGGTATTCTGAGGAAGACCTGCTAAATAGGAAAGATCTTTTTCATATTCCTAATTCTATGCGTTACAATGTTGCGCAACAAAGATTCTCAATCACAGGGGTACCATGTCTTTATCTCTCAGGATGTGCGTTTACTGCATGGCTAGAGTTAAATAAACCGAACTTTTCAAATTTATGGTGTGCCGGATTTAGGGCAGAGAAGGAAATTACAGTTTTGGATTTAGCAGTTAGACTAGACACTATCGTAAGTAAAAAATATGACGCGAGTAAATTGTTGTTTTATCCCTTCGTTATAGCTACCTCTTTTACAACAAAATTTCCAAAGAGTCCCTTTAAGGAAGAATACATTATTTCTAATATTCTCCTACAGGCCGTCATTAATAATACTGAACTAAAGGGGATAAGGTATTTCAGTACAAAAGTATCCAATTATAACCCTGAGTACGGCTGGATGGCGTCAAATATAGTCCTTCCGGCAACCTCTTTAGACTCAGAATATGATAGTGTGTTAGCGGAGTCTTTTATTTTGACCTATCCTCAACCTTCTTCGGTTCTTATGCAAGGCGTCAATGCTGGCGAAGTAGTTTCATATGGTAGTATTGCGAGTGAGTACGATTCCCGTTCAAACTTTAAGGACGGAGTGAAGCATGTAGAATCAAGACTGTTTGAACAGTATGGAGCAACTAAATTTTATAATATAGATGGCCATATTAAGGATTTCGCCTTTGGTCGGATTGAATAGTGAGTAATAAGTCGATACGCTTTTTCAATGACTGCAAGGTGAGGACGGCATGGAAGGACAGGAACAGCTGCTGGTGTTTTTCCGCTAAGATGAGAGCGTATTTAACCATCAATGAGCTCAATTATACTATAGGGAATTTTTAATCCCTATTTCAAACCACTCGAATTCGATGGGTTTAGAAAATATGGTGGCTTAAGTGCCAAGGGTAAGCCGAGGGTTATCCTTCAAAGAGGGCCACTTAGGGAATTCATCTAAGATAGTTGCTTTTTCAGTCTTTTCTATCTACCTTTGCATAATCGCACCGATAAATCATTATACGTTCACAAACGCT
>CAYNUE010000254.1:0-1805 GCA_964400325.1 uncultured Sangeribacter sp. | reverse complement strand
ACTAATTAGACCAATTAGACCAATCAGACCAATTGGCCTAAGCCCTATAAGCCCTATTGGGCACAAAAAAAGCGAATCGGTGACGATTCGCTTGGGTGGAGTATAGCGGACACACAAAATGATATACGTTGCGAGAGTTTAAGCCTAAATGATTGATAAGGCTATATTTAAGCTATTATACAATGGCTGTAACTATCAGGTAATATCAAAATTCAGGGGAGTGTAGTTCCCCTATTTTATATTATATATATTTGATTTAACTTTGCGCGTAAAGTTAAATCAAGAATTAATGAAACGACCTATTAATTACAGAGTTCGCGTTTATTTCGCGGCCAATTCGCGGATTATGATCCGCGCTAGATGGAGTCATAAAGGGCATGCCACAGATGCTGAGTTTTCCACCCAGATTAAGGCAGATCCTGACCCGCTTCGTTGGGATTATGAATTGCAGAGACCTAAGAAAAACACAACACATACTGTTGACGGTATTACTTTGACAGCTCGTCAGATTAATATTCGCATTGCAATGTTTGTTGACGCTATTGAAGAGGCCGGACGTGAATTTAACATTAAGGGGGTGTGTCCATCCCGCGAGATGTTTAAGACAACTGTTGAGCAGATGATCAAAAAGCAAGAGGACGAATGGACAGAGGTATCCCCGATTGTCACTCCAGAGAACTCATTAACACACGTCATGGCTCTCTTTCTAGAGGACAAACGTCTGGAGGGCACATGTAGTAAGGTAACTGAGGATAAGTATAGACAGCTTATGACCCACGTCAAGCAATATTCGGATAAAACTAACATTTACGACATAAACCGAAACTGGCTAAATGGCCTGCGTGAATGGTATGTAAAAAGAGAGTATAGTAGTAGAACTACTCAGAAGCTCTTCGTTTTTCTAAAAGGACTGTTAATTTGGGCTAATGACAACGGCTATAAAATATCGAAGGAGGCATTGGCGTATAAGCCCAACCTACTTGTGCCAAAAAAACGAGTTATATTTCTTACCGCCGAAGAATTGCAGCATTTTCATAACTTTGATTTCTCCGCAAAACATGACACTTGGACCAAAGCAAGAGATTTATTCTGCTTTATGTGCTTTACAGGCCTGCGGTATTCTGATCTCAAAGCTCTTACAAAGTCAAATATTGTAGGCGATTATATTGACATATATACAAAGAAGACGTCAGATCATCTGATAATCCCCCTCCTTCCTGAAGCTAAGGTCATACTCAACAGATACACATCAACTCAGGAGACCAGAGCTCTACCAGTACCATCAAACCAAAAATTGAACATATCCATTAAGGAAGCGGCCAAGGCTGCAGGTCTTAATAGAATGGTATCGGAGGTAAAATGTATAGGACGTGAGTTACGTCCTCAAGCGCCTAGACCACTCTACGAAGCTATAACCAATCATGCGGCTCGGCGCACATTTGTTTGTATTGCAATAGAAAGTGACATTCCGGAATCGGTGATAATGAAAATAACCGGGCATAAGACCTATCAAGCTATGCTCCCTTATATAGATGTAGCAGGTGTTACTGTCCGAAAAGAACTCCTGTCTAAGTGGAAACTTCCAACAGCGATTGAGCCGAAAAAATCAGACACGATCGAAGGATACACCATTGAGCAACTCACTCAACTTGCAAAATTACTGAAGCAGGGACTCGTTTAGGCATTCCATTCATCTCATCTTAGACGCTCGAAGAAATCCTTTGGGCGTTTTTTAGTATGACGGGCATGTCATATATCTGTGGTGAAAGTCCACACGGGGCGTAGTTGCCGACGAACCCCAGAGC
>CAYNUE010000253.1:0-1895 GCA_964400325.1 uncultured Sangeribacter sp. | reverse complement strand
TCGTGTCAACGCGGTGTCAACCCACCTCGCGCCAACACCCCATTTCAACCGAAATCAATCGCCTTGAATCAACCCGAATGAATCGAATTTGAATTTTTTGACATTTATTAATACAATATCATTCCATGAGTATTACACTTCCAGATATAATCTATGCTATCGTAAGAGAGGAAAATGGTAAGTTGGCTCTAAAAACTTTTCCTCTTAGGTTGGAAAGCGAACCTTCAGACTCAGAGTTACGACAGCATTTCAATTATGCAGTCTCTCTTAGTGATCAGTACGCATCAGATTTAAGTTATCTTCAACCGAATCAATCCTATATTCTAAATCTAACGAAACACCATCGTAGAGCGGCTCTTGCATTCCAGCAAACATCTAATCAAATAGAGTCACAAAACGATGTAGTCGCAATATCACATAGGAAGGGTGGCTGGAAGACATTTACATGGAATTATAACGATGATATATCGTTCGAAGTGTATTCCAACTTCGGCTATGGTAGTTGTAGTGAGCTCATAACACGATATTTCTATAAGGGTATTCAACTTACACCATATAGTGACTATATTAAATATCGTTTTGCTAATTTTTCTCAACTTATTCACTATACATATAACTATCGTCTTGAGTATTCTGAATGGCGGCAATTAATGAATGATACACTTTCATTCTATAATGCTGTATGTGAAAATCAGGAGAATGAGGTATTTCGATGGGTAAGAAGGCATTTGAATAAAATGATGGATGGACTTCAGAAGCTACTAACCCAATCGACCTACTACTTCTCCAGACCAAATAATTCAAGCGAGAGTGTCACTGGTGATGAGCTGGAAGAAATAAAGGCTAAAAAGATAGGAGGTGCCATAGAGTTTGTTGACAATATTAAGCAGTTACCTCACCAAATTAATCCGAAAGAATATATCGGTACACTACTGGGTATTATCGACAAATATTATACACATGCTATTGAAAAAGAAAAATCTGTAAAAGAGAATATCAAAAGCCTTGAACAGCAGATAAATCAACTGTCAAACTCATCGGAACTCTCAATTTATGACAGACTACATAAAAGACACTACTATAAAGACAGTTGGCATTTATCCTCTAAAAAGATGGCAATGCTAAGATATTTATTAACTCTCCATAAAAGATTACATAAGCCATTCTCAAAAACTGAAATTATGAGAGGTATTGATCATATCCCTCAGTTATTAAAGAAACGAGATAAACTCCGCTCTGAATTATTTTGGAAAAAGATTCTACTTGAATCAATACAAGAAGCAATCCAGAAGATCAACCAATTCAAAGAAGTCCAGAATATACAATAGTTGAATCTCGATTCTTGACGCAAGAGCGTTGAGAATCGGGATTTTCTTTTTGTAACGACTCTATCATTGCTGTCATAAGGTATATGCACAATAAAATCCTCTATTTTGGTTGGAGAATTATGTAGTACGTGTGATATAACTTAGCAATCGAAATTCAAGGCAATCAACTGGACATTAAGCAGACTCAACCAGACCCTTTACGGACAAGCGCGGACTCTGGCTGTAAAAGTTTGGTAGGATTTTGAGACAATATTACCTTTGCGACAGATTTCAGAATGTGAGACTCATATTACCGTACAAATCAGGATCGTTCTCTGAGAGAAATTTTCTTGGGGAATGTTGAGGAAACTGTGTGGAGTATTGGGGAAGTGTCTGAAATCCGGCAAACTTATCCCTATGGGGTGCGTTGCAATAGCATAGTAAGGTTATATCAGCCAATTCAGCGAAATATTTAAGTCAATATGGACCGACATCGGACAGACTCCGGCAATCGTTTGCCAAACATCGGACTACCAGAACTTTACGATATTTCATGATGTTATTGCATCAGAAATCTTGATATAATTG
>CAYNUE010000252.1:0-1907 GCA_964400325.1 uncultured Sangeribacter sp. | reverse complement strand
CGCGAGGGTCAGGTCGCGCCGCCCTGAAAATATGTGGGAATTAGTGCAAAGTCGAATTGTTAGTGACAACTCTCCATTTCAATACATGGATTTGAGCCTGCATGTATGAGTCGGGCACGTCACTCGGGCGCTCTGGATCAATAGGATCTTTAGGTTCTACCACCGGCGTACCCAGACCCCATATTTTTTGTATATTGATCTTGTAGACATGGTTGCGTACTACTCCGTTGAGATACTTTCCAGTATCAAGACCGACGAATCCTTCGTGGCGTATAGGCACATAGAAATATGTCATGCCCTTATTCCAATACTGTATCTGGCGTTCGGTGATGTCGTTCAAGGTATCTTCGATACGCTTATTGACAAGTTTTGCTAATTCTGTTTTAAGAGAGCCGGTTGCCAGTTCGGGCAGGAAATCTGGTTGATTACCATCATCATCTCTAACCACGAGCTGAGCGAGAAAAGCCTCTTTCATAGTTTTAGTCGAGGAAGTCAGACGGATCAGTTTTACATATCCATTGATATCCTGTTGAGTGATCTTTGCCACTTCCTTTTTTGCTGTTTCAAGTTTGTCGTCAGCAATTGACGAATAATCAATAAGATCCAAATCTTCAAAGGCGCGTTGAGCAGCATGATAACGAAGATAATCTGCCATCCAATAGCCGCCGGAGAATTTTACAAGGTCAAGCGGTTGTGCAGTTGCATCAGTATCATCTTCGTATGTATACATCAATTGGGCACAAACAAGAAGTTTTGTCGTTTTGTCAGCCTCATCATTATCGTATGATGTGGCTTCCTGCGTATTAGGATTAATATATGCCAGCAATGATGAGGGGGCATCAGCCTTCGTCCATGGCTCTACTATCGTCGACCATGAATTATATGTATATCCACCTCCTTTTTCTGTGACTTCTTTTCCCATGGTAGTCTCCCAATATGAGCGTTTGTTCTTCCAATCATTCCATCTAAAATCAGAGACATCTTGACTGAAATAAGATGTGAGGTCACCAAGATTCTTGATAAGACGAGCTTTGCTTGATAAGACACTAAGACCCATACCTTTAAATTGGGCCGTCACAGTGATTTTCTTCTCTTTGCCACCTGCAGGATCGTATACAAGTACAGATATACCGGTTTCAGTTGCGTCTTTGTCAACGAAATAAGATTTGAACTTGGGCGTACTATCTACTTTTATTTTTGCACAAACACGCTCTACGTATATCTTAATAGCCTTACCAGCTCTTTCTGCTTTCAATGCATCTGTTAATTCTTCATCTTTTTCCTTGACATAAATATTATGTGAAGTAATTGGCACCGCTATGTATGGTGCAGCTTGTGCAGCTCCGACATACGACTCATCATCAATAAATACGGAGTTTGCCATTGCGAAATTACCTCTCTCACCACTCCTTTTTACACCTGAATAGTCAGCAAAATATTCAGTGATACTATTGGAACCCTCTTTCGGCTTACCTTTCAAATTACCGTCACCGCCTATTAAATCGGAATTTGGATTAAGCACGGCGATCACACTGTCGTAAACTCGATTGGCAACAAGTTCTACTTCAACTGTTCCCATTACAGTCACAGCGGGATCAACATCTTTCGCACCACCCTGGAATTGATCTGGTGTTACTTCAACCAACTCCGTATCTACACAGTTGCCCTGACGATCGAAGAAATAGAATCCAACTTTGTTTACATCATACTCCTTGCCATCTATTTCGCCATCTTCGAATTCATCTGCAGCTGCTCTTGTTCCATCCGAAGATGTCACGATAGCTACTGTCACGTATTTGTTACTGCCTGTGTAGTCCTTAGGTTCTTCCTGAACTCCGGGATCATCGTTTGTCGAACAGGCACATAGCGTGCACCCTATGCCTATGGCATAGATCAATCGATTAATT
>CAYNUE010000251.1:0-1914 GCA_964400325.1 uncultured Sangeribacter sp. | reverse complement strand
CCTAAAATTGTACTTTTCGTTTTGCAAAAATGTACTTTTGGTTTTGGCGATTATACAACATTGCCAAAATTACCTCTACAAGTGTAAATACATTACGAAAACTAAATGAAATAATATGATTACAATAAATAGAACCAGTTACATAGAAGAAAAAAGAGAGATAATTAGAACTGCTTTATTATCAGCCCCAAAGAATTATAAGACGATGGTTGATTTGAGAAATGGGAATATAATTCTTGTTGAACGAAGTAAAGCAAAATATTACATTCAAATTGGACAATTAAAGTTATCTTCAGTTGCATATACCAATAAGAATATAAATGCCTTGGCGAGTGAATTAACAACTCAAATCAAATGCTACAACAAAGCATCACTAATCTGTAAAAGTCATGTCAAATCGGAATATGGCTCAAAAGGTCTATTAGACGCAGCATTCGTAATGACAGTTGATAATCCACATTATAAGTGTGCAGGCGCAATGAATTTGTATGATAAGAATGTAATAGATTACTACCTTCAGAAAGCATGAGAATCAATAAAGAAGAATCAATTTGGACGAGGTATAGGCCTATTGTCGAGGTTAATAGAGAGAAGCGCAAACTCAAAGGTTGCTGTTACGATAATGAACCTACCGAGATTATTCTTGACGAAAACCTGATTAACGATACTGACCCCAATGGTAAATCAATCCGCTATCAGTGGAATATGTATCACCTCCTTAGTTATCAATGGGTTAAAGACCTATTCGGAGATGATTGGACTATTGTTGAGAAACTGCTTTCAGTAAGAGAGGCTGATATTGTTGAGGTCAACGGCAATATCTACTATCGAGAATCCTACTTGCAAGGCGTTTTAGACGTGTTGGCAGCGTTGGCAAAGACTCAGTTGGTAAATGCCCTCAGACCGCTCCCACAATGCGTTAAAGGCGTGTCTAAACCAATCTATACAAGTAAGGATTTGATGACTATTCTAAATGTGAAAGATTCAACATTGAGAGGCTATCGGGACAACTGTCTAATAGAATATTCCAAATGTGGTGATAAGATTTGGTATACCGAAGAGAATTTAATGGACTTTATCACCAATCACCAAGTTAAAATTGAGTTTTAAGAATGGGAAAAGCAAAAATACTCATACCAAAGGGCAAATTCTATCTTCGCCCGATTGCAAAGGATAGTGAGGTCAAGAGCATATACATCCGTTATGTGTTCCACCGCACATCTATTGTGCGCCCAATGGCTAACTATCAATGCAGGGCAGTTGATTGGAATCCGAATGGAAATCTCAGAAGAGGCGAAGTAAAAGCGAGTTATGGAGTTGATTACAAACGAGTCAACTCTATGCTCGCCAAGCGAATTTCTGACATTGATAATGCACTTGTAGAGTATAACAATGCACATCCCAATCAGCTCACTGTTCAGAAGATACGTGACATAATTGATGGCAAACCGCTTGCACGTCAAGATGAAGGTAAAAGTTTCATTGAGTTTGCGGATGATATTACAGAATCAAAATATCAAGAGAACCGTATCAGCCACTCTACCTATAAAAATAGGTTGTGCTGTATGCGGAAATTCAAGAAGTTCATAAAGATTGAACTGAAGAAGGATTGTGTCTTTGTGGGTGATATGAGCAAGGAAATAGTTAGTAAGTATATTCAGTGGCGAAAATCCACCGAAGAAAACTCACCCGAAACAATCAATCACGCTCTTACCCCTATCATTGATGCGTGTGAACGTGCAGCCGATCTTGGACTGTTATCAAAATCAGAGTATGCCGAAATCAAGCGTATGAGATTACCTAAACTCGTTTCGTTCAATGCTGAAAGTGCAGAAAACGAGGTTAAATACCTTGAAAAAGACCAACTCAAAAAGTTGGTTGATTATTCAGTAACAGAGAAAGAACCGAGACGCA
>CAYNUE010000250.1:0-1924 GCA_964400325.1 uncultured Sangeribacter sp. | reverse complement strand
TTCTTGTTCAGCAGGAGCCTGACGCTTCAAGTTTTCCTAACGGCGGTATCCGCAATACTTTCGAAGCACGAGGCTACTCAGCGTGGGATATATCATCACCAGCTTTTATAGTAGGTAATACTTTGTGTATACCGACAATCTTTATAGCTTATACAGGCGAAAGTCTTGACTATAAGACACCGTTGCTGCGAGCTCTTAACAGCATTGATAAAGCGGCTACAAGAGTTGCCAGACTTTTTGATGAAAATGTGAAGCATGTAAACAGTTATTTGGGTTGGGAGCAGGAGTATTTTTTGGTTGATGAGGCACTATATACAGCACGTCCTGACCTAATGTTGACAGGACGTACGCTAATGGGACATGAGAGTGCTAAGAATCAGCAGCTTGAAGACCATTACTTTGGTGCTATACCGAGTCGTGTAGAGGCATTTATGCTTGAACTTGAATTGGAATGTCATCGTCTTGGCATACCTGCTAAAACCCGTCATAATGAGGTTGCACCCAATCAGTTTGAACTTGCGCCGGTATTTGAAGAAACTAATCTTGCCAACGACCACAATATGTTGCTTATGTGGGTAATGGATGAAGTGGCACGTCGTCATAACTTCCGTGTGCTGCTGCATGAGAAACCTTTTAACGGTATAAACGGTAGTGGTAAGCATAATAACTGGAGTCTGGGTACAGATACGGGTGTGATGTTGTTCTCACCAGGTAAGACACCTGAACAGAATCTTCAGTTTCTGGCTTTCATAGCTAATGTTATGTCAGCTGTACATAAACATAACGCCTTGATGAAGGCCTCGATAATGAACGCTACGAACGCGCATCGTCTGGGTGGTAACGAAGCACCCCCAGCAATAATCTCGATGTTTATGGGCTCACAGCTTAGCGAAATACTTGATAAGATAGAGCAACTTGATGACCATAAGGCACTGACCCTTGCCGGTAAGAATGAGCTACGTCTGGATGTGGCTCAGATTCCAGAACTTATGGTTGACAATACAGACCGTAATCGTACAAGCCCATTTGCTTTTACCGGTAATAGGTTTGAGTATCGAGCTGTAGGCTCATCGGCCAACTGTGGTTCTGCTATGATAGCACTTAATGCTGCTGTGGCTGATGAACTGTCGCAGTTTGCTGATGCTGTAGAAGCTCGTGAAGCAGCTGGAGAGACCCGTGACAGTGCTATCTTTGCTGAGATTAAAAAGCTGCTTAAACAGAGCCGTCCCATACATTTTGACGGTAACGGTTACAGTGAAGAATGGAAAGCGGAGGCACAGCGTCGTGGTCTTGATACTGAAACATCGGCTCCGTTAGTATACGATGCCTATACACGTCCTGAAAGCATTGAGATGTTTGAACGTACAGGTGTTATGAATAGCAAGGAAATAAAGGCCCGCAATGAAGTAAAATGGGAAATGTACTCGAAAAAGCTTCAGATAGAATCGCGTGTACTTGGTGATCTTGCTATAAATCATATTATACCTGCTGCTACACGTTATCAGAGCCTGTTACTGGACAATGTGTATAAAATTAAGCAGCTTTTCAAGGGTGAAAAGGCTGATCGTATAGCTTATCAGGATATGGAGTCAATTGAGAAAATAGCTGATCATATAGCTGCTATTCGTGGTGAGGTAGAAGCTATGATAAAGGAACGTCACAAGGCTAACCGTAAGCCTAATGAGCGTGAGAAGGCTATTGCTTATCATGATTACATAGCACCGGCTATGGAGAAGATAAGACACCATATTGATGAGCTGGAACTTATGGTAGATAACGAAATCTGGCCTTTACCGAAGTATCGTGAACTGTTGTTCATGCGTTGAGGTAATGGTATAGAAATAAGGATACAAAAAGAGGCATTCTTGAAATGAACTGACCCCTAAAAGTTAGACAAATAACTTTTAGGGGTCTTCTTATGAGA
>CAYNUE010000249.1:0-1935 GCA_964400325.1 uncultured Sangeribacter sp. | reverse complement strand
AGTTAGATAACCATTTTTCGCAAATATACCACATTATTTCCGCTTCTGCAACAAACTTCACAACACAATTTCTAATTTTAAACCGCAGATTTAATAAATATGGCGACTTACATTATAAAAAACAACAAACAGCTCCCCATGAAAATAAGGAGCTGTTATTCTTAGAACGAGTTTAATATCAATCTTCCGGATCGACCTCTACATTTGTATCATTTAAATCTCCCCCATTATAATTCACGACAACTTCTTCGATCGTCATTGGTGATTGATCCTCGTTAATACTCATCCCTACATCAGAAGAATTACCATTTAAGTTAACCGTAATAACTGTCATAACATTACATTTAACTGTTACATCTTTCTTGAAAGACTGTGTATAACCGTTACCCCTCACCCAATTAAAAGAAATAGAAAAGTCAAGCGAACACGGCTCCTCACTCTTCCAACAATCATAGACATTTGGGAAAGTAAAAATATCAGTACAATTAACGTTCTCAGCTCCACTACACTCCTCATAACTAAAACGCAAGCGATTGTTGTACCATTCCAATTTACCATCCGGCACATCATTGGCTACTACTTTAATTCCGAACACCGTACGCTTCAAGGGAATAGTAACGCTCGCATCACCTGACGGCACAAAATCTTCTATTTCGCCATAATAGCGAATTAACCTCGGATACTCATACTCAACGCCAAAATCATCATCGTCGGATTTTTTTACCAAAGAATTCCCGACTTTAATTTGGATCAATTGCTTCCATTTATCATATATAAATTTATTATAATCAGACCGTTTAAAATAAGTTCCTCCATTATAGCCGTCCATCATAAAAGGTTTTCCCAAACCTTCTCTACTATTCCCAAAATACTCATCTGTCACATAATGTAGTTTGTCTTTATCGTCGGTTACAGAAGTACACTCAAATTTATACTTGTATCCGCCAAGAAGCGTAATCTTCATTTCAGCCACATTATCAAATACACCATAAGCATACTTGGAATAGGTAGTTTCTGAACCATCTGTCTTCATACAGTACACATTGACACCATAGTATTTATTAGGTTCTTCTCCGCTTCTACTTAATGGTTCTTCTGACACGCTGATGTATTCGCCCCCAAGATTAAGAGTTACCACATAAGAAGTACTGTCTTCGAGGGGAGAAGACGGCTGAAGTGGTTCATCTGCATTTGAGCAAGCAGTGATTAAGACACTTATCACACCCAATATAAGTGCCATAATGATATGTAGTTTTTGCATATTGATATTATTGATTTATTTTGAAATCGCCGTTTTTACTCAGAATTAGAAAATAGCAGTCATATAATGATTTAATGACTGCTACTTTTCTAACTCAGGGCAGTTTACATTTTGTAAAACACATTAGGGCCGTCATCTTCATAATCAAAGATGATCAGCTTATTTCCTTCTAATGAGAATTTATATGTTTCTTCATACTCACCGTCTATTTTAATAGTAAGGTAGGAGCCGGAAACACTATAAGTACCTTTTGCCTCATACGAAGCGGGCTCTGAAGAGTGAGAACTCCAGTCTTTCACTTCCAGAGTACCATCTGCCTTGAAGTGATACTGGCAAAACCAGCTTTCTCCATTAGATTCTACTAAAGTTAATCTCCAGGTTCCAACAATTCCTGTTGTACCGGAAGTACCGTTGGACGGTTCGTCGTCATCATCGCCACAGCTTGTAAAAGCTATTGCCAAAATGACACACAGAGCTACAGCTACAAACGACTGTAGAAATTTCAACTTGTGTTTCATTGTAAAACAACATATTCGTGTGCTTTACAATCCCAATAAAGCGGTTTATAACAAGATATAAAAAAGGTGTGGGATTGTATTCTGCAGATCCCTTTTAGTAGGCTTCTCGCATTGCCTTAGATAGTGGATTGACAGAAAACCCACACCGAGAAGCTA
>CAYNUE010000248.1:0-1941 GCA_964400325.1 uncultured Sangeribacter sp. | reverse complement strand
C
Source organism: uncultured Sangeribacter sp. (assembly GCA_964400325.1). Classification (GTDB taxonomy): domain Bacteria; phylum Bacteroidota; class Bacteroidia; order Bacteroidales; family Muribaculaceae; genus Lepagella. Next base: position 1,940 of record CAYNUE010000248.1, on the reverse strand, counting down.
TTTAAACTCTCTAAGGAGGAATAAAAGTGTCAACGAACTTATGATACACAATAGCTACTTATTAGATTATTAAACTCTTGGCTGCAAGTGTTTTAATAAATCTTCTTCTTCCACTTAGTTCAAACCTTAGGCAAAGAGCCCATCATCACTTACAATCCATAAATACTACGCCTGATCACCAACATTTGGAACTCACCCCCAGAACCTTTTTCCTGTCCCCAGGTTCCGGAGTAATTTAAGTCCTTCCTTTCGGAACGGACTTAAAATAAAGAACGCCTCTCAAGTATGCTGCCAAAGGCGCGCCTGAGAGGCTTGTTATCTTATTAACGAATTGTTGTCGGTTTTTTCTCTTCTTTATTGGACATGGTAAATTGAGATTTTATGGCGTGAAGTTAATAAAAAAACACGAAATATTCTCCTATTTACAGAAAAGATAAAGAATGGTCCCAAAAGAAGAACTTTTTTAGTTGGATCGAACCGAAAGGGAGGTGAAGACGTTTATATATCAGAAAGTAGAAATTTACTTCATGATGTTAGGTTAGTTTGAAAGTATTATGGAAAACATTCATTTACGGGTCGCTGTGAAGCGGCCCGTAAATGGTTTATATCCATATTCATCAATTTATAACCTTCCGTAAGCATTAACTCAAGTCCAGGTTCAAGTGTAAGTAAAAATAGCTGGGAGGCCTCGACGTGAGCATCCGAATACAGAAGCGACATTCCATGCGTCTTATTACTCTCAGGAACCTTTAACCTGCCCCCGAGTTCTGAGGGACAAGCAACAAGAAGCCCCGACCATTGGCCGAGGCTTCTATACTTCCTTTTTATAGTGCAGATGCGACGACTAAGCTCGCACGGGCACTTTTGCAGTTGCAAAGGTAAGCGTTCTTCTTGAAACCACAAAATTATATTGGAGTTTCCTTCAATTTTAATTTAATTTTAACAGAACGAGATCTTGGAACACTGCTCAACTATTCTCTTTGCTTCTACTGTCTCAATAGCACTTATTAGATTTTGGATGTCCCTCTCTAATTCCGTTTTACGAGTCCGCGAGATGCAGCCGAGAATATACCTAATAACACTTATTCCGCCGTTTATGTTGTGACGGCATTCCGGAGAAACACCAGCAGGCAACCTTTTTATACCTTTCGGGAAATCCATTCTGTAAATACAACTCCCATGAGCACATTTATTTCTGAGGACACGAATTGTTTCAAGATAATTATAAAACACACCTCTTGAACACCCGTACGACTTCGCTACTAGATCTTTGGCATTTGGATCCTTTATAGAGTCGTATAAATTAATCAGATTCCCGATTGTCATAAACTCAATGGTTTTCCAAGCTGGTGCGAATATTCCTGAATGTTTGGAGTGATGATGTTGTATGACAGGATTTTTTCGCATTGAAGCATATACTTGGTGCTCAAAATCATTAACGAATTTGGCTACCATATATTTACGATTCACAAACCAACAGGGATCATCATCGTACAATAACGAAATCTGATATACTATCGTTGTGCGAATATTGACTTCAATACGATCAAGTGCGTTCAACAGAAGACGTCTCAACCGCGTATCAAATTCATAGAGATCATATACACTTTTGAAAGTTGTGCCTGTAATTAGTTTATGATCTCTATCCTCTAAGGAAGGATATTTAATCTCATAGGGAAAAGAGTAGAATCCAAGGCGATAATACCCTATATCAAGTAGAATTTCCTTAGCTTTTTCTTCATCATCAAACACCATTCCGTGAGATTTGAGTTTGGCGATTTGCTGGTCTATGGTAAATGCTCTCTTCATTTATAATAATATGATGTGCAAAGTTAGTAAAATTATCTGAGGGTTCCGCTGTATTATACCGCTCATATTGAGAGGAAACTGACTGAAAAAGGAGTATCTCTCAGAGATAGCACTCAACGGAAGGACAAAGG
>CAYNUE010000247.1:0-1945 GCA_964400325.1 uncultured Sangeribacter sp. | reverse complement strand
CTCAGTTATTCTTATTGATAAGGTTGACGATGACTTTTACCATTGTGTCCTTCTCCTCAGTGCGACTTTCGGCTATCATCAGGGTGAGGGCTACAAGGGTGTTATCGGCTATGCGTTTGGTACCGTCTTCGTTGTAGAGGATGCCGTTACCATTGAGGAACCACAAGATATCACCCGGTAATCTTTATCTAAAGGATATCAGTTTGATAAACGCTTACTATCGAACATAGGGAGCCTTTTAGGTGTTAATATATATGAATAACACCTCTTCCCTCGGCAGCGAGGTTAGTCCCTATTCAGGTGTATTGACATCAAATATCCGACACCATCATACTTACTCGAAGGAAAGGCGAATAAATTGTAACTATAAATAACTTAATAATACTATGGATAAATTTATTGGCTCTCATTTCATTTACACCTATGACAACGGGTGGATGTACGAACTTTATGTTAAGAACGAAAATACTGTCGATTACCGTATACATAGCGGTATGGTAGGCGGCCGATGGGTCCGCGACCAGAAAGCCGACATCGTGAAATTAGCTGACGGTGTGTACAAGATTTCTTGGACAGAGCCCACTGGAACTGACGTCAGCCTTAACTTCATGCCTGAACAGAATAGGTTACATGGAGTAATTTTCTTCCCCAATTGGGTCAAAGAACACCCAGAAATCACAGTATGTTATCAGAACGAACATATCCCATTGATGGAGGAGAGTCGCGAGAAATATCCCACGTATCCCAAATATGTAGTGCCTGAGTTTGGCAAAATTTTCTATTCAAAGAACGAAGGTATCAACAACGAGAAAGTTATCTCTCAGGATCCTTATGATGGTATGGTTGACGATATCGTAAGCGGTAAATTGAGCTTCACCGATTAAGTGAGAATATTCAAAAATTCCGATATTTTAGTTTTACCTATATTGTAACATACTTTTCAGGAGCTGTCAGTTGTGGAAACAACCGGCAGCTCCTGAAACTTGTATTGGTATATCAAAAATCTTTGAATTAGAAGTGGTACAGGAGGGAGATACTTAGGGAAAAACGAGAGAGTTTTGAACTATTGAGATAGCTTGAAAGCGGCATCACTTTCTGGCCTTCGGCAACGGTATACCTCACGGGGACATTTTCGGGTTTAAACGTAGCGAAGTCAGATTTGATCGCTTTATACATATTACTCAGGGCTCCCTCATATTTGAAAGTAATTCCGGCAGAAATCGGGCCCCACACACGTGCCTCAGCCCCTACTCCAGCCATTAAAGAGAAAATGGCTGAATTTACTTTAGGTTTAAGAGCCTGTTCACGACCAAGCTCTGATTCACCAAAATCGTTCATATATGGTGCATCAATCATAAGATCATCATACTGTGGATAGACTCCGTAGCAGAAAGTCTTAGTTCTTGATTTATTCATTTTTGACGACACATTAAAACCGAGCTTCATACCGGCCAAGGCGTGTAGGCTGAATCTATCATTTATCTCATAGCGATAGGTGAGATAAACAGGTATTGACAGCGTACCGGTCACGATTTTTTGGTGAAGATCATCAAGCTCGCAATAGCGTATGTAGGTTTCATTATCCATGTCAGCCGTCGCTGGTGCCGAGTAATGATAATCCAATTCCGACAGTTTGGCTTTCAAAGCGGTACTTCCGTAACCAAGCCCTATATTTGCTTCAAGAGAATTTTCACGCTGACGCCAGAATGTCCAGCCAAAGTCAACACCAAAATCTGATGCAGATGCCTTCGAACTAATTTCGGGCAAAGCATATTTGGAATTCATAGCATTACCGAGACCAATATTGGCGCTTGCTTTTATTGAAAATTCTTCTTTTTCGTTGGCATTGCTTTGGGCCCAAGCCGAGAATACAGGAAGCAGCACGGCGGCTACCAATATATGACGTGATAAGAATTTCATATTCGTTGAAAATTGTATTTGGAAT
>CAYNUE010000246.1:0-2025 GCA_964400325.1 uncultured Sangeribacter sp. | reverse complement strand
GTCCATCTCAACTTAACCGAAAATTGCTCATTATTAGAATTCACAAAAGTACCGGTCAACGTATTGTCTTTATGTTGATAAAGTGTCCAATGGCCTGAATTATTACCTTTGGGTGTATATTCTTCAAGTTCCATATTTCCACCTTCAACGTGAATAGTACCTTCGAGGTTAAGTGAATTCCCGGCCTTTGTATAGGTATAAACACCATCTAATTCCACGTACCCATCACAAGCCCCATATCCATTTAGTGTCATAGACACCGGGTATGGGCCGATATTTCCTTTGAAATGATTAGTAGATAGCCAATCTATTGTTCGTGGTTTAGCTACTTTTGCTTCTGTAATTTCTTCTGTTTTAGTTTCAGAATCAATTTTTGGTACTTGTTCTCCATCCTCCGACGGACTTTTAGTTGTATTCGCCACCATAGTATCTTGGCCGTCTGTCGTTGGCAAATTATTTTTAGAGCTACTATTAATCAAATAATAAGCTATAACACCACATACGGCAAGCAATACAGCAATTATAACATAATATATCCTATAGTTATTACTCTTTACCTGAGTAGGATCATTCAGTTGCCCATTATATTCATTGATATTCTTAGGGACAGTGGGACAAACTACTTTTTCAGGTTCCTCATCTACTAATTCTGTTGTTTCTTCAACATTCTCCAAGTCCTTAATAAAATCTACTACTGACGATTGCCTGTCTTCTCTCCTTAAAGACATTCCCTTTGATATGGCGAGTCGGAAGCTATCAGGTACAAATCAGGAAACTCTATTTCACTCGTGGCAAGTTCCGGAGCACGTGGAGGAACCATCCCTGTAATTATATAATAAAGAGTTGCAGCAAGAGAATATATATCGCTTGCCGGAGAGAATCCGGATAATTCACTGCCTGAATATTGCTCAAGAGGTGCATAACCATGAGAAACTCCCGTGATGGTAGTTGATGTAGCAACTCCATCATTATCATATTGTTTAGAGATACCAAAGTCAATCAGAATGGCAGCATTATCAGAATTTCTAATCATTATGTTTGCCGGCTTCACATCCAGATGCGCTAAATTATTACTGTGAAGATACTGCAGTGACTTGGATATTTGTGAAATGTATTGACGTGCTGACTCACAATCAATGATTCCACCTCGTTTCACTTTATCGGAGAGCGATTCACCCTCAATATATTCCATCACATAGTAAGCAGTGTTCCTTTCTTCAAAGGCTGTAAAGATTTTGATTATCCCGGATTGGTTTAACTTAGCGATTCGTCTCGCCTCTTTAAGAAATTTGTTCTTAAGATCAGTTACAACGATTGAATTCTCCGGTTTCAACACCTTAACAGTTTCTTGATCTATTGCGCGGTCGCACATATCTTTAAGGAAAAACTCTTTAATTGCTACATCACGATCAAGCACTTCATCATGCGCCAGATAGGTTATTCCGAATCCACCTTGTCCTAATATTCTAATTACTGTATAATTACCACCGTGTAATTTTGTACCGGGCTTTAGTCCATTCATAAATTGGGAATAATTTCTTTAAATTATTTGCTCTTGTACTCAAGAAGCGTCAAACATTTTAATGCAATCGGGAACGTTGACAAATTCAACATTCCCGATTTCGCTAATTATATAGTTTATAGTTGTCAGTTTAGGCAGCAAGCAAAGAATTGGCTTACGTCGGAGTTTACCAGGCAATTGATGCCATCGTAGAAGCAACTTACTATGCCGAGGAATACTATACCTGCGATGCAGATCCACATTCCCACACGTTCTGTGCAAGCTGAGCGGAAAGTAGGAATTTCTGCCTCTCCGGGAGTAATCCAGATTGCCTTCACTACAAGGAGGTAGTAGTAGAGCGAAATGATCGTGTTGATCAATGCTACCAAGACAAGCATATAAAGCGCCATGCTTCCGGTTGAAGTTGCAGAGGTAAAGATCAGGAACTTCGAGAAGAATCCTGCAAAAGGAGGAATACCTGCGAGAGAGAACATAGCAAGAGTCATAGCAAAGGATAGCCATGG
>CAYNUE010000245.1:0-2098 GCA_964400325.1 uncultured Sangeribacter sp. | reverse complement strand
ATATAGGTTACACGTACTTACAAAGATTTTATCCTACTTTTTTACAATTAGGCCTAAATTGTTTATTTTACGCTATAGATATTCTCGGCCATTTTTAGCAAATACTGATAATTTCTGAAACTTTATGAGTTGGTATTGAATACCTTAACTCGTTAGTAGAGAGGTCGACCCCATGAATTGTTTTTTACTTTTCTATTATTTGAACGATTAAATGTTGTTTGGTATAGTTAAGTATACAGAGCCATATCGTTATTCATAATTGCGGTACTCATGTTTAGCCCAGGTGCGTAGGACAGAACATCCCCCACCTCTAAATCCATGTAATATGATATCTTCAATTTCTGCTTTGATTTGGGTTAAATCTGAGTTAGAATCGGAGCTATTCTCTTTTATTAGTTTTATAAGTTGTTTGAATCTAATTGTACTTACAAGATTATTTATGGCGTTCTTTTGAAATTTAGTTTTAAGATTATATTTATTTGATGAATATCAACTAGTCGGGGTAATATTGGTTCTTTGAATCACTTTTAAATAATGAATAAATTTGCATATTTCAGTAAGTCGTTTGCGATATCCCATCACATACACCTCCTGCAATTCTACATTGTTTAATTTCTCTAATAACTCGCTTAAAGATATAATCATTTGCTCCGTCAGCTCATAGTCCACGCGAGTTATTGATAGATATATTTGAGAAAAATTTTTATTGATCTCTTTTATATAATTTTCAGCTATCGGTTCTCCATAGGAGCTAGAGATAATTAAATCCGATAAATTCTTCAGATTCGTTATATTACGTCTGACGTTATTACTGCCATTAAGATACTTCTTCCGGATATGTTTTATCTGATTCTTGTTAAGCGTAACAGAAACTTGGAATGGTTTAAACTCACGTTTAAGGTGTATATCAGGATCGGAAGAAACGAAGCACAGACGTGTTATGTCACCACCGGTTCTATCTACACAAATGTTATAACGCTCAGAAATATAGTCGCATACCTGAGGAAACGCGCAGTGTTCGTGGATTATCCATGAATCCGCCATATCGCTTTCATAAGTATATTCGAGATAGAATAATAGTTTGAGTCCATGTCCGGATGGTGACTCCCAGATACTAATAATAAAGGGATCAGATTTTAAAATAGTCTTTATTGCGTTTGCATTATCCAAGTGGTCAACGTCGATTATGAGTAATGAGGTGTAGCCGCACACGTCAAATTTATGTCTGGAATCAAAAGGAACTCCTGTAAATAGGTAAGCGGGTAATTGTTTTTTCTTAGCACGATATTTTACATCATCCCTTTTACCATACAAGTCTCTGATAATGTCAATTCTGGTCTTATACACATTGGTGCGAATTGCATTGAGTGCGTCGAACAAAGTTATTGTTTGATATGATGTTGTCCAAATATTTTGACAAAGTGATATGCGGCGAGCCAGAATAGATTGAGTTTCCATTTCTTACATATATTTGGATTGTATCTTCTAGTTGTATACAATACGAATTTGGTGTTATAGTATCAGGTCGTTCTTGGGGTTTTGTTGATGTCGGAGATAGTTTTGATGGGCAGAGTAGGGGAAAGTGTTTGCGTAGCAGTATGCACAGCCGTGAGGACAGGTATTGTATGCGCCTATATCTTTTGAGGATATGCAGCCGCATAGGGCGCGCTGCCCTTTATCTGTTTTTTGTGGCTGATTTCCGATGCAGAAGCTGTTAATTTGCTGACTTACAAAAGAGTACAAATCTAATCCGTACAAGCCTCGTACATTTTCTCTGTTTGTAAGTTGCTAATCTTCTGCAACTTAACACATTACAAGCCGCATTTGCCAACCTTTAGCTCGCTACAACTTGATTGCAGCAAACTGACAACAGTGACTCAATGCAAAGTTAGCGATAATCTCCCGATTATCAAAGCAATATCGAAATTTTAACATTCTCTGCTATGCGCTTCGCCGTACAAGTTCAGCAAAATGTTTTAGATTGTCGGAAAATGGGTAGTCGTAAAATTTTGAATAAAAAAGTATATTGAATATGTTTTAGTGTTCAAATTTTTACTATATTTGCATCGTGAAAAGTCCATTGGAACAATTAGGAAAC
>CAYNUE010000244.1:0-2116 GCA_964400325.1 uncultured Sangeribacter sp. | reverse complement strand
GTTCATCAGATCAAAAGGCAAATGACAGTGATAGACTGCAAGGAGAGCCTACGGATTTTCTTCAGGGAGCCATGATTCTTGATTGCGAAGAAGAGGAGGAAGGCGAAATTGAAGCGGTCGATTCAGTGTTTGATAGTAGTGGGATACAAGAAGGTGAAATCGAGAGTGTAGATGATGTTACAATCTCGGCTGTGAATCAAGAGAGAAAATCAACTACCACCCAAATTGTAAAAAACGATCTATCTTTCACGGAAGCAGAAGCATCGTCATCAACGGAAAAAAACGAAGAGCAAGTATATGATGTGGTCGGTGAAGTCGTAAACCCTCAACCAGAATTTCCTGGGGGGATACGTGCTATGTTCAAGTTTATAGCAGAAAACCTGAAATATCCCCAAACCTGCGCGTGCGTTCAGGGCAAAGTGATTGTAAGATATATGGTTGATAAGACAGGTAAAGTATGTAATACTGAAATTGCAATAAGCGGTCTTCCTGAACCATTTAATCAAGAAGCAATGAGAGTAGTGAGTCTTCTGCCTGATTTTAAGCCCGGAGAAATTAATGGTGTACCGGTTGATGTATGGCAAATCGTTCCTATCAGTTTTCGACTTATGGACTATCAAGAACTTATAGACAATCAAGTAACAGAATAAGTTAAAAATATACCTGACATGATTGTGCCGATTTACAAACTGGATATTGTTGTTGACAAAAATATTCATGATATTATTGATTTCATGAATAAGGCAACTTTTCGCCCTAAATCTGTTCTGATAACACGACGCAGTTTTGTAAAGGGATTTGAGTTTAGAGGCTCGGTTTGGTCCGATGGTTTTTGTGTTATCTGTAATTCGGACTTTCAATCATCTTTTGCACCTATTACAAAAGCCTCAATATCTCCAATAAATGAAAGTAGTTGCGAGGTACACATTGAAATTGGACCGAACATGCTCACCGTCATCTTTATGAGTCTATTTGCAATAGGAATGTTAGCGATTGGAGCCACTACCATTTACGAGATTATAACACACAGGATGGATAGCGACACTGTGTTGATTATGACCGTTTTCATATTGTTTGCAAGCGTGTTCTTCCTATTTCTCCGCTTTGGCTTTTACTCCAGATATAAAAAACTGAAAAGCCGAATGTTCGAATTGTTATCTTAAATTTCAATAGGAATGAATTCTGTTCATAGCCTTTTCTTAAAGTATATCAGTATTAAAAGAATACAATCCTTTATCCTTTCGAAGGGATGAGGCAAGTCCTGAAATCAATATGAAATACAGAAACAAGCAATTTGCTTTATTTGTTGTAGCGGTCGTTCTTATCCCCTTTATTTTACCCTTTGTATATTACTTGGTATTCGAAGGTGGGATAAAGGATGGAGATGGCTCTGACTGTATAGCGGCAATGGTTCTTGGTTTAATTTCCAGTATGTTTTTTCTTCTTCCCTGTCTAATAACTTGGAAAATTTGGAATGGGAAGACATGTGTTTATTTTTATATATTGCTGTTGCTGCTGACTATATTAGAGGTAATCGTTTCGTCAGCTATTGTGACAGCAATAAATGCTGAAGCAGGTTTTTTTCTTGGACTATGGTATTTAATGAGTAGTACAGTTTTCGCTGTACCAAACATACTTTCTTTATGTTTATTGGGATTCATTAGTAACAGACTAATAAAATCAAGTAAAAAAGAGCCAAGCGATTAGCATTCCAAATAGGTGGCAGAAGATCAAGATTTACAGTAAAGATATAAGACTTTCAAGGAATAAGATAGTTCCAAAAGGAAGAAAATTCGATTAAAAATGCTCTTAACGTCTGATTTTCACCATCAATGAGCCAAATGTCCCTCCAACTATCAGATATTTTGCTTAACTTTATAATTTAACAAGAATGGAAACCTTGTATATGTAAACACGAGCCGTATGATGAACCACGGACGTAAGGACAACAGCGTCGGTGAGCGCAAGCTCATCTGGGACGAGGAGAACCGTCTGCTTTCAGTAGATGACAACGGTTTCGTGTCCAACTATTGGTATGATGCCGATGGTGAGCGTACCGTAAAGACTTCCGGCGAAAGCGATCAGGTATATGTCAACGGGGTATTCTCCGGCGGCT
>CAYNUE010000243.1:0-2125 GCA_964400325.1 uncultured Sangeribacter sp. | reverse complement strand
TCGGCGCGTTGACAATCAGAAACAAAGTTGTGACGCGCATCGATACGCCCAACGGTTACTTTGGCGCGGGCAAGATGCACTATTATATAAAAGATTATCAGGGCAACGTGCGTCAGGTGACAGATGCTAACGGCACAGTCGAGCAGGACAACCACTACTATCCTTACGGTATGCTGATGGGTGAGAGCAGCGACATCATGGCAGCTGCCGCCGGAAGCGCAAGCACCAACTCCAACCCCTACCTCTTCGGCTCAAAAGAATACCTCACCACCGCCGGCGCCAACCTCCTCGACTTCACCGCCCGCACCTACGACCCCTCTATCCCCCTCTTCCACACCCAAGATCCAATGGCCGCCGACTACACCCCCTTCCTCCCATACCTCTACTGCGGAGGTGACCCTATAAACCGAATTGATCCGGATGGTGAAAAGATTTATTATGTAGATATTACGGGGAGACATATTACCCCAAAGGCTGGGGTGAAAATCGAAGGAGTTAGTCGGTATAAATATGAAAAACAAAAGGAAGGCTACGATCAGATTATAATTGTCGACGTAAATGGTGAATCTTTATGTAGTGATTTATTTTCTGAGGGAACAATTGAAAAAACGATAACATATCCAGAAAATAAGCGGTTTTCTGCACTTAGTGGTTTTGTTGTCAAAGGAGATGAAAATGGAAAGACTATTTTTGAATTTCTTTCAGATAATATTACCGGTAAAAATGGAATCGAGTTCTCTCACATTCTCGGCGGAATTGAGGGAGAAAGCGGAGATAATTATATTACAACCTCACATACACAATACGAAGAGGGTAGTGCTTACAGATTGATCAAGACTGAGCTAATCTTTGACTGTGCAGTAAGAGATGTTAATCATTCACATCCCGAAGGCACTGATGCGACGACTGGAGATATAGATTTTAAAAAGAGTGTCCTTAAAATTCTTCCTCAAAGTTCTAAGCCGACCTTCAATATATATCATGTACCAACGAAAAGTTACTTTGAATATTAATATAACAAGCTCTTATGAAAAAACTAAGTTATATCCTCTTAACAATATTATTAATTTTGGTATCCGACTTAAACGCAAAAAATAAAAACGATGACCTTACAAAAGCATACGAAGTAGAAATTAATGTGCTCGACTATCAATTTATGCGTGATATAGCAAATTTTGTCAAGCAGACCAACCACGACTCGATATTTCCTCAGTATAATAAAGTTCAATTTTTGAAAGAGTATTGCTTTGATATTAAGGATGATGGCCCTATAAGACAAAGGGTTAAATCTTTAGAGCGCGCTGGCTCATATTCCATAACCGTCTCACTGTCAACCGGCGTTGACCCCTTCTATTTTGAAGTTGATAGCGTAAGATTCCATACATTCAATGCTTTTGTGCCATATTTTAATAGTTTTAATCATAATATGGTTACAATCAATACGGACATAAACAATCGAGCGTTTTGGCATTATTTTTGGCACTTTGAGGTAAAAGACGGGAAAGTGATAGATGCGGTATATTATTACGAGCCTACAGACGATGGCTATGACAAATATGATGTATACGATTTGATCCATAAAGAATATATCCCCTACAAAGTCTGGAAATCAAGAATACATCCAAATAATTAATTTTAATCAGTCACATAAAAACAACATTGCCTATATTATCTATGACTGATTTCCTAAAAGACTATCATACTATTAATAATCTTCCAGAAGGAGCATTTGATAGTGCCAATCAAAATGCACAACAGTTAAGAGCATTCAAAGAGTGGTTTTTCGATAATAAGGAGCAGCGTTTAGCTGAGTTACAGAATGCTTATCACGCATTTTGCGGAGAACATCTTGACTACACTCCTGAATCACTAAAAGGGCTCGGCGAATTCTTTCTGCACGCTATAGATATGGAAAAACTCACCCCCGAAGAATATGCGGTTGAAAGAGCTAAATTTCCACCGTATATTCCTATACCGGAAACCAGAATGACATTAAGAAGTCTATCGCTAACAGTGGATGCAGGAATTTATTGGGGTGAGGTTTTTATCCGCAACCACAAAAATTTGCGATGGGAGCAAAATACAACGAGGAATAAACGAGATGGAGACAGAGGTTATATGGTTA
>CAYNUE010000242.1:0-2127 GCA_964400325.1 uncultured Sangeribacter sp. | reverse complement strand
GCTTGTCGTTAATATCGAAACCCCAATAAGTGAGTTTCCATAGAATTGCGGCTGCAACTTTTCTCAAAGGCGCCGATTTCGCAGCCTTAACTTGACGAGCAAGCTCTTTATCCCAATACGTCCGAGATGGAGACCAGACTTTCCAGCCTTTTACTTCTATAACCTCACCATCGTCTTCGCCTACCGGAATCTGACGCATCCTGTCGAATGCCTGCTTAAAAAGCCAAAGACACGATTCGCTTTCCGGATCATTCTTGACAAGTATGGGTGCTAAGTTCTCAAACTTAACCTTATAAAATAGTTCTTTCAGTGTCATCTCTTTCGTTTTTTACTATAACGCAAATTTACCGTAACCCTGTCTCAGAAAGTGATACCGCTATTATATTTGAAAGAAATAGACCTTCAGCCATACGGGATATCCGAAGTGTTGAAAGTCTGTTTTGTACTTCCGGCAAGACTCGAACTACATCCTAAGGCTTTTCCGTCCTGAGTCTACACCATCTCTGCCAAGTGTCCATTAGCGAATGCAGAAAGATTCTAACTTTTGGAGCCTTAATGAGGCTCGCCTCCTTAGCAAAAGGGGGGCGACTGCTCACTCATACTTCCTTTCTTTGGACACTGCAAGGTTTTATCTGCGGTGTATCAATTGTAAGAAGTTGAAAAGCTGAGGATCTGATGGTTACATTTTGAGATGGTTGTCTACAATATATTGGTATAATCTCATTAGCTCGTTTTCAATTCGCGAAACCAATTTAGTAGGCTCGGAAACTATCACAGTGTCCCATACCGGGTCTAAATCCTTAAAACCATAGATCCAACGTTTATTAGGCTTTCGATTGAAATAGGAGATTCTGTCTTCTGGATCTTGGTCCTTTGGAGAAAATATTCCAATAATCAATCTACTATAGTCTTTCCCTTCAAACTCAAATCTAATAGTGTTAGTCCAGCCGGCATCTTTCTTGCAGAACGCGATGCCTGCGTATTGGATTCCTCCTTCCATGCCTGCTGAATTGAATTTGAATCCTTGTTTCTCAGCCATGCGTGTCAACCCCGGTAAGATCTCATTTTTTACTATATATCGGATATATCCGTCAAGATGTTGCACAATTGCGTTTACCGACTCAGGATGTTCTTTCATTATTTGATAAATCTCCTTTTCGCTTATTTTATCCATCGTCTTGCAGGTTAATTTTTTAAGTGTATTCTGATACTGAATTAGAGTCTCCCGAATCAACGGTTTGCTAATTGATGAAATAATACATTTTCCTATCCATTCGCTGATTTCATTGTTATAGCTGATTGGATAGTAATCTTCGCCGGGTTTTAAATCGCCCCTTGATTCCTTTGAAGCTTCGCGTCCGTCAAGCGTCAAATAAATCAATAAGTCGGATGTCTGGTTGGCAAAATTCTTGTACCGTTGTAATTGCTGCACTTGATCTCCGGCATAGATTTTATTTTCTATGATTATCTGTTTCCCGGACTCCGACCTAACCAATATATCTATACGTCCACCCGAGGCATCTCCGTCAAGAGCAACATTTCCTATGGCATACTCTGTATACACTTTTGAATTGGTGATATCCCAATCATTCCAGTGGTCGGAGAGACCGCACACTTTAATGAAGTCTGTTAACGGTAACACCGACAAACCGTGCGACCCCTTTACATCCAAAAGGTTCGCGATAAATTGAGAGTGGGCAAGCTCATAAGTGGAAAGATTAAATATATCCAAGATATTGTAACTCTCACCTCGTTTATAAGCCTCTTCTTCTATAAGTTTCTGCTTCTTGATAATTTTATTAATCTCAGCAAGCAGAGTATGCAGTTCGGAAGTGTCGGTCATTTGAATTTTTATTATATTAATCACAAAGTTATGAAGATTTCCAAAATATCCAAGGACAACCTAAGGTGCCAATCAGGTTTCACGCTTAAAGCGTGCACGGGTTATTTTTTTGAAAAGACTTTCTATTTCATCTAAAACTGACTGGTTAGTATCATACATATCTCTAAGTGCCGCAGATAAGCGTTTATTCAACAACAGACAAACTATGACAACTCTTGTCATAGCTTTTATTATTCCGTGATGATTGATGTTAATAAGCGAAACGATTCCGCCAACAATGCCGA
>CAYNUE010000241.1:0-2167 GCA_964400325.1 uncultured Sangeribacter sp. | reverse complement strand
CCCAGTTAAGAGATGAATTAGACACACCGTATTGGTTACTCTGGAATTTGGCAGTGGCTTCGCCGAAATTGGCGAACACTTCCAAGCCTCCGATTCTGTATTTGAAGTTCGCTTGATTTGAGTTAGTAAAATATTTGTTCTCCCTTATAACGGAGCGAAACAGACCGCTGAATCCTTCACCCTGCGGTCGCTTGGTGGTTATGCGTATTACAGATTTTACCGAAGCATCATACCTCACACCGGGGTTGGAGACTACCTCGACATTCTTTATATCTGCCGAACTTATCTGCATCAGTTCGTTGGAGTCCCGGACCAAACGACCGTTGATATATATCGCAGGTGAACCTTTGCCAAAAACTTCAAATGCGCCATCGCGGCCGACAACCATCGGTACCTGAACCAAGACATCCTCAGCTGTACCAGCATGTTCGAGCTGTGAGCCTGTAACTGTAGTGACAAGGGCATCACCCTTGATTGCGGTAACAGGGCGGTCAGACTTCACAACCACCTCACCGAGCATCACGCTCTCGGGAATCATTGTTACTGTTCCAACGTTGCCAGTAGGAGGTATATCCTTGGAGATGGTGGCATAACCGATTGAAGAGAATCTGAGAAAAGCCGGAACATTTGCAGTTTCCTCAAAAAGGAAACTGCCGTCTTCGTTGGTGATGGCACCTGAAATAAATGTTGAGTCATTCTTATTGAGAAGCACAACATTTACATAGTCAAGAGGCACGTTGTTATCATCAACGACCCTGCCTCTTATACCCTGAGCCAAGGCAGAAGCTGAGGTCAAGATGAGAAGGGCAAAATTTATAAATGCTTTCATTGTCGTATGGTTTATTTTCTGATGCAAAGTTACTGCCAGTGAAAATTCCTTACCATACCCAAAAGTGTACGTTTGCCATTGCAGACGACCAATCAGCAAAGGCGCAGAATACAGCAGGCTGTATCTGCGCCAAGAAATTGACGATTATAGCAGTTAGGCGCGACGTAAAGCACTTTCCACGCTTCTATATGTCGGGCGATTTAGAGTAGCTTGTTGCAGGTTGCAGCTGCGATAGCCTCAGAAATGTTGCGAACTCCGAGCTTTTCAAAAATACGCTGACGGTATTTCTTGACAGTGTCAGGTGAAAGACAGATACGATCGGCAATCTCCGTCATTGTATAACCTTGAATTGAGTAAGTAAGTACCAACTTTTCCCCCTCCGTAAGATTCGGCATTGCTTTCTGTTCCCATCTGCGAGTCACGGTATTAAATGCGAAATAGTCAGGGGTGCCGACGTGGTGCATTTCGATATGTCCGGGGGTAGTATGGTTGGAGGCTGACACAACGCAGAGTGCGAGCCAAATCCTCCCGTCCGAAGTAAGGGCAAGAGGGGTCAGCTTATGGTTGACGAGAATTGGGCGTCCGTCGTTGAGAATATGAAAATCGTAGGATATATACCAATCCTTACGCTGTTCGAGTGGGATGTGATTGTGGAAAGCAAAGCCCACTCGGTTAATATCGAGTAAAAGAGCCTGTTCGTCCTCGGGCACATATTTCAAATAGAACTTGTAGCCGAGGTTCATCACCTGCCGCGGGGTAAGACCACAAAGGAACATCGGATTGGGCGACACGTACAGGAAATTCTGCTTGAAATAGTCTATAATATAGACACTTTGATATGTAGAACGGGAAAACGCCTCAGCCGAGCGAATGTACTCATCCACTCTGCTATAGTCCAGATCTTCCGGAAGTTTCACCTCATTATCAGGTATGAAAAATTCATCGACTCTTCCTGTAGTCATAACTTAAAAACGTGAGCCAACTATGCCACTTCTTAGTTTATAGGTAGTATGAAACCTTTGAAGCAGATGTAACAATAGTGACGCACGCATATACGTGTGAAGCACTTTGCTATCCTCTGCATCGGTCTCTGAATGTCCTACGTTCTCAAACTACAAGATGAGCATAACGCTTATTATTTTTTCAAAATGTCTTTGCAGGCAATAAGTCTGCCGACTGCAAAGTTAGTCAAAATAATTGTATTTCAGTGTTTAGTTCGTTATATTTTCGTAACTTTGCAGTATGGAAGTTGCAAAATTAACATCCACACTAAAAAGATTGACGGCTCTACCTAAGGAAACTGAATGGGTAGAGTTCAAGCATAATTTTCACTCTCCC
>CAYNUE010000240.1:0-2217 GCA_964400325.1 uncultured Sangeribacter sp. | reverse complement strand
CGCACTCGGGTCTTCCACCCGTTAGATTATGCCCATGTCGGGCGAACAAAGAAAAACGGAGCAGGGTCGCAACCCAAGCTCCGTTTTGTCGCAATAGCATTGTTTTATTATTTCGGCAATGTCGGCGACAATTACCTTGTACCATTAAGACGCGCAACCAACCCAAAAGTTTAATCCATCCCTCAACTATTAACAATCCTTAACATATTATACTGAGATATGGGAACAATAGTGTCCAAACTTCTCAAATCATTTGCTCAGCCATAAATCCGCAAATTCGTCAGCTTCTTTTTCTTTCTGTGGATCTTTGTCGCCGTAGTTGACATTCTCCATAAAAATATCCTTTTTGCCATGCAACAGGATATGTCCAATCTCATGATATAGGGTATTCCAAAAATCAGACTCACTTTCAAAATTCTTAGCGAGTTGAATACATGGTATACCGTAAATATATCTGGCGCACCCTTTAACAGGTGCTGAAGATAGCGTTTCAGTGAATATCAGCTTAACACCGACATTACCAAGCAATGATGTCAACAACTCATCGCGATTGGACGTTTCGGACTTTCTTACTTCTGAAATATCATTAAGAATACCCCGAAGATTCTTTGCTGTGTATTTTGTCTCATTAGACATTTGTTCCGCCTGAATCTCTCCCTGACGCAACCATGCAGAAAGAGCATACGGATCACATGCCTCAACGAGAGATATACTGAAAGCAACCCGGAGTTTCTGATTTAGATAAAAATTCTCCCACCCTTTTGGTGAGCTGACAGCAAAGAAAGTACATAAAGTGTCGACAATATTCTTTGCATTACCTTGTGAATCACTTATACCTGAAAACCATCCGAGTCTTGATATCTCCTCGTAAGGGAATTTTTGTGCCCAGAGCATACCCTCTTTGAGTGATTTCTCTCTCCTTTTCCTGGCTATGAACTCGTCATAGCTTTTTTGATGACGAAGCCACATGTCCGCGGGTATCTTGGTTACCATTTCAAATGCGACTGCCATGTCTGGAGTAATTGAACTTTTACCTTTTATGACAGCAATAATGGTCTTTTCTGGTTTTGAAACCCTTGTGGCAAATTCCTTTACACCCATTCCCATCTCTTGCAGCTTTTCATCAAGAGTCTCGCCGGGATGAAAAACGACCGGCAACTTTGCAGGGTCAAAAAACGGTCTTGTCTGTGCCATATACTTATTTGCCTTATTTACCATGATAGTTTGAAATCTCAATAACCTCGACACCCTTGATCTCCAGCCAGACATATCTACCTGTTGCGTCAGTAGGAATAGGGTCTTCATGTGGTTCGAATATCAGACGGTAAGGTTGGTCAAGGTCACATGCCCATTGACCTTTCCTGTCAGCTTTCAATTCGTGGAAATTACCCGGTTCATTCCGCACATCTTCAAGAGTCTCAGCGTCAATCAAAGTTCCCAATCTTTTGAGGAAAAGCTTTGCTCTTAATGGACCGAGTTCTCATTTTAGCTTGGACACGTTAACCGCCAATTTCTCGAGTTTCTTATTTTTAAACGAAATATTCACTCTCTTTGTTTAATTGATTTACACTTACTGTAAATCATTTCAAGTGCAAAGCTACAAATTTATTTTTGATTACACAAACTGTAAGTAATTTTTTATTATTATAATTCATTACTGTCCCGTTAAAATATGAAAGAGTACAATGTAATTATTGAGATTTCGATTGTTATGACGTAATTTTGAGTCAACAGACTTGATTTGTATATTTGGAGGTATTAGTGTCCCGTAAAAATCGGGACACTAATGTTCAATGGTATAAGTATAATTAGCATATTTATTCGATATGTCATATAAGGATAATTCAGTAGCAGCAGATTAAACAAATGAAAACACTATTATTTGTGATTATTTGGGAATAATTTATTTTTTTGCTAATTTTGCCTTAGAATAAGGAGAGCCTTATTTATTTCGTTATTTTGAAGCGTTTCATGCTTTATCCTTTACTCTGAAATCGCCAATTTTATGTCTACGGGATCAAGCAGTCATTGGACGCTCATGCTTGTCGTATATCCACTCCCCGACAAGGGGAATTTGATATCCGGTAAGGCGTGGGAGTGGACTGTTTATCGTAGACAAGGTGTTTGGCGATACCGAGAGTAAAATAAACAGAACATCGTTCCACGTATTCTATGTTAAATTCCAAATTATTTTGGGATTTTTTTGTTTAAGAGGGT
>CAYNUE010000239.1:0-2241 GCA_964400325.1 uncultured Sangeribacter sp. | reverse complement strand
GACTACCGCAAGGCCTGCTGCACACAATCCGATTTCGAATTTATTAAACTTGATTAATTATGGGTTGGGCTAGTTTTTTAGGCGGCTTAGCCGCCGATGCAGCAAGAGACTACGTTAATAAACGTGGAATCGATGGAGTTATGGAAGATGCCGGCAATATAGCATCTGGAGTTAAAAATTATTTTTCGAATTCTTCTTCGATCTCATGGGATGATATTACTACTCATGTGTCGGAGCTTGTTGAAGCTGGTCAATATGTGCAGGCACTAGATGACTTTGACCAATATTATCAAGAATACGAAAACGGAGTAGAAGACGTATATTACTATTATTGGCGTTCTCAAATATTATTGGAATATTTAGACTCATCAATTGGGGATGAAGATTTTGTATCTATTAACAAATCATTGAATGAGGCTATTAGGAAGGGTCGAAGTTTCAGGAATTCAGAAATAAATGAAAAGCTAAAAGAGACTGCTGATCAACAAGCTGTTTTAGTAGATATGAATCTTTCATATCAGAAATGGGATAACATGATGGTCCAGTTTAATAAATTACTTGATGACAAAAAGACTCGCGAAGCCCTGGATTTATTAGAGTATCACTACAAAACTGAGGAACATGGAGAATATGATTTTTTCTATTATGAAAAAAAGTATCTAGCCACAGTAGTGTTCATCACTAATACATATGACAACTCAAGCAGCACATTTGCGAAAGCATATGATACTATTAAAGAGTGCTATGAGAATATGAAGAAGGTCGAAAATCCTTCAGACAGTCAACGTGAAGATATAGACACCTGCAGGGGTTGGATGCAAACATTATTGATTAGGAAAGTACAATGTAAGTGTGATGAATACATAGAGCAACGTGATTTTAAATCTGCTGAAGATATCGCAACCAAAGAACTTAAGTATTCTGAACCTCAAGAATATAGAAATACAATCAGTCGAATAAAATCATTATACCTAGTTTCCCTGGTTGAAAATAAAGAAACTTCAGTGGACAAGATAAAGAAAGCTTTATCAGATGCAGAGGAAGCTTTATCAGATGCGACTATCCACGAAGCAGACGAAGCTACTAAATGCACACGTTTAGAAACTGTTAGTCCACGTATTACAAAAGGGCGAGAATACCTAAATTCAATTACCACTAAAGCTTCAAATGTTCAATCTACTAAAACCAATCTTTCTACGCCCCCATCCAAAGAGAACGAATCAGAGTATATCGAAGAACTGAAAGCCTGCTACGAAGATGGAATCATCACAGATAAAGAGCGTCGTCTACTTGACCGTTTGAGAAAATCACTTGGGATAAGTGAAGCTCGCGCTGCAGAACTTGAAGCTATGTGCAACCCCAACACTCTCTCTGCTGAGGAGCAGGAATATGCAGATGAGGTAAAGGCATGTCTAGAAGACGACGGAGTTATAACCGACAAAGAGCGTCGTTTGCTAAACAAAGTTGCAAAATCTTTAGGAATTACTCAGGAACGCGCAAACCGAATAGAGAAAATGGTAGTAAAATAATAAGCATAACTATGTATTGAATATTTTCAAAAACAATTTCGAATAGCACTCTGCTTACTATAACCCAGTTCTCTTTTCGACAAAATAAAGAAGTATGTTTACAAAGCTGGCGTAAGGACAGTATCCATGATACTGATTTTATACTACGCCAGCTTTGACAAAAGTCTGCCTGTCAAAGATCGTCTAATGGCAATTGCCGCCCTTGTATATTTCTATCTGATTCCAAAGGTACCGCCGGAAGGTTTTGCAGATGATACTGAGCTGCACTTTATGTAGTTCGCCGTATCTATAACAATATCTCCGATAACACCTTCCGTAAGACCCGTCAGAAACTTTACGAATGGTTCGGGAATATACAACACAATACCGATTAAAGGATATAACTATTGGACGATTTCATAAAGTTTATGCTTCTGTCTCGTAACGGCAGAAGCATATTGTAACTTTGTATCTGCTACCTCAAAATAAATTTGAATATGTTAGCAGGAATCCAAACACGCAAGTGTCTCCGTTGCGGGCCCACTTTCAACCATATCCTCGGCGGAATGGTCTACATTATGTTATCCAAATGCCCAAAGTGCTGCTCTTACCTTACAATTCCAAAAATGGTGATTAGATTATAGGAGAGTATGCATCTTATATGAGGGAGATTGATAGGCTTCTGAGTTCTTTTTGTCGATTCCGTGCTGCAAGATCAGCGCCCCTTATAACA
>CAYNUE010000238.1:0-2249 GCA_964400325.1 uncultured Sangeribacter sp. | reverse complement strand
TCGGACGGAGAACGAATGTGTCGTCGCCACGGTCGCCGTCATTGAGGGAGTAAGCGCGGTATGTGCTGCCGGTCCATACTGTGATGGGAGCCTGCATGTCGATGTAGTAGATGTCGTAGTATGTAGGATAAGGATTGGCTACAAAGTTCCAACCAGCATTTGCTTCAGTCTCGCATGGATTATCAGCAAGCTCCATTGTCACGGCATTTGCACCAAAGAATTTGTCATGATCATTTGTTGAAGCCGCTGGGAGATAGAGCCAACCGACCTCACGAGCCTGGATGATATATCCCTGGCCTCTCTTGAGAGTGCCGTCTGCCGGAACATTGACCCAGTTTCCTGAAGCCGCATCTTCGCTCGCACGGCGAGCACCGTCATAATAACGGATCACCCATGAGTCGGTGGAGGGATAAGTTATATCGCTCATCTTAACGTCTGTCACAGGTGAGAAGAAGAACCACTTGTCAGCAGTAGAAACATAGAATTTCGAAACCAATTTGTCTGCCTTAACCGTATTGCTTTGGCTAAAAACTACAGTCGGAGTTGATTCGCTCGTATGGTAAGTAAACTCATTGAAGGTTTGAGCTGAATTTGCGTCAAATGTAAGCTTGCTACCCTCCATCATCTCTACAGAAGGATTACCTCTCATTACAAGGGTATTGTTTAGATTGAGAGTTCCCCTGAGAGCCCAGTAGTCGTTGATTGATGCTTCATCATCTTTCACTGTGTTGGTAAATTGATACCAATATGAATTTGTACGGTATGTGTCGAATGCAAAATCCGGAACCACTAACATTACCTTACCCTTAGATACGCCACCGAATGGATCACCATTGGTTGTCGGTGGTGTAGCACACGGTAAAACTACCTTTTCAAGCCCCGTACAATTACTGAATAAACCATACATATTCCAGCAATGAGAATTAAGATATGCTTCTTTTAGATTTTTATTTTCAGAGAAAGCAGAATAACCTATAGAGGTTACAGTTTTTGGAATTCTTAATGATTCAATAGAAGATCCGGAAAAGGCATACGGGTCTATAACTTTTACTGTCTCCGGAATGTCTATTGACTTAATATTTGTATTTTTGAATGCAGAATGATTTATGGATTCTACATTACTTGGTATATTAATTTCTTGAAGAGAAGTGCATCCAGATACTATGTAACCGGGAAGAACCCTAAGACCATTTGAAAGATGTACCCTTTTTAAATCTGTACATCCCTCAAAAAGCGATGACACATAATAATTAGCACCTCCATATCCATTACTTGTCCAATACTTATATTCACCCAAAGTTTCTACTGAATCCGGCATATCAAATTCCATTATTCTTGTCTTATAGAAAGTCGAACAACCTATATAAGAAAGTTTTGAGTCTTCGGATATACTAATATATCGTAATGGAGTTTCATACCACACATCATCACCAATTTTTTCTACGGAAGAAGGAATTGTTGACTGGTAAAAATTAGTGCCTTTAAATGCTTTATTTCCAATCTCGACAAGGGTTTCCGGAAGCATCACTGTACTTAAATATTTAAGATTTTCACAACCACTTGCAGGTATATTTGTGATGCTTGTTCCGGTAAAGTCTATTGCTTTTATTCCTGTAAGCAATTTTATTGAACTCCAGTCATCCGAATTCATGGCACCGTTTATTTTTAGCAACTCCATGTTCTGAATTGGTTGCCCTTCCATCACCTGCGTAAGACGTGTACCAAGTTCACCGGGAGTATTCAATGTCACTTCATACCATTTCTGCTCAAGACGTACATTTCGTATCTCAGTTACACATGATCTATATGAATAATTATCTTTTATCCAGTTCTGGAACTCGATAGTGTAAGTGCCAGGATAGAGAACTACCGACTGTGAAGACCATTGATTAGAAGAATTAGCTCCATAATATACTCCGTCTATCAATACATAACATTGACTTTCAGGACCATAATTATTAAGATTTCTGGACTCATACGCAAATACCGACGTTTTGTCTATTGTAAAAGTAGTAGAGATATTGGAGGTTGTAGAAGTGCTCTGCGAGCGAATATATCCATCCTCTGTAATCCACATTTTATCAAGATCACTTTCGTTTTCAAAAGTAATCGGTAGAGAACCCTCCTTCAAACATGCAGATTCAAGTTCCTTGTACTCCTTGATTCGAAGATTACTTATACCCGCCCAATAATTGCCGGTATTGCGTTCGGCATTGGAAACAAACTTAACTACATGATTTCCTGCTGGA
>CAYNUE010000237.1:0-2286 GCA_964400325.1 uncultured Sangeribacter sp. | reverse complement strand
AGTCCGTCGGTAGCCTTCTCACCGCGTGCTACTTCGCGACCCGTTAGGTCATAGACAATCTTCATGGCGTCGGAATCAGCAACTGGTGTCGATACGCCCACAATAGGAGTCTTTTGGTTGGTACCCTCGAATATGACGTTACCTTCAAGATCGTAGACATAATTC
This sequence comes from uncultured Sangeribacter sp., assembly GCA_964400325.1. GTDB lineage: Bacteria > Bacteroidota > Bacteroidia > Bacteroidales > Muribaculaceae > Lepagella. The sequence goes on along the minus strand of CAYNUE010000237.1, from coordinate 2,121 downwards.
AGCCAATAACCTATTCCACCTCCAACGTCGAAAGTATCTGGTTCAAATCCCAATACGGTACCTCCTCCCTCTGACAGACCATAAGGTCCTACTCCGACAACAAACATTGGAGCCGGATCATAGTAACTTGGCTCGAAACAGTCATATTGCTCAACAGTATTATCGTAGACATACTCGAAATATGCTTTGTCAACAATATACGCCTGCCATACACGATTGGAATTGGTTAAAGACTGGGCTTCTGAAAGCTCTATTTTTACAGGTTCCAGACCCGGGCCAGCACTATCTCCCATTTTCCACCTTATTCCACAGGTCACAGGTACCCCTGGCGAAGTAATGTCAAAGATAAGGTACTCTTCCTCCTCAAAGTAAGTGTAGACTTTCCCCTCTTCCTCACGGACATATCCCAGGGTTCTTCTCTCGATGCTCTCTGAAGAATAATCATGGGACTCTACAATTTCTAAATTCAAGTGTTTATATTCCACCGACGACAGGATACAGAAACGTGCATATTCCTTATCCTCAATTACGGCAGTGCCTTCAAAGCGGGCTTTTATAGTCCTGAAACGGTGGTTACCGGTTGTACCGCAAGTATACTCCCATACGCGGTCCTCGTATACCACCAGGTTCTGTCTCTCCTGTGCCCACATGCCGCAGGCAACCCCGGACAACATACAATAAAGTAGAAATTTCCTCATAAATTCTGATTGTTAGGGTTATTAATATTGACTATGGATTCTTGACTGTCTGCTACACTGCGTAGTGTAGCAGACAGTCAAGAATGAATTAATCGGCAGTGCCTTTAATATTCAGGAAACCGCCCTTTGCGACAGTAAAACCTTTTTCAAGTCTTACGCTTCCGGCAGCTACTTTCAAGCTACCACCGTCTGCAATAGATGAGGCAACTTCCACAGAATTGTTACACTCTACCGTTAGGTGTCCGTTTTCACCAATCTTGAAATTATCGTACAGTGTAACCTCATCTATAGCCTTTCATGATATTTGGGTTTAAAATTTTCGCAAATGTAGGGATATTGTAGGAGGGAGGGGGTAAAAAATTGTTCAGTTTTTGTTCGAAAAATCATTTTTCGAACAAAAACTGAACAATTTTTACCCAATATTATAAGTAGCTCTTAAAAATTAAACGATATATGTTTGTTAAGACTACTTTTACAACTTGAAATATAAAACACAGTTATTTTCATTAATTTCTAAGAGCTACTTGCTTATAACAAACGTACTATCTTGTCTATAATCTTCATGTCAAGTTTTTCACCGAACATCTTTACTGATAGGGACTGACGTTTATAAGCGATGGTTGCTTTAGCTCTTCCAAGCAATATAGAAAGCTGCGTCGGCGTCATGCCGCATTTCAGCAACAGTACCATACGGTAGTCTCCGAGTTTGAGCGGAGAACCAGTGAGAAGCTGAAGACGGTATCTGAAGTCAGGAGAACTGGCAAGCACAGTCTGTTCCAGTTGTTCCCATAAGGGACTGGCATCCGGTATTACATCGCCTCTATGAGTATATGCCTCAATAACCTTATAAGTCTCCGATGAAACTATATCAGGTGGTACTGATTCATTACAATTGTTGTCCTGCACCAAAGCCAAGAGCTCATCTCTAAGACGCGCTTTCAGCGACTGTAATCTTTCGGAGTCCGACAGTGGAGAAGTTGGTTCGATAAAGTCAGATTTATTTCTGTCTGGTTTAGATGCCACATCATCTGATTCACATCTGTCATTAATATGCGTTGCTGACTCTTCCAGCTTTACGGAGAGCCTTAAGCTTTCAATACTGTCAAGAGCTTCCTGCAGGCGCAACAGGTCTTTTCGGTTTTTGGCCTTCTGATATAATATCACACCCACGAGCAACGAAGTTAATAGCATGACAGAAAGACTAATGATAACCAGCCAAAGCCGAAGTCTGTTTCGTGATGTTTCTGCCATCAGACGCTTATGTTCGTGTAACCGGTAGTTATATATCGACTGCTGTATCAGTGCCTGCCGTGATTCGTTACGATTCAGAGATTCCTGTAACAAATTCCAGTAACCATCAAGATAAATATTCAATGAATCTTTTGGAATTAATCTTCTGAGTTCAGAATTTAATATAAGTTTA
>CAYNUE010000236.1:0-2328 GCA_964400325.1 uncultured Sangeribacter sp. | reverse complement strand
AAATCTATCTTCTTTATGATTTTTAAACATTTCAGATTGCAAAATTGTTTCAAATACGTTAAATTTTAACACTTGTTAAAACTCGAGAATGACATACGGCAATGTTGAGATGGGGTCTAAAATTCGATTCCCAAGCGGACTACAGGTTTTACATCACATCCTATCATATCTTTGCCTGTGGGATATAACCAAGGTCCTGTCTCCTCATCCCAACCCTCTATAAATCCTTCGTTGCGAATCCCTCGGAAGTTTGCACCAAGAGCAAGATTCAGCGCTACTCGACGTCCCCAACTGAAACGGTAACCGACTGTCAGTGCTCCGGAGAAAAAGCCTTTATGCAAAAGATTATAGCCAACGCGAAAGTCAAAGAAAGGTGTGAATCTGCCAAATCTCAGGTCGGTACGTACATCAGCAAATAAAGGAAGATACATCACTTTCGGTTTATCGGTTCGGTAATCCTTGTCGTTTAGCAACCATATACAACTCATACCGCCGCCAACAAAAAGATGTGGGTTGAACTGATAGCCATGTGTCGTGCTGACTCCTGTCCAGAAGTCAGAACTCCCCGGATGTCCGCCGAGAAACCCTATGTCAGGGAAAAAGAAACTTTCCGATTCTACAAAACCACGATATCCTCTTTCGAGGTCATTAGCCTGCAGTGAAAACAAGCTCAGGAAAGATAAAAGAAGAGTTAAAACAAATTGTTTCATAATAATTGTTGGAAACAAATTAAATTAATATTCATCAACCTACCTAAATGCTCAAGATCTTTGCACATATCAAAAGATAATTTGTCAAGCTTAGAATTCGATTCCGACACGGATAGAAGGGAGGGCAAGAAAATGAAATGAGAATTCATCATATTCCTTATTTCCATGCAGGGAAACTCCAAGAGAGAAATTAGCGCAGGTGCGTCTTCCCCAATCCAAACGATATCCAATTGCAGGAATAATGAATAATGGTGTATAATCAGTATCTACTTGTCCAAATATGTTGCATCCTAATCTCAGGTCAAAAAACAATGGTACTTTTCCAAAAGTCCAGTCTGTACGACCTTCTATGAAAAGTGGAAAATTTATAATATAATCTCTATCGTTAAACCTTTCAGTATGAATCGAAAAGCCTGCACCACAAAAAAAATGTGGGTTAAATTGGTATCCATGAGATGTGGAAAGATCATACCTTGTAGCAATATGTTTGATATTACTATTCATATAATCCGTTTTTTGATAAAACTCCGTACTCAAATCTACAAAACCACGATATCCTCTTTTGAGGTCATTTGCATGTAGTGAAAACGAGCTGATAAGTGATAAAAGAAGAGCTAACGATAGTTTTTTCATATTCTAAAAAGAATAGGTTAATTTTACTGCAGGGGTATTGACTTGAAAACCTAAACAATCCTTAGTAATTATATTCGTAAGGTCAAGGGAGATATTGTTCATTTTAGCCTTTTTTTTATATCGGTTAGCGACAATTAAAAGAGGGATGCTCGATAGAACAAGGGTACCGCCTACGGCAGTGACTGCAATAGATCCTGACCAAGGATCGCCATCTCCTAATTGAATGTCGCGGACCAATAGATAAATTCCGCAATAGGTCATTGGCAATCCCACACCTAAGGCACACCACCCTGTAATGTTGAGGGTCTTATAGGTTTTCCATTCTTTTGTTTGTTTATATGCTTCCGAAGTTGGCGAAAAGTTGAAGTTTGATGAATTATCAGCAATAGCAAAGATTTTATTCACGGATACATCAGACTGTGCAAACAGTGGAGCTGAAGTCAACAAAAAAAATAAGATTAAAAGAGCAAGTTGTTTCATAATAATTGGTATGATATTAATTAACTTTGCATCCTCTATTATAGTGGACGCAAAGTTAACGTTATTTTTTGAACTATACAAATTTATTTACTACATTTAACAATTGCCTGATAATTTCGTGAATTTCTTGATACTCTGGTTCGGAACTCATCATATGAATTGTGACCGTTTGCTGGTCTTCAGCATAAGTTTTAAAAAAGGCACACAGAAATACTGTGAATAAAATAAGGGGAATTTTTCTCATATATTTATTTTTTTTGCAAAATTACGATACATTATGGTAAACAATGGAATTTCTAAGTACGAAAATAGGATAGCAAATTATTTTTCGTACTGTGATAGTACGAAATTCGTACGATTTCTACGAGATAAGTGTTTTATAATCTAACAGTTATACATTTATGTTGGTCAATGCTCACAGATTCTTTGAATGTTCTATTTATAAGAGGCCATTCTACAGAATATCAGTTTATTTTACATACACGAGTTACAAATATATATAAGA
>CAYNUE010000235.1:0-2331 GCA_964400325.1 uncultured Sangeribacter sp. | reverse complement strand
AAATTCTATTTGGCAAAAATCATGTATATGATAAATCCTGTGATTAGAATTTACAGGTGTTGGAAGTTGAATTAATAATGTTTTCGATAATTTTTGATAGGGTGTCGCCAGTACCTAAATTGATTGATATCCAAGTATAATGATTAATTGAAGTAGAACCTACTTTAGCTTGTGAAACAAATGGTCTGCTCCAGAAATTAAATGGTAAGTTAGTCAAGTTGTCATACTCAGAGTAGTCAATATCAGTCTTTTCATAAGAGATGGTCACAGTACCGCTTTGCTTTGAATCAAACTCTTTACCAATCCACCAGTAAGTGGCGCCGCTTGGTCCCGAACTAATGCTGATATTATTATATTTGATTCCGTCCTCGGTCGGAGTGTTATTTCCCTGATTAAGGGTATATACCATAGGCTCTTTGCCATCTAAGTCAATTGTTATTTTAGGGGTTAGAAACATCAAAAGATCCTTGCTATATAAATATCCGAATACGCATCGATAATTGTCCGGCTTTGGAAGAACTTCTACTGTGCATGTGGCCATAACATCTCCGCATGTAGCTGTAACAACAGCAGTCCCTTCACTGATGCCTTTGACCGTGCCGTCAGTCACTGTGGCTATTGATGCATCTGACGTGTTCCATGTTATATTTTTGTTGGTCGTATTATTAGGAAGAACAGTTGCTTTTAAACTCTCTGTTTCGTCGACTTTTATTGAAATTTTGGTTTTACTGAGAGATATACTTGAGGCAAGAACGTCATCGTTATGAGTGTAATCTCTATTAGTGCTCGGTTCGTCCGTGTTGCATGCCGTAATTACGGTTAGAGATATGACTCCTGTTAAAAAGAGATTGATTAAAGATTTGAAATGCATGGTAACTGTTTGTTTTGTGTCGGTTCTTATTCTATAATATCAAAAAATGACTTTTTCATATTTGTTCCCAGTGCGACGGATTACGGTCTGACCCGGGTTGGGATTTGTTATGCGCATTCCGTTAAGGTTATAGTATTCTGGTGAAATATTCAGATCTTCGAGAATGTTGTCAATGCCTGAGTCGCTGTCCTCAACAATATTGACGAAGTTGCTCCAAAGATAAGAAGCTTCCATTGCTGACTTCATGTCTTTTGCAACGTGCAATGTCGCGTTGGTATATGTCTCATCGGTGAAAGTGCTTGACAATCCGAATACGGGCGATGTTGTGGGATAATATATATCTTTGATGGCGTTTGATTCGTCAAAGGCGTAGAGTCCGAGCGTTAACAAATCAGTGGGCAAGTAAACAGTTGTTAAGTGTGAGCATGAGTAAAAAGCCATAGCGTCAATCTCGGAGACCTTGTTGGGTATGACGATTTCCTCTAATCCTGATGATATGAACGCGCCTGTTCCGATACGTAACAGTGACTCAGGTAATGTTATATTTGTAAGGTTAAGACATAATGCAAAAGCACCGTCCTCAAGGTATTCAAGGCTGTTTGACATATTTACCACACCAAGGCGTATGCATCCGCCAAATGCATATTTTCCGATAGTATGTACCTCATCGGGTATGCGGACGCCGGCAAGATTTAAACATGTTCTGAATGCGTCATCGCCTATTTCCATCAGACCATCCGGTAGATATAGAATTTCTAAGTCATTAAGATTAGCAAAAGATTTTTCACCTATTCGTGTTACGGTATATTCCCTATCTCCGTCGTACACTTTGGATGGTAGCATGAGTATTATATCGGAACAAGGATTGCCGGGTATTATTGTTGTTTTATTATTCTCATCTGTAACTTCGTATCCGGCCTTAGTCTCGACAAGTTTGGCCGTTTCGTTGGTGACGGTGTAAACCAGACCTTTGTAAGTGAAGTCTCTGGCAATGACCGAAAGACTGCTTAATAATGCAATGAGAAGTAATGATTTTTTCATAATGATTTGTTTATGTGCCTCAGGACCCTGCTCATTGGCCGTTATGGGAAAAAGAAAGCGCAAGGTCTGTACTCGTTGCCCATTCCACTCGTTGAGGCCCTGGATTGCCCATCTTCGTAGAATAGACAACTGCAGAGGCCTCGCGCAAATATGTATCTAAACACCGGGCTATACTCACGTATAACGCGGAGATAGGAATACATATCCACATAGGCGTCTACGGCTGCCTTCTTCCTGACGAAGATTTGAAATTTTCCAGGTTTCAACGAGTCAAGAACAAGCGCTGTGTAACGCTTCCGAAAAATATGTCTGCGCCCGCCCCTCACCCTTATCGGGCCTCTGAGGCGATTTGCACTGCAAAACTACAAATTTTATTTTATAAATCACTGCTTTCCTGAAAAAATTCAATAGTTGTGTCG
>CAYNUE010000234.1:0-2375 GCA_964400325.1 uncultured Sangeribacter sp. | reverse complement strand
AATAGTTCTGAGCCGAAGATTTTTCTTAACGCAAACCTAATGCCGCGTGACATTTGCAATCTGTGATCGCTTGATGTCACTATATAATCATCAGTTAAAACTCTCTTATACAACTTTACAACCTCACTTTTCGGCACGATGCAGTAATTGTTCTGGAGTAAATGTAAGGCGGCCACTACGGTCTGATATTCATCCAAATCCTCTAAACCGTAGTCAACAATATGGTTCCAGAGCATCACACACTGTTTTGCAAATACTTTTATCTCTTCTTCACTCATTGTTTTATCCTTTCTACTTTACCATCCTCAAATATCGCTTTTCCATTCTCAAATCGGATATGTGGTATCGTGACCTTTACATCGCCATTAAAGTCATCGACATATGCTTTGAGAAGGGCTGCTGTAAACAGCAAGACATCTTCTTCAGGTATGCGTAGACAAAAACCATTACCATCTGAAAATTCCCCATCATAGGAGAAGTCAGCTAACCAGAGGGGATTTCGGTTACATTGTTTGATTGTCATTTTGATTTCTGGAGGTGATTAAATCTTTGTTGAATTTCGCTTTATATGTGCGATTTATTATGTCTAAAACTCCACTAAAGAGTTTGTATGCTTCGGCTTCATCATCTGGGATGTCGCCCAAATACCAGCCTTGCTGTTTGGGCGGGTCTAAGGTGACTGCAACATACCAGTTACCTCGAAGAATCTGATGAACCGCTTTTAGTTTTTCTTCCATAGTTATTTTTTTAATTTATTAAATAGAGTCAGGCTTAGCTGCCTTCAAAGTGCCCATGTATTTTATTTCTCCCCCATTCACGCTTTTTGAGATCTCGATAAAGCTTCCTTGGATAATCATTTCAGCCATCATTCTCGCGATGTCTCTCTTTGCAACGTTATCAAGATTCGGACATTTTTCAACCATTGTTAGCGGATAGGTCTGAAGCGATTGTATTGTTACTATATCGTGTGTTGAATGATTGAAAAATTGAGGTATCAGAAGATCATCATACGGGAATTGTGGATCCAACTTGTTAGCCAACTTTCTTAGCCAGTGTGCGATTTTTATTTTCAGTTTCATTTTATTATTGGTTTGTGTTTTCTTTCTTCAAGCACCAACATTCTGGCGAGTGCATAAGGCCACCATATCCACGGTCGCCGCTCATTTCTCTTCTTGTCAATATCTCGTGTTTCTGATCGTGAATAAACACTGTGTCTATCAGGATACGTGAGGCTGTTCCATCACTCCTTACAGCCCTTTCTTTGCGAGGGCTTCCGCATTCGCACAAAAGGGCAAAGAGCACGAAGGCGATTGTTAAATATTTCATCATGTTTCTTTTGGTTGTATTTGGTGTTTTCTATATATTCTGCTTTCTCTGGAAAAATATTTTTGGGAATCATGAGCATCTCAGATAAGTCTTCTTTCATAATATCAATGAAATGCTTTGTTTCTACTTTTTCACTCATTTTATTTTCCTTTATCCATAATATCGCGGTATTCATCACCAAAGTTATCCTCTACCCAATCTATCAGTCCGTCTATCAAGCCGTAGTCAACACTGCCGTCGTTCTCAAAGGTCAACTTGCATAACTCGCGGGCTTTGGGTTTCGGCACAATGTAATGGTCTTTTAAGATGCGTTTCTCGACAGCATCACTTATTCGCCTACTCAGGTTCTTTATTTCTTCTTCATTCATTGTTTTCTTCATTAAAAAATTCTTTACCGAAGATGTCTTGAAGCATCCTGAATCTACCTCTCAGATATGGACTGGTTAGCCATGGTGTTCTTTTACGAAAAGGTGGCCCAACCCAACTTATTACTTCTTTACGCTTGGCGTGATTATACTGTTTCCTTATCGCTTCTCTCTGATCTTCGGTGAGAGAATCAGGGTCAATTATTGGTTTAGTCATCGTAGTCACATTTATAGAATTTGCACTCTCCGCCCAACCTGATTGCTTCAGAACATCTAATCCTGGAGTAAGTCTTGACTGGCGGGTTCTTTGTGAGGTCGAGATTAACGCCTTTGCGGTAGTTACACCATCCACCTTTGCCGTAGTGGATACAGTCTGGGTGTTTAGTCAGGGTTTTCATATTATCTTTCTTCTACTTTAATTATTGGGATTGTAGAGTTTTCTTCTCGTGTTTCCCAATAGTTTCCTGCATCAATTACAGCTCCTATTTTATCAAAAACACAAGCACCTTTTTGAGCCTTTTTGCTCCAAAACCAGATTTGCACCTTTTTATCACGGTTTTCCTTCTTTTTTCGACTTTGTTTCAGCAACTGATAAAGTTGCTCTAAAGTTAAATCTTCCATTTTATTATCTAAAGAGTTTAGGAAATATATGTTTCAAAATACGTAGCCCACCCACATTATTGG
>CAYNUE010000233.1:0-2383 GCA_964400325.1 uncultured Sangeribacter sp. | reverse complement strand
AGCGAGGAAAACTTAGTTCCCCTAACTTGTAATATCGATCTTCAAAACTCATATTTATCTCTTTTTGAAATTGAACATTGTGTTATAACGTAATTAGAAATACGATATTATATAGTTTTTGAAGGGAAATATATGTTTTGCAGCATAAAGGTTTTTTAATGTATAATTTTATCATAATGTTGTGTTGGAATATTTTTTTTAGTAACTTTGTAAGTGATAATCATGTTAGTGCTAATATCTATCTTATCAATGGTTCGTTATCGTTGATCATTGAAAACTTATAAATATTTTATGCTAATGGAAAAACTTGAAAATCAATTAAAAAACTTTAATCCTTCTTCCGAAGATGAACTGGCATCATTATTTGAAAAGCTCGCCACATCCTTCTTGTATGGAGGTTATGTTACCGTGAGAGACGGTAAGGATAATGAGCGGTATAGGATTTATTTGCGAACAGTTGAATTTTATTGCCATTATGAGGACGATAAACTTGATTTACCTAAGGATCCTATAGTCTATCATAGAAATGGACGGTATGTAGAAGGCGAAATTCCATATTTTCCTCTTATGGCTTTTCATGCTCATACCTCTGGAATTGACATAACTTTTGAAAATGAGGAACTTAAATTAAGGTCCTCTGTATTGATAAGAGCTTACGAGGTGTTTGACGTTAAAAATGACACATTCCTTACCTTTAATAAGAAGTCTGAAAAATTTGTGGCTTGTAAAAGTTTGAAAGAGCGAGTAAATCCTCAATCAACATATCTCTATGACTTTATAAACGGTTTTATAGGTGAATCAGTGAGGTGGGTAGACTATATACGACCTAAATCTCATGATCTCAAAATATCTAAACGTCAGAATGTTTTTAAATATATTGCGGATGAAAAGACATCTGAGAAAGACGATCGTAAATGGAGCTTTACCCGCACTGAAGAAATATCAAAAGAAAACCTTCTAGATTAACTTTGCCGTTTTGAATACTGTATATTTAGGTATTGTTCTCTAATTTTGCAGTGTTAAACCAAAACTGTAAATTATGAGAGCAATACATTACTTTTCACCATGGCTTAAAAGCCTCAAAAAATACCAAAAAGTTTGGTGGCAGATAGAATCTGCACTTAACGCTGAAAATGAACTCTATGATTTCGTACCTAATGCTGCAGATATATGGGTTCGAGACTTTATGCCTTTCCAACGACATGATGAAGAATTTGTAATCTACCGTTACAATCCGGACTATCTTCAAGGAAAAAACTCAAAATACATTACCAATTGCAGAGATGCATTCCTAGAGGCTGGAGGAAGCGAAGTACTTTCTTCTTCTTTCTGCCATCACACCAACCTTATTATCGATGGAGGTAATGTGATCAAATGTAAGGATAAGAATGGCATTGAGTGCATTATCATGACTACTAAAGTCCTTTACGAGAATCCGACCCTAACTCATCATGAAATACTACTACAACTTGATGAATTATTCAACGCAGAAGTTATTCTAATTCCCTGGGATATAAATGAAAAGTATGGTCATGCAGATGGAATGGTCAGGAGCATAGCAGACAGTAAACTGTTGTTAAACTGCTATTCCGATATGGATCCTCAATTAGGAAAAATCATAAGAAAAATACTATCTAAAAGATTTGACCTCCAAGAACTTCAGTTTGGATCGAAATATCGCTATAATAGCTGGTGTCATCTTAATTATCTCGAACTTAACAATGCCATTCTTGTGCCAGTTGCAAGCATAGCATCCGACAGAATCGCACTTCAACAAATTGAATCCATCACAGGCAAAAGATGTATTCCAATTTCAATGTCATCGGTGATAGCCGATGGGGGAGCAATGCATTGCATATCTTGGACAATGAACATCCAAATTCTTGTAGAGAATAAGGTAATGTTCGTACACCCTCTTTTTCAACCTCAGTTCATCTAAATTCTAATCAATGAGAGGTACCCAAAGTTCAGTTATCAATTCCTCTTCCGATGTCTCGGAGGGGGAATTTAGATATTTCTCCATTATAGGGATTGAAATCTCAATTCTAAGATTGGTTGTCTGAGCGATGAAAGAATATATGTTTCTGTAGATATTATCAAGTTGATCGTATGGTCCTTTATATGTAAACACAGCAAAAGACCTTTCATGTATATATCGCCAACCGATTTCGCCAATTTGATCGGTCTTTAAGTAGCTTGCTGGAATACCCTGATATAGTATTCCCGAGATAAAGATTCCAGATTCTTTATCATTGATTAAATATTTGTCAATGGCATATCCCACAGATCCGATTAACTTTGATTCTGGGTGTTTGGATTCGACATATTTTTCTATGGCATCCCAGTTTTCTTCTTCAAATGTTATTTTTGAGCATTCTTTATA
>CAYNUE010000232.1:0-2424 GCA_964400325.1 uncultured Sangeribacter sp. | reverse complement strand
TTGTCATGGTTGACAATTACATCGATGACTCCGTGTTCCGTCAGCTTGACAAACGGGACACAGGCGTTGAGGCCATCATATTTACGCCTTCCATTAGCAGGGCTCTGCGTCAGGATTTGGAACGTCATAATGCTCAATACCCTCCGATTGAAGTAAAGACATTCCTCAGAGCGCACGATCGTTTCCTTATCATAGACGATACCGTGTACCATGTCGGAGCATCAGTCAAGGATTTAGGCAAGAAGCTTACTGCTTTCTCCAAGATGAATATTATGACTGCTGACGAATTGATAAGCTATTTGGAGACTTCTAATTAAATTTTTTCTCATATATAATGCCCAATCTTGGTTCTGGGCCACAAGATATACTGACATTCTCTGATATCCACTAATACCACTCAAAAATTTTGAGTGGTATTTTTATTATCATTGATAACCAAAATATTAAAAGACATTTTATTTAAATATCCACCTCCTTACCACTCATTATAAAGAGTAATTTTACAGTGTCAACAGCAATCAAAATTATTCCTAAACTCAAAATTAATCTTTTAATTGCTACTATTCTCAGTAAAGGAAGATATACGAAGATACAGCGAGAGAACACACTGTTGAGGCCGAATATTGAGACCGCACATACAGAGCGAAACAAGTAGAGTCAAGGTTTTGGAAGCTAACAGAATATCAAATTTCAATCCTTATTTAAATCTATAAATCTGGTAAAAATATAAATTAAACCAAATAAAATGTAAAGTATACTTGTCTATATGAAAAGTATTATTTACCTTTGTACCTAATAAAAGAACTTATCAATACCAATCCTCATGAAAAATATCCTTTTTCCTCATATCTTCCAATCTATCGGTTGGATTATGTTTGTACCCTCATTGGTTATGGGAGCCCTTATCTATTTCAGGGTACTATCATTTATAGGAATTGCAGAAACCATAGTAAACGATCTTGTTATCATAGGCATAGTACTCGGCGCATTGTTCATTGTCTGCTCTAAAGAACGAGGCGAAGACGAAATGACAAAGTCCATTCGTCTTGCTTCGCTCCTCAATTCCATTTATGCCTATGTCATAATGCTTGTATGTAGTACCATTTTAATAAACGGAGAGAAGTTCCTGATGTTTGCTATTTTTAATCTTGTGCTTCTTCCAATCCTTTTCGTGTGCAACTTCAGATTGGAAATGCACCATTATAATAAGCTCTGCGAAGATGAAGAACAGGATTAAAGTGGAACGAGCAGAGTTAGATATTACCCAACAACAGCTTGCCGAAGCTGTAGGAGTAAGCCGTCAAACAATTGTGGCGATTGAGAAAAACCGCTTTCTTCCTTCCACTCTATTAGCCCTAAAAATCAGTAGATTTTTTGGCAAACCGGTTGAGAGCATTTTTATTCTTGAAGAAACTGATTAAACTATACTAATATGAAACAAAAAGTCAAATTCAGTGCATATTCCCTGATTGTGACATCAGTAGTCCTGATACTCTTTGTAGTAGGAATATTTTTACTTCTTGGTAAGGAAGAAAAGATCACTCTTTTCTGTATTATCATGGGAATAGCAATAATCGCCGGACTTTATTTTTGTCCAAAATATATTGAAGCTAACGAATCGGGTATTGTACTTCACCGACTATTATCTCCGTCAAAAGTCTTCCTCTATGATATGATACAGCCAGTTGAGACCTGTTATCCCTCTGCAGGAGGATTAAGACTATGCGCAAGTGGAGGATTTTTTGGATATTGGGGTTATTTCAACGACATTATGATTGGGTCTTATTTCGGCTATTATGGCAATCGAAACAACTGTATTCTTATTAAACTGAAAGACGGTAAACAATATGTTCTTGGCTGTGAAAACGCCAGTGCCATAACCAATTATATAACTTCTCAGTTAACTAAGCTACATAAATCTAGTTCTCAATAACTTATGATTTATCAGAGTGAAGTCTTTTTATCTTCAAGTGTTCTGATTTATTCTGCAATAAAATTCTTGAGTATGAAATGTCAAAATCAAATAATGAGTATTCTTTAATTAATGCTGTATAATAACAGCAGAAGTATCAAATTTGTAATATGGAGACAAGAGTACTGATTGGTTAACCTATCAAACTCATTTGCCAAATACCATGTAGACTAAAACTATATTAGATTTGGCAAATATCTATAAGTCTGGCGAATTAGAAGAGAAAAGCACATGTTCCAAAATGGAACATGTGGGTAACGATGGTACCCAACGCTATTCAAAAAAATATTATAACCTCGATGCTATATTATCTGTTGATATAGGGTAAATAGTCGAAACGCTACACTTTTTCGTCAGTGGGCAAATAAGATACTGGCGGATTGTCATGGTTGACAAATACATCGATGACTCCGTGTTCCGTCAGCTTGACAAACGTGAGACAGGCGTTGAGG
>CAYNUE010000231.1:0-2427 GCA_964400325.1 uncultured Sangeribacter sp. | reverse complement strand
AACTACGACCACAAGCTGTTTATGGAGAAAGTAGCTTGTATAAAAGCAGCCATCTTATCCAAGTATAAGATAGACACACGGTTGCTGACTTTAGAGGATATGTAGTAAATCCACTCACATTCTAATTTAGAGTTCAGAAATTAATAAGTAGAATAGAGGTATTTGTAAAAATAGATATAAAAGAAGTTTATGATATACTCGGAACCTAAAGATTGGAGAGACCTTCAAAATAAGGTTTGTCTTCTGCTTTCTCAATGTGGTTTTAAGGCTGAAACAGAGAAAACGATTAAGACTCCACGTGGGGAAGTTGAAATTGATGTTTATGCCATTGATCCAAGGAGTATTGATAGGATATCCTATGTTATTGAATGTAAAAACTGGAGTAATCCTGTAAATCAATCAGTCATTCATGCATTTACTACTGTAATGAATGAGACTGGGAGTAACATAGGATATCTCGTATCTAAAGTTGGTTTTCAAAGAGGTGCTATCAGTTATACCGACCATACCAATATCAGGTTATTCACTTTTGATGATTTGCAAAAACACTACTACAAAAGTTGGATGGTGAATTTCTTTGCTCCTCAACTTGAAGAAAGTGTAGAACGATGTAATTTGTACACTGAGCCTTGTAATAGCACCAGAGATAGAGCGGTAGGTAGCCTTAATGATGATAGCCGAAATGCTTACATCAATTTGGTAGATAAGTATGGACGGTTTATCGTTACTTTAGAAATGATGGCCATAGGTATTAATTACATGATGAAGGTAAGAACAGATGAAGATTATACTGCGATAGATTGGACTAAGTTTTTTGATGAGTGTGATAAAATTGGACTTCATTTAACTGGATTACCGTTATATGATGTGCTTCTAAAATTGGAAGATAAATTACATAACATCACAAAACAATTTGATAAATTGTTTGATGATGATATATTTGCGTAATAATAAATAAGATGAAAGATTATCCGATCAAATGCTTGCATGATAATGTAAGCCAACTTATTGCTTCATTAAAGGGAGTTGATGTTAAGACTGCGAGAGAAAATGGTTTTGATAGTAAAGTCTTTGAAACTGATACAAGAGGGAGAATAACAGAAACATCTCACATATATAATAATACCGTTAGCATATCAATAGCTTTTTGCCAATATTTATGGATATTCTGCAAAATAGGAATAATGTTTTCTGATAATGACTTGGTAAATGAAGCCGTTGAAGAAATGACCGAGGATGAACGATTAAAATTTTATAAAGAATTAGAAATTGCCAGAAAAAATAAAGATTCAAATATAAAAGGAATAAAAGATGCTCTATATGCTGATTCAGTTTTATGTCGTAAAAACGTTTTGGAAACTACATATGAACTTGTAAGTTATGCAAAAGAAATAAAGGAAAATGGAGCTTCGGATGAATTAAAAGACAAGCTTTTGAATTATATTCAAGATCCTATCTTTTCAATAGGAGCAAATGGCGCTTATACTTATGCTCTAGCATTTATATTGCTACATGAGTTTTCTCATTTTGAGCTTGAACACAATCAAGTTGAAGGACCTAAAGAAGATGAGTTAGAAGCGGATTTTTCAGCGTTTTGGAACTTATACTCAGAAGTAAAGGATGAGCAAGAGGCTCGAACAGTAATACTGGGAATGGTATGTTCTCTTTCAATAATAGCAATTCTACAAGGAACTTGGCAGGAAACGGAAGAACATCCTTCAATTACTAAAAGAATAGAAAGATTACTTAACCTTGTTGATGATAAACCAGAAATTTTAGTAAAAGTTAAACATGTCATTTGCTATTATATTCGGATTTGGGCATTTACAACAGGTAATACTGATTGTCCAAACTTTGTTGAAAATGATTTAGATAAATCTTTTAATGCCATGTTTGAGTATATAAAACAACATTAGTTAATTTTGTTAATATTAGGTCGTACAATTTGTCACTGTGGTAATAATTACGGCAGTGACAAAATTGATTTTCTATTTCAGTACTTCCCATCTGCCGGTCTTGTCTGAGCCTTCTCTCTTGATGAAACCAAGTTTCTTAAGTTCTAGAGTTGATCGTGTTACGGTTGATTCGGAGATATTGAGAATTGACATGAGTTCGGAAGTTATGATTTCTGGTTTGTTGGCGATAGCCTCATAAACTCTTTGAAGAGTCTTGTTAAGTCGTTTTACACCGTCATCATTAAGATTTACACCGTCATTTTTGATTTTTAGACCATCAGTTACACCGTCATTTTCTTGTTACTGTAGAACTCGTCGTTTGAGGTTGCAGATGTGGTGGCGGAGTGTGGGGTGGAAGCCGAATAAGCTTTGAGAGCCTCCTCAATCTGTATGTCAAGATGCTTATCCATAAACGTGCTTATTTGGCTTTATTGTTTCCTTCGGTACTTCTGATTTGGATCATTGGGTTTGT
>CAYNUE010000230.1:0-2435 GCA_964400325.1 uncultured Sangeribacter sp. | reverse complement strand
AAAACAAAGGTATACATGGTACTGTAACAATAGGGTCATTTGATTTCGCTTACAGCTCGACTGCTTTTCTTGCCAGAGGTCACTTCGACTACGGACATCTATCCGACTCCAAACGCATATCTGACTTTAATATAAGTATGTCGAAGAATTCAGTCTCAAAGCGTCAGAAAATAGGTCAAGCTGCTATTTCGACAGGAGCCGAGGCAGGATATAATTTCTTCAGCCTTGCACCTTCGTTACGTAACTCCCAAAGGCTATATCTGTTCGGACGCTATGAATATTACGATGCTATGTTCCGTATGGAAAACGATATGAAGACAGACTGGACTGGACGACAACGAGTAGCTGTAGGCATCAACTACTATCCTATCCGTGATGTAGTCATCAAAGCCGAATATGCTATAGGTCTACTCAAAAAACAATATAACAACGAGCCCTCCCTATCATTAGGAGTGGCCTATTCCGGATGGTTCAAATACTGATTATTAACAATAACAATATACTCTACATGAACAAGTATCTTATTGGTGCCCTGACAGTATGTGGCACTTTGACACTCGGCGCTTGCAGCGATGACAAGAACGACAATCCCAATCCTGAATCAGGACTCTCAGCTAAAGAGTCAATATTACGTGAAGCTGCACGTGACTATGTGGAACACAATGTACTTCCTACATATAGTGCAATGGCTGATGCTGCCATACAGCTTTTTGACCTTGTTGGCACAATGCAGACCAAACACGAAGCTGGTACTCTCACACAGGCCGATATAAAGGCAGCCGGTGAGGCTTGGAAAACATCGCGCAAACATTGGGAGCTTTCAGAGTCGTTCCTATTTGGTCCGGCTGGTGACTATAACATCGACCCACACATTGACTCATGGCCCCTCGACAAAGCCGCTATGGACCGTTTGCTCGACCAAATACGCAAAGGTAACGAATACTCAATTGACACTAATCTCGGATACGGCTTGCTTGGTTTCCATTCAATAGAATACATGCTCTTCGAACTTTCCGAAGATGGAAATACCTCTCTTACCCACTCTACCGACTATACTCCTGAAGAATTGGTTTACCTTTCGCTTGTAAGTGAAGACCTGCGTAACCAGTGCGTATGTCTCGAAGCCTGTTGGGCAGGTACCGACAATATTTCAGCAACTAAACAGGCTATACTTGAGGAAGCCGAACTCGATAAGGAAAAGAATTATGGTTGGATGATGGTAAATGCCGGTCAACCCGGGTCAATATTCAAGACCTATCAGGAAGTGGCAGAAGAGATAATACAGGGTTGTATCGACATTGCCGACGAGGTAGGCAATACCAAGATAGGTCGTCCACACAGTGCCTCATCAGCTGAAGACCGCAATTACATCGAGTCACCTTACAGCCTCAATTCTATTGAAGACTTCGTTGATAATATCATTTCCATACGCAATTCTTACTGTGGTGCCAAAAATGGTGATGCTTCTGTGTCTGATTATGTAGCTTCAATAGACGCTGACCTTGACAAACGTGTACGCAAAACAATCGAAGACGTTATAGCAGCTATTCAGCTTATTCCTGAACCTCTTGCAAAAAATGCAACTTCATCTGTAGCTGGTGCTGCTGTACAGGCTGCCGGTGATGACCTCGTAAGTGTATTGGAAGAGGCTTACCAGGCAGTAATAAGATAATTGCTAAACTGATATTATATTATGCCATATAACAAGCCATATATTTTAGCTCTTTCTTTTCTTGCTTGTGCCGGTATGACAGCTTGTCAGGATAAAGATGATGTCATAATCGACGACCCTCAGACTGAATTTCCTGACTGGTACTATGCCGGTGGACAGCTCGGCACCTCGTTTCTGGCTACAGCCAATGCCTTTGAACAACCAGCACCAGCTGTGGAAAACGCTGGATTGTACCTTAGTTTCAAGAATGGTGAAGCATTGTTTGAAAAACCTTTCATGCAGAATCAGACAGGTACACGCGGCGGATTAGGTCCGGCTTATATACGTACTTCCTGTATGCACTGCCACCCCGGCTACAGTCATGGCCAGAGAGTACCGGAGGGGGCTTTCAACACCAACGAAATAGGTAATGGTTGTCTGTTGGTGGTCTATAACCGTGCGACCGATGGCTATGTAAGTTGGCTGGCAGGTATGCCTCAAAGCCATGCCGTAGCACCGTTCAAAGCTCCGGTAGACGAAAGCAGTATCAGCGTACACTGGATTGAAGCTACCGACGAATGGGGAAACCGTTTCGATGATGGGGAGACTTATTCGCTCATCTATCCTGAGGTCAAGATGCCTATCGATGCTGTCTATTCATACCGTCAGGGCTATCCTATAACTGATGACTACGAAGTACGTCTTGAAAGCACCATCGGTATATATGGCACAGGCTTGTTAGACGCCATTCCAGACAATGCTCTGCTCGAACAGTACCGACTGG
>CAYNUE010000229.1:0-2445 GCA_964400325.1 uncultured Sangeribacter sp. | reverse complement strand
AGTTTGCAGAAGCCTTGAAAGAAATCCTCGGCTAACGCTTTACTTTATCATCGTAACTTATATATACGGCTCTAAACTAAAGTAGGTTTAGAGCCGATTACTTTTATAAAGTAGGCAACAGGAGGAAAATTTTATCCCCCTTTTTAATTAAGCCCAATATCTTAAAGTTTTTCCTATTAGTTTACTGGTATTGTTTTTTTTACTAACTTTGTATTATGAAACAAGAAGAGAATAAAATAGAAAAGATATTCCACGAGGGAAGTGTTCTAGATGAGGCGTGTGACCAGTTCTCGTTTAGAATGGATTTCTATAGTAAACCAAATTTTTACGACACATTCTTAAAGTTATGGGATGAAATGATGGCAGAATGCAAAATCGGTCAAATAAAGTTTCATGTCAATAGACTGAATCTACTACAGCAAAATATGGTTAATATAGATGCTGTTGCCGAGTCATTGAATACTACGATTGATAGTATTCTGGATACCCAGACTTATATTTTTCCTTCTCTGTTCAGTAAAGATGGTACTGATCACACTCCTGACCAAAAATTCATAATGTTTGTAAATCCCTACTTCATTGATATTTTTGTTAAAAATATTAAAATTGATGATTTTATCGTGAGGG
The DNA here is from genome assembly GCA_964400325.1 of uncultured Sangeribacter sp. Taxonomy (GTDB): domain Bacteria; phylum Bacteroidota; class Bacteroidia; order Bacteroidales; family Muribaculaceae; genus Lepagella. The sequence goes on along the minus strand of CAYNUE010000229.1, from coordinate 1,818 downwards.
TTTGCAATATGTTATACAGTGTAGCTTTTATCCTTTGGAAGGAAAATGTAATTTCTATTTCAGATATTCATTTAAATTTTGGCGCACGTGAAATTCTAAGCAAAGAAGTTTATTTATCAAGAGAAGGTTTTGGAGGCTATTATCCAATTAATAAGGAAGAACTTCGTAACCAATTTTCAACATGTCAATTCATTGATGGTAATATCCGATGTGTTATAAAGAACTTTTTAAGCTTAGTCAATGTTGAAATAGAAGGAGAAAACATGCAAATGTGGGAACACGTTATTTCTTCAGATTGTATTTATTCTCTTATAGGTAATGAAAATGAGGAGAGTTTTAAGGAAATATTTAATTGTATGACAGAATACTGTCAGAAATATATCGATTTCGTATGTGTAAAATAGTAACTAAAGATAGTCATGGCAGGGTCTCAAAGGTTAGTCTGGAGACTATGGAAAGTAATGTTGTGCGTGTCTCAGAATTCGGTGTATATGAATCTGGGGTAAGACGCAGTGTGCATATGTCACTTAAATTTTCACGTAGTTTTTCCTCTCCAGTTAGACCATTTAATATAAAATAGTATTGTTATTGGGACCTATATGACAATACCTTAATAAGGATACGTATAACACATGGCACGTCCTCTGAAGACTGCGGATTATTTAGACCCCCATAAATTGAAACTACATATTTATGTTGTAGGCTACCCAGTTGAAGGCGAATCAATTCTCATTGTTGTAGCAGAAGATAAAAAGGCCTTATTTTCTATAGTCACTGATTGCTACGAAGGGGACGATCAGTACAATCATATAGCGGCCATAATGCGTGATGAGTGGAATTCCCCACCCTTAGATGCTCTTATTTGGACTCATCCACATAAAGATCATTCGCTTGGAATCCTTACCCTAATTGATCAATTCGACTCAGAGCATCAAGGTCATATAATTGCAGCAAAGAATGTTGTTGGCCTTGCCAATTATAGCGACGTTTGGTCTGAAGCGGCTGAGATTCAAAAAGAACTACTAAAACGATATCCTCCTCATTCTTTTCGGTATCATTTCAAAGGATATGATCCATTTGATGATTGTAAATTCGACTTTCGACTAAAAGGTAATAATCCCGAATCTCCAGACTTAACTCTTACTCTTGACTTTTTTGCGCCCGTGGGAGCTTTAGTCGCCCAACAAATGAATAACAAGCAATGTAAACCCAATAAGGGATCATTGGCTTTTTTGCTCTCAATCAATTGCATTGATGTATTTATGGGGGGAGATCTTGATGAGATATGTGTGCCATTAATTGATAATAATGTATTTTCTCATGTAAATCTCATTAAGATTCCCCACCATGGTTCAGAACATACAGGTAAAATTCATTTAAAGTTTGGAATGAATGTATGTGATGAAGTACACGCTGCTACAACTATTTTTGCACGAAGTAGGGATCCTAAGAGTGAAATTCTGCGAGGTTATGTGGATAATGGTTCTACTGTGCATTGTACTGGTCCAGAATTAGGTCAGCAGCCTATAGACACCTATGGCTGTCTTCACTATACGTATGATATATTAACCTCACGGTTAGAAAGTCTTGAGAGCTCTCCTAACACATATCAGTTTTCATAAAATATTCTCATAAAACCGCCTTAATACTATAATGGCATCGGAGACTATCCCGAAAAACTCTTTCCACACCCTCCAGCTGAATAGAGGCTTCAATGCCATTTCTCGTTACTAGCATTTATTTTTTCACGATATTGGAGGCACTATGAAGATTTTTTCATTAAAAGCCTGCATCATTGCAGGAGTAACATTGGAGATA
>CAYNUE010000228.1:0-2475 GCA_964400325.1 uncultured Sangeribacter sp. | reverse complement strand
ATGATGACACCGTTGTTTGAACCGAAACCGTCCATCTCAGCAAGCATCTGGTTAAGGGTGTTTTCACGTTCGTCATTTGACCCCATATTAGGATTCTTGCCACGAGCGCGACCGACGGCATCAATCTCGTCAATAAAGACTATACATGGAGCTTTCTCTTTGGCTTGTTTGAACAAGTCTCGTACACGTGCAGCACCGACACCGACAAACATCTCGACGAAATCGGAACCTGACATTGAAAGGAAGGGCACATTAGCTTCGCCGGCCACTGCCTTTGCCAACAGAGTTTTACCGGTACCCGGAGGGCCTACTAAGAGGGCACCTTTGGGAATTTTGGCACCAAGCTCAGTATATCTGCTGGGATTCTTAAGAAACTCAACTATTTCTTCAATCTCGGCTTTTGCTTCGGCCTGACCAGCTACGTCCTTAAAAGTCACGTTTGTTCCGTTGTTTTTATCAAAAACAGTTGCTTTTGATTTTCCAACATTAAAGATTCCGCCGCCTCCGCTGCTTCCATTCATTCGTTTCGACATAAAAATCATGACAGCTACGAATAGAATTATAGGACCGAAATACCAGAAAATCTTCATCAGGTCAGAACTTTTCTCATAATTGACCTTTATCTCTGGTTTTCCTTGCGCTTGAAGCTGAGTGTTCCACGTATCAATTTTTTCCTGAATCTTGTCAGGCGAAGGAATTGTAGTTTTGATTTTCTTTTCGCCCGTGAAGGTTGATGTAGTATCAAATTTAAGTTTCTTTGCACCTTCGTCTGTCAGGAAACCTTCTGCGGTACGATTTTCGGAAAATACCATAATCTTGTCAATATCGCCTGCCAAAGCGGCCTTTTCGAAGTCTGTCCAGTCGACATCGCGAGTTTGTGAGCCGTCTTGGAAATAATATAGGGCGAGTAGAGACAGTGCAATCAGGCCGTACATCCAATAGATGTTGAATAGAGGCTTCTTGCTATTGTTTTTACCTGGTAGGATACCCATGATGAGTTGAATAATATTTTATGGTACGTGGAAGTAAAATTATATTTATACGAGGATTAAGAGGGTAGCAGTAGAGAATAGAACACAAATCAGTCCAAGTTCTCTATTACTGTTGTTGGTGCATCGCTCCAGAGTTCCTCAAGATTGTAAAATTGTCTGAAATCAGGTACAAATATGTGAATCATAGTGTCTCCGTAGTCAATCACAATCCACTTGCTGTTACGATAACCATCATAATTATATGGTTTCACTTTAAATCTGTCAAGAAGTTCTTGACGGACATTATCGGCAATAGCAGCCACCTGTGTGGGAGTGTTACCGGTACATATTACAAACTTTGCAGCCGATGCGCCCTCTATAGCACTAAGGTCTATAAGAGTTATGTCACGGCCTTTCTTGTCTTGTATAGCCTCAATAATAGGCTCTGTCAAATTTCTGTTATTATACATCAAATTAATGTTAAGTATGGCTTAAACTGTCTGGGTCTGCAGCTAAAAGTAAATCTGTGCAGAATAGACAGAGAGTATATCATCATAAGGACAATAACAAAAAATAAGCCAAAAATGCACAAGTGGTTTTAGAATCGAATCTATGGACCACTTAAAGCACCGTGTATAACTATAAACGGCACTTCTAAGGTGCAAAATTAGTTATTGTAGTTTAATTGACAAAATAGAGAATCTATAAAAATACAAAAAATGGGAGGAATCTATATGCTATAACTACTATTTTAAATTTACAGCTACTCCTTAATAATTTAATAGCTACTTAGAAATAAGTAAGCGGAGTAATTTTAATGTGGTATTATCACCAAGCTCTCCAGACAATCTTAGTAAGATATATCCACACGCCCACCAGAAGGAGGAGGAATCCTTTCCAGATAGCTGTTCTATATTGTTTTCGACTGTTTAAATAATCTTCACTTTCAGAGTTGAGTTTGCGTAGTTTTATTATGCCATAGACAATATAGAATAAGCCAAGACCAAAGAAGCAGCCTATAAAAATTAGGTATCCTGTCATGATAATTATAGGTTTATTACTTTTATAACGAAGCCAAACTAATGGTAGTATAGAGAGTAACTAAAGTGATTAGATAACCGTTTGATAAGACTACTGTCTATTTTCTTTGCCTTTAAATACAAATACTGTAAAAATCTTAATTACTTCGGTTTTAAAAATATTATTATTTTTATTATGTTAAATATATAAAAGATAATATTTTTACCTACTGCCAGTCTCAATGGGCCTGGGATAGAAAGATACTTATCAATGAGAATTTCCTTAATCATATAGTGAATCCTTGTTGGGGATATAAAAGTTAGGGGAGATAAAAAGACAAATGTGGCTGTGATTCCTAATAAAAAGGAATCACAGCCACATTTGTCTTTTTATCTTGCAAACATTTCAATACTTGCAAGATTTTTTAGTCTTCTCGTTGAGTTTGTGGAGTAGAGGGTGAACTTGTAAAAGTGCAGGGGTGAGT
>CAYNUE010000227.1:0-2500 GCA_964400325.1 uncultured Sangeribacter sp. | reverse complement strand
TATGAAGAAACTAAAAAACTGACTTTATCAGTCTTCAAGATAATAGACTATATATGACACAACACGCACCTTCTTCAAATAAGGTGTAGACGACGAAAGGTCGTCAATGGAGAACTGGCCCTGTGTTGCAGTCTTCATCTTACCAATCTTTGAGTCGGAATCCGCAGCAAACTTCTGGGCTGCCTCTCGAGCAGCCTTTGTAGCGTCTGCAATCATCTCAGGTTTTATCTCGTTGAGATTGCGATACTCATAGTTTATGTAAGAATTGCTATAAGGTATACCCTCCTTAAGTAGCTCTGACTGACGATTGAGCAATTCGCGTACTTTAGATACATTATCAGTAGCGACAGTGACTGTACAATCAAGTGCATACTTGTACTGGAAATTAGACGAACCGTACTGATTGGCCGAAGCATTATAGGTATCAGGAGGATTAATTGATATATCCTCTTTTGAAATACCATTTCCAGTCAGAAATGCCACTATAGTGGCATTGTTAGATGTAACCTGATCATAGAGACTTAGCAGATTATCACCGGCCACACGATATTGTATAGGCCATGTGACATAATCGGCCTCAACAGTACGTTCAGACAGCCCACGCACCGATACCTGTCGGTCACGATTGGAGAAATTATCGATTCCGGCCTTAATGAAGGCTCCTACTGACAGCAGGCCTAAAGCCAATATAGCTGACGAAATCAAAGGAACTGAAGGCTTCATGTTACTCTTCATTACTATATAATATTATTCTTATATGTAAATTAACACGGTTCTTGGCGACTAATTATAACACCATGGTCAGCTTTTTGCTGAATATGGGTACAAAATTAGAAAATTTTCGTCTATATTTCATTTTTTATCAGTTTTGATTTGGTCGTTAAGTATATTCTTAGTAACTTGCACACATAACAGAAACCTAAAATCAAGTACCTACTAATATGACCTACAAAGAACTTTTCGGCGACCGTAAACCGGTAGTCGCAATGATACATCTAAAAGGACGTGACTTAGAAGAAACACTACAACGTGCAAAAACCGAAACCGAAATTTATTTCAGCCACGGTGTTGATGGAGTAATGGTAGAAGATTATTTCGGTACCCTGGAAGAAGCCGAGGCTGTACTGGCATGGTTACAAGCCGAACATCCTGATAAAATCTATGGTGTCAATATCATTGATGATTACCGCCGTTCGTTTGAACTTGCCGACCGTTACGGAGCACGTTTTGTACGTGTCAACACAGTGAGTGGTAACTTACCACCCAAGAAAGATGCTGCTCTTGCTAAAGAGATAGAAGAACTACGCAAACGCCACAACGTCATGGTGCTCGGTGGTGTGCGTATACAGTCAAAACCACTGGCTTCAGGACGCACACTGAAAGAAGACCTAAACATAGCTACAGACCGCTGCGATGCTATCGTAGTGACAGGTGATGGTACAGGACGTCAGACCCCCGAAGCAAAAATACAAGGTTATCGTTGGAACCTTAACGGCTTCCCTCTTATAGTTGGCGGAGGTGTTGACACAGAAAATATAACCGAAACTTTCTCTCTGGCCGATGGTGCCATTGTAGGAAGTTACTTCAAAACTGACCATAAAGTGGGCGGTGATGTAGAAACAAGTCATGTCAAGACTTTCATGGAAATGCTCTAAAATGAAATATTTCCTTTGTGGACTTACTCTTGCCGCTGCTGTCAGTATGTCAGTGGCAGCTGAAAATGCCACCATTCCCGGCCGCTTTGAAGCCGGGAATGGAACTTTCCTACTGAACGGTGAGCCGTTTGTAGTTAAAGCCGCAGAGTTGCACTATCCACGCATACCAAGACCCTATTGGGACCAACGTATCAAGATGTGCAAAGCCCTGGGTATGAACACCGTCTGTCTGTATGTATTCTGGAATGCTCATGAGCCTGTTGAGGGTCAATTTGATTTTAACGGACAGAATGACCTTGCCGAATTCATACGGTTGTGCCAGGCTAACGATATGAAAGTGATACTCCGTCCAGGACCTTACGTATGTGCAGAATGGGAAATGGGTGGTCTGCCATGGTGGTTGCTCAAAGATAAGGATATACGATTGCGTGAGAATGACTCAAAATTTCTGGAACGCGTCGATAATTTTCAAAAAGCTGTAGCCGAACAGGTAAGTGACCTCACCATAGATAAGGGTGGTCCTATCATTATGGTACAGGTAGAAAATGAGTACGGCTCTTACGGCGAGGATAAGGAATATATCGCTACCATACGCGATATGCTACGTCATCATTTCGGTGACGATGTTACACTGTTTCAGTGTGACTGGAGTTCAAACTTTACCCTTAACGGACTTGATGATCTCATTTGGACCATGAATTTCGGCACTGGTGCAAACATAGACCAACAGTTCGAACACCTTAAACAGCTACGCCCCGATTCGCCGCTGATGTGTTCAGAGTTCTGGAGCGGATGGTTTGACAAATGGGGTGCCAACCACGAGACCCGACCAGCTGAGGATATGA
>CAYNUE010000226.1:0-2568 GCA_964400325.1 uncultured Sangeribacter sp. | reverse complement strand
TCGCTCAGTCGCTTAGCTCGCTAAGCTCCTTCGCTCCGCAGCCAACCTGACTCAATTTTATATCGCATTTATCATATCATTAATTTTTGCGAGCTACTTACATAAATGCTCTGAAAAGTATATTTGTGATAGAAGAAATTCCGGCTTGGAGTCCAACCCTAAGAAGTAGATCTGCTAGCCGGACACTTGATACTCGCTATTATGTGGATCCTTCAATAGCATGCGTTGCATTGGGTATAGGTCCAGATGATCTTGTTAACGAGCTGAATACTTTCGGCTTTATTTTCGAATGCTTATGTGTAAGAGATATAAAGGTATTCGCTCAACCTATTTATGGAAAAGTCTATCATTTTAGAGGCAAAACCGGTTTGGCGTGTGATGCGGTTGTGCACTTCCGAAATGGAAGTTATGGCCTTATTGAAATCAAATTGGGTGGATAGAAGCTCATCAAGGAAGGAGCTGTTAACCTGATGGAACTCTGGAACCTTATTGACACAACCAAGATGAAAGCCCACTCTTTCGAGATGGTCCTAACAGCTGTTGGAGACTACGCATATCGTCGTACAGATGGTGTTCTCGTCGTACCTATCGGCAGTCTCAAAGATTAATTTGATATTCAGCAGAATCCATTCTACTATTTTTGGAAATAGACTGGAAATCTCTGATTTGTCCTCAACAACAATATGAACCCCAAAGACTGCATTTGATAGCCTTTGGGGTTACGCCTAGTTTGATACTTTCATTCTCGTCGATGGAAATAAGTCGTTTTTATTTCTGATGTGTTTTTTTTGTTGTGCCGTCGCTGTATGTTACAATTACCAGTCCTTTATAATCCTTGTCCACCGTTGCTCCGGAAATGTCATATCGTCCTATTTCGTACTTATCCTCTTCTCCGCTTACAGTTTCAACACTGGAGAAATCATAAGCCTGAATTATCTTGAAATCTTTCCACGGACTGATAATCTTACATTTCTCAACGGCGGTTACTGGCACATATAATGTAGCTGAACCAAGTGATTCATAGAAAATTCCACCACCATTCATTTGAACTGGATTCTCACAATTGTAAAATACAGATGTCAATCTAAAGCACTCAGAGAATGCCATATTACCGATTTCTATTACGGAACTGGGAATTGATATAGAAATAAGAGAATGGCAATCAAGGAAAGCAAATGAACCAATTTCCAATACAGATTCAGGAATTATTATAGATTTAAGAGACGTGCAAAATCTAAAAACATTTGTTTCTATTTTCGAGAGCTTATTACTGATTGTTACTGATGCCATATTATAGCATCCCCAAAAAACGCTTTCACCGATCCTGATTACGGAATCCGGGATTTTGATTGATGTAAGAGAGGTGCAATCACTGAAGGCTTTTGATCCTATATCAGTCACCGAATCAGGGATGGTAACAGTTGTAAGGTCCACACATCCCAAGAAAGCAGATTCTGCAATTGTTGTTACCGATGATGGCATAATGTATATGCTTCCAGCTTTTGAGGAGGGATAAGTGAGAATAGTAGAGCAATCTTTATTAAATAGAACTCCATCTACTGAACAATAATATGGATTATCTTGTGCCACTGATATTTGTGCCAGACTTGGACAAGCTTCAAAAAGACATTTACCTAGGTGTTCTACTGATGCCGCAATACTAATCCATTCTAACGAACCACAATATTCAAAAGCATACGATCCAATTTCAGTCACTGAATCAGGTATAGTGATGCCCTTTAAGGCAGTGCATGCACCGAAAGCCGATTCTCCAATTTCTGTTACAGAGTCAGGAATCGTAACTGATGAAAGTAAAAAGCAAGAAGAGAAAGCGGATTCTCCAATTTGAGTTACATAAAATTCTCGGTTTTCAAAGGTTACGGTCGAAGGTATTACCACATCTCCTATATATTCACAATCACCTCGTGATACTTCACAGGTGTTTTCAGACTCTGAAAGTATTGTGTAATAGATGCCATCCACTTCAAAATCGTAGGCTGAGGTAGATATGGAAATGCACAGTAACAAGGCAATGCTCATCAAGAGTTTGGTAATGATTGATCTCATCTCTTAGGCGTTTTTTAACTGCCTCGGTCATCCCCTCGTTGGCGTTAGGTTAAAATAATAAAGCGTAGGAGTCTGTACCTGTTGCCGTCTTACAGTCTGAGACTTCTCGCATTGTCTAACCAAAGTCGTACAGCAACGCAGAAGCTCACGTTAATATGTGTATACAAAGCAATCGGCTATATCTCTTACGAGATACCGTGCCGAAAGCTGGGTATAACATACCATGGGCATCTACCATTGCATAATCCTTGACTTTGGTTTGGAAAGTTTGCGAGAAAATTCAGACTGTCAAGAATAAGCGCGGATAAACGCTTTTACAATATGTAGTTACGAACACTCATAATGCGTCCGCTTTAGATTCCCCCCACTTCAGCCCCGGACGGGACTTCAGAGAGTCGGTTTTCATTCGCAAAGTTATATAATTTTTTTATATTTACAATGTCTTTAAGGCAATAGTCCGTTAAAAATAACAATATAGGCTAAGCGGCATGCGCCACGAGG
>CAYNUE010000225.1:0-2592 GCA_964400325.1 uncultured Sangeribacter sp. | reverse complement strand
CTATCGACGCTTACAACCGTAAACTCGTCAAGAAGATTGAGGTTAAGGGTATCTCACAAATAGGCTCTACCGCCACCAATGGCTTCCTTTGTCTCGAAGAAATCGTCATCGGCAAGGGTAATCCCCAGGCCCGAATCTCTTTCGACACCAAGACTGCCAAGGGTACCAAACAGGTAACTCGCCTTGTCAGAGAGGGATATGATCTGTTTGAGCAAAGCGGTGGCCTCGCTGAATACCGCGACCGCTGCATCGTCAAGCGAATTGACGGACGCGCTGGAACTGTCGAACTGCTCAACGGCACAGTTCTCTATGAGGGAACGATGGTCGGCAATGTTCACGAAGACGCTATCCGCCGCGAGCAGATACGCGAAACTATCCGCAGCCACTTCGAGCGCGAGCGTATGCTTTTCTCAAAGGGGATAAAGGTGCTGTCGCTGTTCTTTATCGACAAGGTGGAGAATTACCGTGTATATGGCACAGGCAATTCTTTCTCGCTCGGCAGGTTTGCCGAAATATTCGAGCAAGAGTATATTAACGTGTTGAACGAGAACATAGATATGTTCTCGCCCGAATATACTCTATATCTGCAAAGCCACCCGGCTTCGACCGTCCACGCCGGTTATTTCTCTCAGGATAAAAAGGGAAAAATGACCGACACCAAAGAGACCACCGAAAAAGGACGCGATGAAGCCTTGCGCGCTTACGACCTTATTATGAGAAATAAGGAGAGACTGCTGTCATTCGACGAGCCTGTGCGCTTCATATTCTCACACTCTGCCCTGAAAGAGGGTTGGGATAACCCTAACGTTTTTCAGATTTGTACGTTGAAAGATAGCGACAATCTGGCAAAGAAGCGGCAGGAAGTGGGACGCGGTATGCGCCTGTGCGTAAATAAGCATGGCCAACGTCAAGACCAAGATGTGCTCGGTGAGCATGTGTTTGATACGAACATCCTTACTGTCATAGCCTCTGAGAGTTACGAGAAGTTTGCAAAACAACTCCAACAGGAAATTGCAGCAGCTGTGGCGCACCGTCCGACCATCGTGACGGCTACGCTGTTTGAGGGTAGAATTTTCTCTGATGCTGACGGCAATACCATTAAAGTAACTGCCGATATGGCGAGAAAAATCAACAATCGTCTTATACGTAAAGATTACGTTGACGACGCAGGTGCGCTTACGCCCAAATATCACGATGACAAGCGTAACGGTACGCTTGATCTTGGAGAAGACTTCGCCAATGTATCGGTTGCTATCGCTAAGGTGCTCGACGGTGTATTCGACCCGAAAGCTGCCGCTCCTTCAAATGGGCGTAAACGCCGCATCGGTAATTTTGATGCTGAAAAATTCGCTAATTCCCGATTTAAGGAACTATGGGAGCAGATTAACGTGCGCTCGGTCTATACAGTTGATTTCAGCTCCGATGTACTGATTGATAAGTGTATTGAGCAAATCGACCTACACCTGAATGTAACTGAAATTCATATTCAGATTACTACCGGCGCAATGGAGCAAATTCGTGATCGCGAAGCGTTGGAAACTGCCTCTGCCATGACGCAGGGCAAGACTGTTCGCAAAACAGTACACGAGGCTGTGAGCAAGTCTGTGAAGTATGACCTTATAGGCGATTTAGTCAAGGAGACCGGGCTTACTCGCTACACTATCATTCGTATTTTGCAGGGTATCAGTCTGGCAAAGTTTATGCTTTTCCGTGTAAATCCAGAAGAATTTATAATTAAGGTTGCCTCTATAATAAATGATTGTAAGGCTATTGCTGTCATTAAGAAAATAACCTATTCTTCGACCGGCCAAACATTTGATACTTCACTTTTCACTGTCGATGAAATCCGAGGTGTAGTGGGAGATAACGCAATGGAAAGCAAAAAATCACTTTACGACCTTGTTGTTGTTGACAGTAAGGGCACCGAAATGGATTTTGCCAAAGAACTTGAAAGTAACAGTGACGTAGAAGTCTATACAAAACTTCCACGTGGTTTTTATATCAATACACCATTAGGCCAATATAACCCTGACTGGGCTATCGTTTATCGTGAGGGAAGTGTGAAACATGTCTATTTCATAGCTGAGACGAAGGGCTCTATGCGTGAGGTCGATCTGCGCGAAACCGAAAAATCAAAAATCGCTTGCGCTCGCCGACATTTCGCATCACTTTCTAATTCTACTGTCAAATACGATGTTGTCAAAAGTTACCAAGATTTATACAATATTGTAAAGAATACCTAAGTAGAGAGTAAGGAGGCGGTCTTATAGTCGTCGATGGAATTTCTCAGAAGTAATCGTTCCCTAGTCTGACTGCATTACAAATTTAGTGACTTTGATATAAGATACAAAATATTCAATTGTGTCAGGCAAGGAGTATGCCCAGTTGCTTGGTGTGCTTAAAGAGCGCTTTAGAAAGTCGCAGATTAAGGCTGCTGTCAAAGTGAATACTGCACTGCTTGAGTATTATTGGGAGATGGGGAGAGATATATCACATCTTTACGAATCTGCCAAATGGGGAAGTGCTTTCTTTGACTGTCTTAGTCTTGACTTGAAAACTGAGTTCCCCGGTCAGACAGGGTTTTCTGAAACT
>CAYNUE010000224.1:0-2601 GCA_964400325.1 uncultured Sangeribacter sp. | reverse complement strand
CAAAGCTCCATAACCCGCGTTGGCCATATCGAGCCGCTTTGCCGTCTGGGTATGGATGGTAATAATGTGGTTTTTGCTTATTTTATGATTATTGAATAGCGATATGAGATTTCAAGTCTGTAAGATAATTATTGCATTGATTTGCGTCCTTATGCCGTTTGGACTGAAGGCTGTTGACGTCACGCTTATATCTACAGGCGATGGCGCGACTAAAGAGCTTGCGGTAAAAGAAGCCTTAGTGTCTGCCGTAGAACAAGCTTATGGAGTGTATGTGTCTGGCAACACCGTTATCCTCAACGATGAGTTGATCCGCGATGAAGTCGTGCAAATCAAAAGAGGAAATATAAAGAATTATACCATTTTGAATGAGGCACAAGTCGGGGAGAATAAATACTCTGTAATTATCGAAGCTACAGTCTCGACCGACAACCTTCTGAAATTTGCTGAAAGCAAGGGCGCTACATGCGAATTGGCAGGCAAAGCCTTCGCGGCGAACTTGAATCTCTATAAACTAAATGTTCTTAATGGAGCAAAAGCCATGAAGCACCTATATAACATGCTTGGTTGGATGGCTCCAAAAATCTACGATTACAAGCTGAATCTTGGAGACCCGATTGTGCATAAATCAGATGTTTATATCCCTGTTTCAGTTGATTGTGTCTTGAATGAAAGTTACGCAACTTTTCTTGACCTTTACAACAAGACATACAATAGCATTATCTCATCAATCAAAAGTGTGCCGGTCAAAGGAAACGCTGATGATAAAAATATGTCGGTAATTGGTAACTATCAAGATTATATTCGGCAATTGCCTGAAATTTGGGTATTTGGTTTCCTTTTACGTGACAATCTGGATAATTCCGTAGTTCCACTACTTAATACCAATTATGTTAGGATGCCCGAAAATGCGTTCTGGCCACCAATTGGAATAAAGAAGTATAAAATTGACTCAAACTACAGCGGTAAGGACTATATCTATGGATTGTCCCCCTACACATATATTCTTTATAAAAAAGAAATTGTGTTTAAGGCTCGTGGCGTGAAGATACAGAAATTAGATTATCAACCGCTCTGTTCTATGAACGAGAACGAAAGTGGAGGAAAGGTCCTTCGCGAATATGTAAAAGGCGTTGAGGATAAGATGTCTATTTATAGATCATTTGGACATACTGGCGTCTATGGCATTCGTGATCTCGACAGCAGGATGGTTGATTGGCAAGACGGCGACAATTCCCGCCGAGCATGGAACGGAGTTATGAAGGAATTTCCTGCTCCTGCATCAGTCGGAAGAACTGTTTGTACCATCCATTTCTTCATTTGTTATGATGAAGCGGAAATTGCAAAAGTTACAGATATTAAAGTTGAATCAATAAACAGATACAAAGATATTTAAATTCTCTTATTATAACAACTACTTAATTTTTAATCTATTATTTATCAAATGAAAAAGTTCTATTTTTATGCAGTCGCACTGGCCCTTGCAGCCGGTATGACAGCCTGCGGAGGCAAAAATACCTCGAATGCCGAATCTGGCAATGAAGCCGAAGATACTACAGCTGTTGTTACCGCTGAAGTAAAAACAGTTGAGGTTGAAGCTGAGCCCGAAGATGTCAAACCCACTCCTTCGTTTCGCGTTACGGCTGCCCGTGTATATGAGGATATAGATAAGAATTTTCCGATATCATGTCTTGACCCGGACTCGGTTTTAGCATATAAACCTAATTATTATAGAGTTTATAAAGTAGTTCTTGTTTGCGATGTGCTTGCCAACGGTAAATATACAGGAACTGAAGAGAGGTATGAATTACTCGATAAAGACGGTAAAAAAGAATGGGTAAAGAATGAGGCTGTAACACATAATTACGACAATAGATGGACAGTGACATGGCGTGTTCTCGGTGAGGGTAGCGAAAAAGTCTATGATCTTCATATAGGTGAGTATTCATCATGGTTCTTACCGGAGGATTTTGATTACATTTATGCCGATTATGAACGATGCGAAAATTTCAGTACATATAAAGCATACAAGGTCATCAATGTTGAGAAATTGTAAACTGATACTTCAAAAACGATAAACTAACTTATATATAGCTTCTCAGGGAGTAATGTGCAGCGCTACTGCCGTTACTCCCTGTTTCGATTCATATTCGGGTAGCTCTTTACTGCATAAAGGTAATTTTGTGACAGCATAAATATTGAGTCACAAATGGAACAGGACAAGATAGAGATACGCGGGGCGAAGGTGCATAAGCTTAAGAATATCAATGTCGATATTCCCCTCGGTAAGATTGTTGGCATAGCCGGAGTGTCGGGTTCGGGCAAGTCGTCGCTTGATGTCGCAGCCGAGTTTGGATATTGACCAGACCGACGTGGTAGTGCGTTTTAAGTCAACGCGTTTGTTCTAAAAGAGGGCGAAATGGACCAACCTTGTACTGTTTTGGGTTATTCAGAAAAAGTATGGGATGGTGTATAATGGATAGTTGGTGAGATTGCCTTGGTTTATAAATCCCGCTAATGAAAATCTGATGCCCTTGAGGTCGGGATTATTTTTCAAAAATTGGGATAACGAATGGCTCCTGACGTTGGATGCGGCTTTAACTT
>CAYNUE010000223.1:0-2637 GCA_964400325.1 uncultured Sangeribacter sp. | reverse complement strand
TCGCAGCACAGGGCGGTATCAATGCAGCCAAGAACTATCAGAACGACGGCGACTCTGTTTATCGTCTGTTCTATGATACTGTCAAAGGTGGTGACTACCGTGCTCGCGAAGCTAACGTATATCGTCTTGCCGAGGTGTCTAATGACATTATCGACCAGTGCGTAGCACAGGGTGTACCTTTCGCCCGCGAATATGGCGGTCTGCTCGCCAACCGTTCTTTCGGTGGTGCCCAGGTAAGCCGTACATTCTATGCTAAAGGTCAAACAGGTCAGCAGCTTCTCTTAGGTGCTTACTCATCGCTCAACCGTCAGATACAGCTTGGTAAGGTTAAGAGCTTCAACCGTTATGAGATGCATGATGTAGTACTCATCAAAGACAAAGACGGTGTTGAACGCGCTCGCGGTATTATCGCTAAAAACCTTATTACCGGTAAATTCGAGCGTTTCGCTGCTCATGCCGTTGTAATAGCTACAGGCGGTTACGGCAACACATACTTCCTTTCTACCAACGCTATGGGCTGTAACTGTTCAGCTGCTATGGCTTGTTTCCGTAAAGGTGCTTACTTTGCTAACCCGGCCTACGTACAGATTCACCCTACTTGTATTCCTGTACACGGTGACAAACAGTCGAAACTGACTCTTATGTCAGAATCACTGCGTAATGACGGTCGTATCTGGGTACCTAAAAATATTGAGGACGCTAAGAAACTTCAGCAGGGCAAAATCAAAGGTAGTGATATTCCAGAACAGGACCGTGACTACTATCTGGAACGTCGTTATCCTGCTTTTGGTAATCTCGTACCTCGTGACGTAGCTTCACGTGCTGCCAAAGAGCGTTGCGACGCAGGTTATGGTGTTAACAACACCGGTCTGGCTGTATTCCTCGACTTCTCTGAGGCTATCAACCGTCTTGGTATTGACCAGGTACGTCAGCGCTATGGTAACCTTTTCGATATGTATGAGGAAATTACCGACGTTAATCCCGGTGAGCTTGCCAATGAAAAAGACGGCGTGAAGTATTACAACCCAATGATGATATTCCCCTCTATCCACTATACAATGGGTGGTATCTGGGTTGACTATGAACTTCAGACCTCAATCAAGGGTCTATTCGCTATCGGTGAGTGTAACTTCTCTGACCACGGTGCTAACCGTCTTGGTGCTTCAGCTCTGATGCAGGGTCTGGCTGACGGTTATTTCGTACTTCCTTACACTATTCAGAATTATCTGAGTGACCAGATTTCAGTACCTCGCTTCTCTACAGACCTGCCCGAATTCGAAGTTGCCGAAGCTAAATGTCAGGCTGAAATGGATAAGCTTATGAACATCAAAGGCAAACGCTCTGTAGACTCTATCCATAAGGAACTCGGTCACATCATGTGGGAGTATGTAGGTATGGCACGCGATGAGCAGGGTCTGAAGAAAGCTCTCTCTGAACTGAAGCGTCTCCGTAAGGTATTCGATACAGAACTCTTCATTCCTGGTTCAGCCGATGGTATGAATGTTGAGCTTGATAAGGCTTTCCGTCTTAACGACTTCATCACTATGGGTGAGCTTATAGCATACGACGCACTCAGCCGTAACGAAAGCTGCGGCGGTCACTTCCGTACAGAATATCAGACTGAGGAAGGCGAAGCAAAACGTGATGATGCTAACTACTTCTACGTTTCATGCTGGGATTACTCCGGCAATGACGAGAAAGCTCCCTCGCTCATTAAGGAACCTCTCCACTACGAGGCTATCAAGGTACAGACACGTAACTATAAGTCTTAAGTCATAGACCACAGGCTCAAAACAACAAAGATTCAATCATGGAAGAAAATATAATGAAAGTCAATCTCCGGGTATGGCGTCAGGCCAATCCCCGGACTGAGGGTGGTTTTGTGACTTACAATAACGTTGAGACCACTCCCGACACCTCGTTCCTTGAGACTCTCGACATTCTTAACGAGACACTCGTCGAGAAAGGTGAGGAGCCCATCGTATTCGACCACGACTGCCGCGAAGGTATCTGCGGTATGTGCTCGCTCTATATTAATGGTCACCCACACGGCCCTGCTACCGGTGCTACTACCTGTCAGCTTTACATGCGTCGTTTTGCCGATGGTGAAACTATAACTGTTGAGCCCTGGCGTTCTACAGCATTCCCGGTTATCAAAGACCTTATGGTTGACCGTTCTGCATTCGATAAAATACAGCAGGCAGGTGGCTACGTATCCTTCAACTGTGGTGGCGCCCAGGATGCCAACTGTATACCTATTCCTAAGGTAAATGCAGATGAAGCTATGGATTCTGCCAGCTGCATCGGTTGTGGTGCATGTGTAGCAGCTTGTAAGAACGGCTCAGCTATGCTCTTCGTATCAGCTAAAATCAGCCAACTTGCTTTGCTACCGCAGGGTGCCGTTGAGAAAGACCGTCGTGTACGTGCTATGGTCGACAAAATGGATGAACTCGGCTTCGGTAACTGTACCAATACAGGTGCTTGCTCTGCTGAATGTCCTAAGAATATCAAACTTTACAATATCGGTCGCATGAATCGTCAGTTCATTGCTGCCAAATGCAAAGAATAAGTTCTCAGCTTTGACTTAGACAAAAATATTGGCCGTGTAGTCTACGTAGACTACACGGCCAATATTTT
>CAYNUE010000222.1:0-2675 GCA_964400325.1 uncultured Sangeribacter sp. | reverse complement strand
TTGTGATTCCTTCACAAACAGGATGGTCGGTTAAAATCCCGGGTGTATCTTCATCTTGGTGGACACTCCCGGATGGTAACTATGAGGCTGGCAAGCAATACGTCTATGATTGCATCCTTACAGATAAGGATTCTGTCTATCTAACGATAACAGAATGCGAGATTCGTCCTTGGGAAACTACAGAAATGCCAGAACTTGAAACTTATTGACTTATCTAATTGAAAATAAAATGAAAAAGAATTTATTGTCGTATATACTTTTCTGTCTTCTCATCTTTGTTTCCGGTTGCTCATCTGACATTGCTCTTGAGCCGGAAAATAAAGAAGAGACCGGAAGCACGATTCTTCGGCTTGAAATAAATAAGGAGACCGTAACCCGCGGCATGATCACATCTACCAACTTTCAAGAAGGAGATGAATTATTGGTCAGATTAAAGGACTATACATATGATAGTATGTATGGTAATACAATACTAAATTGTAAGGCTACTTATATTAATGGAGTGTGGGAACTCGATACTCTGATAGATGTTTCGAAACCTTATACCTATAAATCCGAAAAAAGGGAATGGCCAGATTATATTTACATTAATGTAGGATATCCTTATGATGAAATTTCCCTTCCCACTAAAGGTACCGCTTTCGCTTGCAACAATGTGCTTTCTCAGACTGATATTCTTTTCGGTGGAGTCAAGGTTGAAAAAAAAGACCCTGTAGCAAAAATAACATGCGGACACTATCTGACATGTCTTTCTTTCGATGTGAAGAATGAAACTGATAAGCCAATCGTGGTTGACAGTTTGACGGTGACCCAGAGACCGATGAATTATATTACTGCTTATCGTACGACTACTTTCACTTTCTTACCTCAGTCAGTAGAGACCGGGGCCCCTAGGCTGGAAGACTATGATATAAATTATTATGATAATTTTAGGGAGAAATATACCTGTCAATATAATATTAATATACTGCCGGGAGAAAAGAAGAAGATTGATTTTATGCTAAATCCCACAGATTGGTTATATGAATATATCTATGAGCCGAGTAAGCATGAAATGACTTTAGAGCCATTGAAATTCGAACTTTCAGTCAATGGACAACCTGTACGCTTCGACATCCAACCAGCTTCCTGGAATTCCGGCCAGAACTATGTGTATCTCGTAACAATTCCCCCTACATTCTTAAATGAAATAGAGCCAACAAAAGTGCATATGTATGATACCTATGATGGGAAGCATGTCTATTGGTCAAATATCAATATTGGGGCTACTTCTGAAACTGACTATGGTCGCCTTTTCGGCTGGGGAGATCCTTCAGGCAAATTGACCTCCGAGAATTTAGATGACTACCCATCTGCAAATCCCCCAGAGGATATTGCCGGAACTGAATATGATATCGCCACTGTCAACTGGGGTGGAAAATGGAGAATGCCCTCTGATTCTGATGTCTGGGACTTAAGAAGATCGGCAAACTACGAGGCTGAATGGACGGAGATTAATGGTGTTTATGGTGTTCGCGTTACAAGTAATTCAACCGGAAACAGTATTTTCTTTCCTACAGCACCACAAAGAATAGGCACTCAGGTGAAGAACAATGGATTCAATACCAATTACTGGTTATCCAAGCTAAATCCAGAAGATCACAATAAAGCTTACACAATTTTCTTTAATTATTATTCAGACTCAGAAAATCCATTATCATTTTATTCTTCCGTGGGATGGGAACGGTATTACGGTCTTCCCGTAAGAGCAATTTGGATTGATGACTAAGTTACATCTCTAATTAGTAGGAGGCGAACACAAAATCAAAAGTGTTCGTCTCCTAATATTATATAGAACAAATAGTACCCAACGTTCGGGTAAAGGGGCCTCTTGCATTTTCCCTTTGCGAGTCCTTTGCGACTTTGGGCGAGATCAAAACAGGTTGAGCCAAGTGTCCCTAATCTTTATGAGATGGAGTCTAAGCATAATCATAGGAGATCCTTGCTGAGGCTGCCTCATATACGCTCATTGAAGTGAGCACCGATCCGATGGCAATGACTATCCATCCCAAGTGGCTGAAGTCATATTTCAAGTTGCTTTCTGCCAACAGTGATATCGAAAAGTTTAAAGACGCTATCCATTCAGTGATGAAAGGGTAGAGCAATGTAAGGAAAACCCCCATGGCAAACCCGCTTACTCCTGCAAGAATTACTGCCAATTTGTTGCGCCTTTTTTGCGCAACATTATATTGTCTGATATATTCCACAGCCTCCATATTCTTTTTCAGTTTCGCCATAAACAGAAAAGAAGATGAAAGTTCCGGGTCAAATTCCTTGAATATTTCTTTTATTATATTGTCTTCCATATCGTAGCATTTAATTTTCTTTGATTTTTAGTTTAATATAGGTTTCAGGTATCAGGTTTCAGGTATCAGGTTTCAGGTATCAGGGGTCAGGTTTCAGGGGTCAGGTTTCAGGTATCGGGTTTTGGGTTTCTGAGGTCAGTAGAGTGCGTAGGTGGGTTCTGCCGCGTGAGAGATGCTGCTTGACTGCATTCGGTGTCGAATCCTCGATTTCGGCAATCTCTTTGATAGAATAACCTTCCATATAATATAGCAGCACCGATGTCCGTTCCTTCCCTGGCAATAGGTTGAGAGCGGCGTATAGATCCTGATATTTGAAAGCTGAGTCGGAAT
>CAYNUE010000221.1:0-2741 GCA_964400325.1 uncultured Sangeribacter sp. | reverse complement strand
AGCTAAAGAAACATACCGCGCTGCCGTTGAAGAAGATTACCGTCGAATGTTCAATAACCTCATAACGCAAGAAATCAATCAGCTAACAGAACTGAACACCGGCGTTACACTTGAGAATTACGTTGCAGTATACGACACCGTAACGGCATTTGCCGTAACTCTCCCCGCTGATTGGTGTCCGGTCTCAAATGTCCGTCGCCCCTACAACCTGTCAGCCGAAGAAACAAAATCAATCCTCAACGACACGTTTCAGAAACTTATACCCAAGTTTGAGGAACAATTCCGCTTTGAGGTTGAGTCCTACCGTGATGATATTCTCGACAAACTACCCTCAAAGAAAGTAGAGTTAGAGCGCATGGCATCTGCCAATGCTGCTGAAAAGGCTCGACTTGCCGCGGAAATGGCCGCACGTGAAGCTGCCGAGGCTGAACGAAAAGAAAAGGAACGCCAAAAGGCAGAGGAAGAAGCCCGCCAAAAGGCAGAACTCGAAAAAGCCAATGCGGAAATGGCCGGTCTTTTCGGTATAGCAAAGTCTGAACAGGCCTACACTCCGAAAGCCAAAGTAACCAAGAAACTCCAAATTATCGACCCTCAAGCATTCCTCGCTATCGTATCTATGTGGTGGCAGCGTGAGGGCTGTAACCTCTCTGTCGAAGAGTTGAGCAAGACTTTCAAAAAGCAGATTACATTCTGCGAGAAGCTCGCCAACAAAGAGAACGTGTTTGTTGAAAGCCCCGGCCTGCAATATATCGACGACGTAAAAGCGCAGTAGTATGAACCACAACCCCGATGAGTATTACAATCGTCCCGAGGTTAGCAACTCCGATTTGACCGAACTGAAAAACATCCTCCACCCTAAAATGCAATTTGGGGATAAGGAGGCTGCTTTTCGGTTTGGCAATCTCGTGGACGCTATCATTACGGAGCCTTCGCGTGTAAACTACTATCGGTTTACTGTCGATGACGTGCAGTATACCGAAGACGAATTCCTACACGCAAAGGAAATGCACAAGGCTCTGCGTATGGAGGCACGTCGGGATCAGTTTCTCGCAAAAGTGTTGGCCGAGGCTGACACACAGTGCTTCATGACGGTGCAAAATCAGCAGTTCGAGTATGCCGGTTTTCCATTCACTCTAAATACTCGCTGCAAGTGGGATTGGTGGCTGAAACTATTCCGTTTCGGCGGAGACCTCAAAACGACGTTTGCATCTACACAGGCAGAATTCAATGATGCCGTAGACTTTTTCGATTGGGATCGCTCCCGTGCATGGTACATGGATATAGCCCACTCTAACCGCGATTTCATATATGCGATAAGTAAAAAGAACTGCAAAATCTTCAAACTGTTCATTGACCGCGACGACCCGATATATAAGCGTGGCCGCGAGAAATACGAGGAGCTTGCATTTCAGTATTGGTGCTTTAATCTATATTAGTTATGACTGTCGGACTTGAAGCATTTAAAAAGAATTTTGAGCACAACCTGAAACTAAATCCCTTTCCTTATCAATGGGAAGGGATTTATTTCGGGGTACAACGTAAGAGAATTCTTATCGGCGATGAGCCGGGACTTGGAAAGACATTGCAGAGTATTGGCATTATCAATATCGCTGATGCATACCCATGTTTGGTAATATGCCCTGCGTCTCTTAAAATAAATTGGCAACGCGAGTTTGAAAAGTTCACTCATAAAAAGGCATTGGTACTCGACAACTCGACGCGTACAACATGGCCGTATCTTCTCCAAATGGGAATGTATCACGTTGCGATAGTCAATTACGAAAGCCTCCGCAAATATTTCGTGTGGGATATTAAGTCTTATGGTTTATTCAGACTAAAAGATGTCGTATTTTGCCCGGATATAAAACTGTTTCGTTCCGTCATCATTGATGAGAGTCACAAAGTAAAAGACCCCTCAACGCAACAATCAATTTTTACAAAAGGAATAACGACGGGGAAATCTCACGTAATTATGCTTTCAGGTACGCCTGTTGTCAATAAACCTCACGACCTCGTCGCACAACTCTCAATTATGGGACGATTACATGAGTTTGGCGGTCGCTCGAAGTTCCTTGCCAAATTTGGCGAAAAAGATAGTGACCTTTCGGAATTATCGCGCCTGCTCTATAAGAAGTGCATGATCAGGCGTGAAAAGAAAAACGTTCTCACCGACCTTCCCGATAAAACCCGCGTCGATCTATATGTTGAAATCTCCAATCGTGAAGAATACACAGTGGCCGAAAATGACCTACGTCGCTATCTTGAAGATTATACCGAATGCACAGACGTCGAAATCCGACGCAAATTGCGCATGAAAGCCTTGGTGAAGTTCATGACCTTGCGCTCCCTCTCAGCAAAAGGTAAGATAAAACAAGCTGTGGATTTCATAAAGACTCACCTCGCTAATGATAAACCGCTGATAGTATTCTGTTCTTACCACGACATTGTAGACGCAATCAAAAAACAATTTCCCCATGCAGTTACCATTACAGGCCGAGAAAGCCTCATCGAGAAACAAGCGGCGGTGGATAGCTTTCAAAACGGACTCTCAAAACTTGCAATCTGTTCCATAAAGGCTGCCGGTGTCGGTCTGACGCTTACAGCGTCGTCCTCTGTCGCATTTATCGAATTTCCATGGACTTACGCTGACTGCTGTCAGTGCGAAGACCGCGCCCACCGTATCGGCCAGAAAGAGAACGTGACCTGTTACTACATGCTCGGAGAGAATACAATCGACCACA
>CAYNUE010000220.1:0-2743 GCA_964400325.1 uncultured Sangeribacter sp. | reverse complement strand
TAGGTGAGAATGTATCAAACATAGTGGTCAAGATAATACAGTCCTACGTCACGGTGGTGAACAAGATGGTGTGGCGTAAAGATGTGTAAGCAATGAATATCCTGTTCCTTTCCTTAGCGCGATTTGAGAACATCAATATCGGGGGGATATATTCCGATCTGATGCGTGAAGTTATTAATCGTGGCCATGATGTTTTCATTGCTTCCCCGACAGAACGTAGGTTCGGTAAGCCCACTCATCTCATTGATTCACCACATTGTCAGATACTTAAAATAAGGAGCTTGAACATCCAGAAGGCTAATATTCTGGAGAAAGGTCTTGGTACGCTCCTTCTTGAATATCAGTTTGACAGGGCTATAAAGAAATATTGGGGTAAAATAGGATTTGATTTAGTTCTCTACGCTACTCCTCCTATAACCTTTAATCGGGTTATAGAAAATATAAAGAAGCGTTGTGACTGTAGAAGTTATCTTATGCTTAAGGATATATTTCCTCAGAATGCCGTCGATCTCGGTATGATGAAGGAGGGTGGCTTGCTGCACCGTATGTTCCGAAAGAAGGAAAAACGATTATATGAGATTTCTGACCGCATAGGTTGTATGTCCCCTGCCAATTGTGAATACGTGCTAAGGCATAATCCTGATGTCAAAGCAACCAAGGTGGAACTTTGCCCTAACGCCGTGATACCTGTAGATAAACCAGTGCTATCAGAGAAGGAGCGTGTAATCCTGCTTACAAAACTCGGTATACCCACCGACAGAACACTTTTCATATATGGAGGGAACCTTGGCAAACCCCAGGGCCTGGATTTCTTGCTAAGAGTAATTGATGCTAACGAGAAACGTACAGACAGTTATATTGTGGTAGTTGGCAGCGGTACGGAATATTCTAAAATGGCACATTGGTTTGAGACCAATAGACCAGCAAATGCTAAACTTCTTTCAGCTCTTCCAAAACAGGAATATGACCAGCTGGTCCATGCATGTCATGTGGGCCTTATCTTTCTTGATCCACGTTTTACCATTCCCAATTTCCCGTCACGGCTGCTCAGTTATCTTGAAAATTCTATGCCAGTTCTTCTTGCTACTGACTCCAATACGGATATAGGGCGTATAGCCGAGAAAGAAGATTTTGGCTTATGGTGTGAAAGCGGAGACTTAGACAAATTTATTGAGAACATGAATACACTCACTCCCGATACTATTAAGAGGATGGGTCAAACTGGACATGATTTCTTTCTTAAAAATTACACTTGCTCTACAGTAGCAGACAACATATTGAATACTAAGAAATAGTCTCTGACAGATGATTGCTATAAAGAAATTTATCTCTTATGCAGCTATATAGGAGATACTTTAAACGTTCCATTGACTTTGTGGGCAGCGGCTGTGGGCTTCTATTACTGAGTCCTGTTTTGGCTACTGTTACCTTATGGCTACATTATGCTAATAAAGGAGCTGGTGCTTTTTTCTTTCAGGAGAGGCCGGGAAAAGATGGGAAGATATTTAGTGTTGTTAAGTTCAAGACTATGACGGATGAACGTGACAAGGATGGTAAACTTCTTCCAGATGCCCAACGCCTGACTAAGGTCGGTAAATTTGTACGCTCCACCTCTATTGATGAATTGCCTCAACTTTGGAATGTATTGAAAGGTGATATGTCACTGATTGGGCCAAGGCCTCTTCTTGTAAAATATCTTTCGCGTTACACTCCAGAACAGGCGCGTCGTCATGAGGTAAGACCAGGTATCACCGGCTGGGCACAGGTGAATGGACGCAATAATATTTCATGGGATAAGAAATTTGAATTGGATGTTTACTATGTCGATCATCTTTCTTTTTCAATGGATTGCAAGGTAGTTTTGACCACTCTGAAAAAAGTAATATTTAGAAAAGATATTAATAAGGAGGGCGAAGCAACGACTACAGAATTCATGGGTAATAACCCTTAGAGATGAAAATCGAACACTTTGTAAACAGAGTTTTCAATTCCAAGGCCTATGTAATCTACGATGACAATAAGGCTATAATCATCGACATGGGGGATTTTGAGCCTGTTTTTGCCTTCATTACAAAGCGACATCTGCTTGTAACAGCCCTGTTTATTACTCATACTCACTATGATCACATATATGGTGTCCCAAAATTTATGAAGGGATTTCCAAACATTCCAATATATACTTCAGAGTTTGGAAAAGCCGCTTTCAATAAGCCTAACTGGAATTTTTCTCGCTATCATAACGATGAAATTTCTTTGGAATCAGACAGCATTATCCCTCTGCTGAATAACTCTCACATAAAGGTTCTCAGAGATTCGGAGATTATTGCCTTTGCTACACCTGGACATGACAAAAGTTGTATGACCTACAAATTGGATAATATGCTTTTTACTGGTGATTCCTATATTCCTGGAGTTAAGGTAATCGCTTCGTTCCCTAACAGCAGCAAAGCCGAGGCTGCTTATTGGTATGAGCGTCTCTCATCTATGGCTGTCGACTATTCCATCTTTTCTGGGCATCATAGCTGATTTATAATTTAACTCACTTTACTATATATGCGCGATAGAATATATCTCTGTCTTGCTCACATGAGCGGCAGGGAAATGGACTTTATAAAGGAGGCGTTCGACACCAACTGGGTTGTGCCCATGGGGCCGAACGTCAATGGCTTCGAGAAAGATTTGGCTGAGTATGTCAACCACAGGAAGAATGGGCAGTCACCGCTGCACAAGTCGGTGGTGGGGC
>CAYNUE010000219.1:0-2753 GCA_964400325.1 uncultured Sangeribacter sp. | reverse complement strand
GGAACGCGAGGCGGGCGCGACTTCATCAGCCGCGCCCGCTCATTATCAGGAATCCCAATAAGGATTAATTCTTTTTATAGATGAATCTTATCGGCAGTGCATCCGAGCAATTTGATTGACCGGGCATTCCATCAGCACGAACTTGCAGACTAACGTTACTATAATGATTGAACACAAAGTTCTGGTAGTTAATGTCCCAAGAAGCGCACCAGTCGGATACTCCCGAACCCCATTTATAAGGCTGACGAATCCAATAAAGTACACCCGGCTGACGGTAAATATTATAAGTGAGCGGACGCAACCCATTCGTGGCATCTCCCATTGCACCTCTAATTCCACTATATGTCAAGGCTCCAGCCTGAGGTTCCGGAAGAGACGGCACATTACCTTTACCAGAGTTGATTGCACGTGCACGTCTACCTTGACCAATACTGCTAATCGGGAACAGAATCTGGTTGCCATTTGATTTATCGTAAACCACACAGACTCTCATACCTTTAGGAGATTCGTCACCGGTATTGTCATAGTCTGTAAAACCATAGGCATCATTAATATTCGTAGCGACCCCGGTGGCCCCGTCTCCATAGGCGATTCCATAGCCGAACTCAATATTTGGATAGGTATTTACATCAATAAGCGATGCATAGTCTTCGTATGTAGGAACCGCAAGAGCCGGCTTGCCATCATCCATGGGCTGCCAGGTTTCAGCCCATTTATAATCCGCACGATTCCAATACTGACTTGAATTACTCGTTTGATTAGACCATGCATGACCCCAAACGCTACCCCATGAGATAGTTTGACTCGGATCATTGCTAAGTGTATTGGTCGCCGGATCAATATAAACATATCTCAATGGGCCTGGGGTCTTAAGCCAGCCATTATTTTCATTATTGCTTTCAAGAAAGCCATATGTGTAGTTGTTGCGCTTGAAAAATGTACCTATCGAGAGCGGATTTTTGGTAAGTTCAACTCTAACAGTATTGCCGGGCACATTATCAGGAGCTGCACCGTCAACTCCATTTGAAGGGTGTAACAGGTCTGATATACCGGATGCGGCATAGGCACTATAGCAGCTCCAGTCGGCCTGACCGAGCTTAACAGGGTAGTCGTAGCCGGTGCGCACGAAGATAAGATGATGACAGGAATAATTGTGATAGTCCACACGGATTATAGCGCAACCGTCTGTTCCTGTTGGCGTATACTTGAATGCTATATTCGGCTCGCCCGTGTGACCTTGGATTATATTCGTGGTATCCGTCGGCTCTCCAAAGGCATCTAATACAGTTACTGTATTAACTGTCTTATTTCCCTTTGTCAGTGTTGCGACATTTCCCGTTTGCTTAAGGATATATGCTCTCCATGGGCCTCGGGATTTTACATCAGAATAATTTTGCGATGTTTCATCCGTACGATGTTTCAGCTCCACATAGAATGGAGCTCGATTACCGCTCTTACGCCAGATGGCTTTAGGATTAACGATACGACGAACCTGAAAGATGGGTACTACACGCTCAGTTATCTTCTCTCCATCCGGGTTGTCAGTATCTATGAAAGGAATGGGGGTCTTGTCGGGATCTGTGGTCTTATACAGAGTGAACTTAACAAAAGCCACACGCATATAAGACTCAAACGGATTATTGCCTGTAAAGTCAGTGGTCGGCACAAGCTCCTTGGCACGAGTAAACATCGGGACAGACGCCGTAACCGAACCGTCTTCCTCATTATACTTGACAGTATACTCTCCATCGGTCTGGTTGCCGCACACATAACCATCTTTTTCAAGGTTATATTCCGCCCACCAACGAGGTGTGACTCCCTCCTCATTGCCTTCATAAAAACTTTTAAGGAAAGCCGGCGCCTCTGCACTCCTATAATCGATTCCATCGCCGATAATGGTGGCAGTATTACGGCGAAGAGTTAGAAATCCCACAAAATTAGCTCCTGCGTTAATCTCCTTATCGCCCATGATTTTCACTTTGGAGGATTTATAGGGATTATTTTTATTTTCAGATTCGCCAAAAAATACTTCTTTATTCCAGGCGAATCCGTTAAGGTCTGCAACATCTTCCTGTGAAGGAGCATCTCCTCCGGGCACCCATGCATTGGGCAAATCACCGTAGCTGGTATCTTCCTGTTCGGGATCGTCTGCTGAAGGCCCCCAGTTGTCTGCAATGATCTCGGCACGAAGAGTGTAGTCCTTAGCACTCTCACCGTCACCAGTAATCACACGGACGGGGAAATTCATCTGCTGATTGTAGAGGTAGGAAATATAGTAAATTTCAGGGGTGTAGACAGTAGGGGTAGGCTCATTGTAGACTATGTGCCAGTCGGGGTTATTGGCCCAGTTTATGAACTTGAGGGTGAGCTTGTAGTGATAGTTGCGCTCAGCGTCATAATTGTCAGTCACATTCTTTCCGAGCATGAAGCGATAGATAATCTTGCCCTGGCTCATTTTTTCTTCGTTCTCGCTCGTGTAGTAGGCCTCGACCTCTATGTATGTGCCGTAAGGCTTATTATCTTTCCATCCTTCTTTGGAGGGGTCGTTACCGTCGGGATAATCCAATTTTCCATCTTCATCGGCATCCTGCTGCTTGCTCTTACCTGTGCCCTGATCATTTTCATAGAAGAAGAGCGAGTTGGCATCTCTGTGGTCATGCGCGGTGCTACCCTCCTTACTGTTTTTCACAACCTCCAGACCGGCCGTATGGCTCGACCAGTTGACGTTGAGATCATTGGGGTCGTCGGTGGTA
>CAYNUE010000218.1:0-2770 GCA_964400325.1 uncultured Sangeribacter sp. | reverse complement strand
GCTTCACAGTTTGTGTCGGCACCACAGCCCACTTCAAAATATTGACACGATAGGCAATGTAGTAACGATGCTCTTCTGCCGGTGGAACAATAGGATTGTTTTTGCCTCCGATACCTGTGCCAAGACCTTCGATTTTATCAACTTCTACGGTATAAGTATGATTTCGCACGATACCGAAATCACCTACGCGAACTTTGCTCCAATCCATTTCAGCGTCAGGCTTATTATTTTCGTTTGCAGCGCGATACCAGCCGAAGTGCTTTACAGGGATGTTGAAGTAGGCGGCTCCTGCTGTGTAAAGGGCAGCATAACCTACATTATTCATAATTTCTTGATTAGCGGCAAGCTGAGTTAACATGGTAGCACTGGACGTGGTTACTTGGTCATCTGGATTAATTGTCTTGTAACCTTGTGTTGTACCGACAAAGATGCCATTAAGCTGTTCTTCCGTTACACCCTCCCTAATCTGAAGTGAAACGTAACGTTCAGGAACTTTGAGACTGCCAATCACGCCCGCGGAAGGTCTAACAACCTCGAACACTGAAACGAGCTGACTCAGATCCTCTGTTTTACTGAGATCGAAATTGACATACACAGTGTTGCCATTAGCATCTTTCTCCTCTTCACCCGCAGCATTTCGTGACACTTTATAAAGACAAGACGCAGCATAAAGGAGTCGTCGGAGTATGCTTTCTCCACCTGCAACACTTGAAGAGCCATCCGCATTAGACTTAAAATAAACGACAGGTTTTTCAGTAGCCTCGTCAACTCCATAAGTATAGAAATCTATACCAGTAAGTTCCGCGCCTGTGCCAACTTTTACTGTATAATCACCAACGAGAATAATCGAAGGGAGAGCAGCAACAATGTTCTTAGAAGCCAAAGCTTTTGAACCCACAGTAGTTTCATGAACATAGTTGGTCACACCATTGATGGTAACTTCCTGACCCGCCTTTAATTCCCCTGTCTCCTCATCAATAAGCTCATTATAGCTATAGTAATGTTGATTAAGCTTATCGTGATCTACATCGGAAGAAACCTCAGGGTATTCATCAGTAAAATATGCCGGAGACATACCCCAGTATGAACGACGATAGGTGTCATTATTCCATTGCCATACAGCCCCTCCCTTGTTAATGATATTATTAAGCTCTTGATAACCATAATTATCGGCAAGGATATCTGCACCTGTAGTGCTTTCCTTACGGAACGACTTGACGACAAATGATTTAGTACAGGATGCATTCAGTATCCACGTCTTATAGTTAAAGTCTAAAGTTACATTAGCCGAGGGAGTATTGTCGATAAACTGCGAGGTAGTAGTATAAGCAGTCGGTGTCTTTGACTTAAATGTCAATTTGGATGCATAACGCTCAACATATATGTTTACCGACTTACCTGTTTCATTTTGATCAATAGCCTTTTGAGCCGCCTCACGGCTATTGAATAGCTGATTAGGAGCAATCCCAACGGCAATGTGGGGTGCGCTTGCTTGGTCATTTTCGTAATAAACCGAATTTGACATTGAAAAGTAGTTTTTCACTACTGTTGTAGCTGATGTTCCTTCACCTTCTGTTTTTTCCTCAGAGGTAAAGAGCTGTGTACGAGTCTGAGTCTGGATGTCTTTAAGAGCACAGTCGTCAAGTTGTTCAGGATCTTGAGGATTAAGATAGCAGATTACCTGCGCAGGATTTTCCTGGCCATTTCCAATAGTGACACCAACAGTGGAACGATAATACTTCTCAATGGTGCCTGTTAAACCAGTTTCAGAGAAAACTGCTTTAGAAAGATCTACTTCTACGGCACCGTCACCGACTTGTGAACCATTTATATCGTAGAATACAAAATAAGCTTTCTTGACGAAACTTTCATCCGTACCGTTAGAAAAATTTCCTCCTTCCATTGTCGGATCGCCGTTGAAATCAGCACGTGATTCTGCATCGGTTACATCACCCCGAATATTAAGGTTAACGTAAAGAGTACGCTCACCTTCAGTCGGGATATCATCGGGTCCCACCGGAAGATCGTCAGCCTTACAGGCTGTGAAGAGAAGACCAAGGATCATCGCTCCATAAAGATACGTTTTTTTCATAAAAATAATAAATTAATGTTGTTTTCTAAGTATTATTTATGGCTTATAATCAATTATTTGGCTCGTCATCCTTTCCTGATATACGTGCGTTGTGCTCAATGATGGCGTCGAGTTCTTTCAGGGCTTCGGGAGCGGAGGCTACCTTCAGACGGGCGGCTTGCTGAAGTAAGTCGCGAGCCTCTTCATAGTTGCCGCGCATAGCTGCCAATACACCTCGGGCATAGATAGCGTCAGCTCCATCGCCTGCTTTGTTCAGATAGGCAGCTGCATTGTCATAGGCTCCCTGTTGCATTGCGGCGTTTGCCGCATTGAGGTTGGCAACCTCATCATCGGGGTACATGCGCGCCGCGGTCTCGAAGATATAGTTATACTCAGGGCTACCCTCGGGCACATTCTTCGCGGCAACATAAAACTCCCTCAGACTAAGATTCTGCGGTCGCGTGTAGACGAGTTGCAGAATCTCCTTCGGGTCGGAGTAGCTGCGGATAATATAATTGATTGTATAGTCGGTATGACGCAAGCCGGGATAAACTTCCCTGAGAAGGAAGGCATACTGCACGGGGAAATCCAAGCGTAGTTTGGCATCCTTTGCATCGGGTGCTAAATCGCTATCAATCAAATTTAAAATAGCTTGACGGTTTTCAAGTCCGCTTGTAAGCATAAACTCACGCAAACCTT
>CAYNUE010000217.1:0-2804 GCA_964400325.1 uncultured Sangeribacter sp. | reverse complement strand
CTCAGGAGAATGTCAAGACGCACGTGCCCGTAACGTTTATCGGAGCCGAATAAGGTTTATACGGCAATCCATAGCGCAACTTTACTACCATAGAAAAATAGTAAAAAATAAATAAATTTCAAACTAAACAACTAATTTCTAAACTTTTCTTATTTATGAAAATGAAAAGATTATTCTATGCCCTCGGCATAGGGTGCACCTTGTGTGCCTGTTCATCGACGGATGAGCCGCAAGCTACGAACGAGCAGGACTTCACCAAGAGTAACAAATACGTGAGTGTTGCTATCGTCACCACCTCCGGTGACGGTACAAGAGCAGCTTCAGATTACGATGACGGCGATCAGAAAGAGTATGATGTAAACAGCATCGGATTCTATTTCTTCGACCGTCAGGGCAACTGCGTTGATACGGAGTACATCACTTCTGAGAAATTCGAGAACCAATTCAAAGATGGGGCTATTAAAGTTGATCCAGCCGTCACTGTAATGGGTATAGTAGAAGTGGAACTTGCAGCCAACTGCGTATATGACAATGTGATCGCCATCTTGAATCCGAAAAATCTTTTGGATGGAGGTAAATTGAAAACTCAATCTAAAACGGATCTAATGACTCTTACAGCTAACTATGCTGGTCTACAGAGCAAAGGTGACAAAGGAAATTTCACAATGACGAACTCTGTGTATGTTGATGATACTAGTTATACAGGTGGAGAGGAAGGGTTCACCTCATATGTAGCCGTACCTATCACATCGCATAATATCTACACAAAAACAGATGGCGTAGGTCCAACAGCTGAGGAGATTGCAGAGAAAGCTATCAATATCTACGTAGAGCGTATATGCGCTAAAGTGATTGTGAGTGATACCCCGAGCTTCAATGCTTATTTTGTAGACAAGGATGGTAAAGAAACCCAGATAGAAATATTGGAATATGATCCAAAAGGTGGAAAAACGAGAACTATAACAGTCAAACCAGAATTCAAAGGAATGGGATTGAGTGTGACGAGAAAGACTGCACGAGCAATCAAAAATCTCGCTCCTACTCTTACATACAAGTTTAATGATGATATCACTAATTTTGTGTGGAATGATGTAAAAAATAAAAGAACTTATTGGGAGTCTACTCCAACAACACAAAACCCTTCAACATTAGACTACGACTACACTCCCTGGAAAGATATCACAAATGCAACCTTGACCGAATACATTAATCCCAATACGGTTAATGCGACATCATTTGATAAAAATGAGGCTGACAGAACTACAAAACTTCTTGTTTGTGCTCAGCTTACTTATATACCTGAGGGAGAAACAGACTCAAAGCCTCTTGACATCGTAAAATTCTCAGGTGGCTACTGGATGGCTGACTATCTCCTATATCATGCTGCGCAACGTGCTGCCGAGGATTTGGAGCATCTTGTCTATACAGGTATAACTGATGAAACTCAGCTGACCAAAGCAAAAGACGAAGTAAAAAAGATTAATAGGGAGGCAATTCGGAAGCATATCAAATTGATCCGTAGGACAAGTGGAACTGTAGACGCTTATCTCGCGCAGCTTTCTATCAAAGAAAACGATATATATCCTGATCTTCTCTCAGACATGGCAACCGGAACTCTTAAAACCACATTGGCAAATCTTGTAAATGAACAGATACAACAGACCCTTGATGACATCACCAATCGCCAGATCCAATATTGGAAAGATGGTATGACATACTTCTATGTACCTATTCGTCATGAAGGTTTCAATGGCTTACAAAATGGAAAATATCTCAATGGTGTTGTTCGTAACCATGTCTATCAGGTTAAGATCAGTAAGATCTGGGGACTTGGTACTCCTGTGATCGAGCCTGGAGACCCGATTGATCCCGAGCGTCCTGAAGATGCACCCGATTCTTATATGACCGCTAAGATTAACGTCCTTAAGTGGAGAGTGGTCAGCAGCAATGTTGTAATGCATTAATAATTCCTTTAGGGGACGGCGCGACCTCAGCGTCGCGTCGTCCACATTAATTTGTCTTTGAAACAATGAAATCTCTCAAACTTTTTTCTGTGCTTTCCGGATTTATCGGCACTGCCCTACTCGTAGCTTGCGACTCCGTGATTTACGAGCCTGAGGGTGATTGCCAGCCCGTGCAGCGCATACTCTTCACCTACGACCATAACCTGAAATTTGCCGATGCTTTTCCCGCCGAGGTGCCATCTGTCAACCTTTACCTTTTCGACGAGAACGGCAAGGTGGTGCGCACAGTGTCGGAGGAGGTCACACCTGAGCGTGCAAAAGGTTTTGCAATAGAGTTGCGCGATGTGCCACCGGGTAAATACGACATACTTGCCTGGTGTGGTGTGAAAGACAGTAAGCATTTCACCGTGAACCATACCGGTGAGCTTGATCCGAAGTTTGAGCATCACACCTGCCGCATAGAGCGTGAAATAGACCTCAATGAAGATCATCACATTCGTGAAGACATCGGTCGGCTCTACCACGGCACATTGAAGAATGTGGACATGACCCAAGATGAGGGTACCCACGACCATGTGGTACCTCTTATGAAGAACACCAACGTAGTGAGGGTCGTGCTCCAGCATATGTCGGGTTCGCCCATCGACAAAGATGACTTCGTATTCACTATCACTGAACAAAACGGACTTATGGCATCGAGCAATGAGGTGTTGCCCGACAGCCAGATTACTTACCATCCCTGGATGCAGCGTTCCGGCTCGGCATCCGTAAGCACCACCAAAGGTTGGGATGCCACTGAGCGCGCCGGCAGCGACGAAGGCTCTGTAAGCGCAGTGGTGA
>CAYNUE010000216.1:0-2868 GCA_964400325.1 uncultured Sangeribacter sp. | reverse complement strand
CTAAATTTTCAATCATTCAAAAATGCACATTTACTTTGTGAGTGAGCTATAAATTATGAAACAGAATTTTGCAGACCTAATTAGCCTCACCAGCATTGTCCACAATCTTAATTATTTTCTTGATTTGTATGGTAAGATTGACTTAGCTGTAAGATAACCAAATTACATAATGTAATCGACCCATACCCTGAGTAAGCGTCCCAAAATGAGGGATAGGAAGGAAAAAGGATAAAGAGTAACTTCGCGGAACATACCAAAACACTATGCGATTTGTTCAAAAACGAAGACTTTGAAAGACTCCTGGTCAAGTACACGACACAGGGCATACATGAAGTTTTTTTAGAGATCGTCAGATACATCAGCGACTATAGTTCTGTGCTGTTGCAGATAATTGTCAATATCCTATGTCAATAATAACAATCTATAAAAAACAACTATAATTGTTGCGTGTAGTCAAACTGGACGCTTACGGTCTCTTACAGATTACTGATTGAGAGAGTGAAATGAAGTATCAGAGATGTAAAATATTCGTTTTTGATCTGATTGCAGTCTTCGGTTTCTTTCTGACTGCTTTAGGTACATATCTGACCATCATGTCGGATAAGACGGTGGAACTGATTCATAGTCGCCTGCTGATTTGTTTTGGCATTGGTTGTATCGTAACAGCAGTTGGATGGTATTATTATTTCCATTTGTATCATTTGTTAGTGTCCGTTTTGGAGGGTCGAGATAATATGGCTGAGGTACATACGATGATACAGGAATATCAGAGTGTACCGATGACTAAAAGCAGGGTGCAGTTACATCTTAATTATTTGTCTGAGATTTGTCAGTGTATTTCTACAGCTTTCCATAAATACCACAGTCCAGATATTTCTGTCTGTATTCATTATATTAATAAGGATGATAAAGATAAATACTATGTCAAGATACTGAGCCGGAATACCGATAGCAAGCGACGGCCACAACAGTCACCTCCGCCAGGAGGTGAAGTTGATTATATCGATGATAATACTGATTTCAAGACGCTAATTGAGATTATTAAACACAAATCCCCCGGCAGGGTATATTATTTGAATAATTTCCTTCCGTGGTCTCCAGGATATCGTAATAGTCACTTTTCGGAGAAAATGAGTAAGAAATATTTCTCATGGAAAGGAATTTATTATCGAGTGATGGAGTGGGAGCTGCCATACAAGAGTACATTGGTAATACCAATAATGACCCTATCAGATAAGAAACGCAAAATATCCGGTTTTCTTGCAGTTGATTCTCCTAAGATGTGGGCATTTTCTTCGGTCTATGATCTTCCGGCTTTGATTTCTGTGGCTAAGAGTCTCGCTCCATATATCGATAGTTATAACAGGTTGAATCTTACACTCAATTCAAAAGGTGCAAATGGCTAAGAAGTTTTTGTTCAAACCGTCACTTAAGGAAGGCTATGTGCTTATTGATGAGGTGGAGTCTTCATTGCATTATTCTCCGCGAGCCAAACTCGTGGGGAGAATAAAGGAGAAATATCGTAAGATAGTGCGTAGAGAAAACGCGGAGGAGGTGGAGGTGACAATATTTGTAGCATCGGGCCCTGCAATCGACAAGAAGATAGAGGAAATGAATAAGAGAATCACCCGTAAGTTACTCAAAAGTGATAGGGAGTGACGGAGGTACAACCAGAGAGTGGAAACATGATGGTCGTAAACGATATTATTTATAAGAACAAGGAATAATTCGATTGATGATTTCTACAATTTCTACAATAAGAGCGAGTATCCACGTTTAGCTGTCACTTTTTTCAATCTTGTGCAATCATGCCCGGTGTGCAATCATGGTAAAGGCATTAAAGAGGCATTGGTAAATCCATATTTTGACGGATTCAAAAGCCGGTTTGTGTTAACTAAGAATAATGACGTCAATCCGCTAAACAGAAATGAGATACTGAAGTTGGATGATAAGTCTGAATTTGCCGTGAATTTGGAGAACCCGACGACTGAAGAAAATCGGAATATTAAGACCTTTGACTTGAGGGAATTATATAATCAGCACAAGGATTACGTACTGGAGATAGCAGAAAAGTCGGCAGCATACGATAAGTGGACTCAGGAGGGGATTGTCGATCGCTTTCAGGGTGTGCTTCATTCGTCAGAAGAAGTCTACAATATTGTATTTGGTAAATACTTATCGGATGCAGAGCATATCAAGCGTCCGATGTCAAAATTTTCCAAGGATATCCTAATACAGCTCGGGCATAAGCAGTAGATGACTTACTGTCAGTTAAATATTTTGGTAAGATCTTTAAGGTGCCACTCTTGAAATTTTATTGAATTAATGGAATCCTATTTCAACATTAGGTATGAATTTGACAAAGATCAAGTTCATGCTGCAATATCTGTACGCCTGCCTCAACCGGGAAGTGACTATATATGTGTCGCTGATGGTGTCATTCTTGATAGAGTGAATAAGGTTGATAATCAAAAAGGTTGAGAATTTTGACTATCTATTGCTAAGATTATTGAAGATGATGGAGCGGAGACGATTTAGGTGGCTCGGGGCTCCGAAACAGGAGTATTTTATGGCTAATCTCAAACCGCATCTTTCGCATGGCATAATGATTGCAGTGAGAGCGGCTTTCAAGTTTTTTAGTGGCGTGGTTGCCAAGCTTGCTCCGAAATAGATGGTCAAGAATCATCTTGAATTAGTTTATAGGATTTTTTCGGGATCCAGAAAGCAACTCAGACGCTGCTGGGGTATTGTAACTAGTCTTCCAGTCTTATTATTATTATTGTGAGGTTAAACGGAAGTCGACATCTCTTAGAAGGGGGCGGGTAGGTGATGAGCAGGTTTTTGATTACGCCGGTGGTGAAGGGTGAC
>CAYNUE010000215.1:0-2874 GCA_964400325.1 uncultured Sangeribacter sp. | reverse complement strand
GGGTCAGTCGCGGACGCAACGGCTTCCGCAAAGACAAGTCCGGCGAAAAACTCGCAGAGTCAGAAGAAGACCTGCTCGAACACCGCACCGACGGCACCGACGCTTTCGATACCCTCTACATCGGCTGCGAAAAATTCCCGTACCGCGATACTTTTGCCCTCTCGGTATCAGGAGTTTCATAATTTTTTTGTAAATTTGCGGTCGGAAAGGCATCTGCCTCTCCACGAAATTTTGGTAATACTGACTATATAGTGAAATCCTCCAACTTCAATACATATTACGATAATATCGACTCCGATTTTTGGCGAAACCTATGTGTCGAAAAAGGAGTATTGCGTCATTTTGAAAAAGGAGAACTGTTTGCCGAGGAAGGTCATATTGCCAAATATTTGGGCTATATCAAGTCAGGCTCCCTCAAATATATAGTATTTGCTCCTGACGGCGCCGAAAAGGTTATCGGTTTAGAGTTTGAGGGTGAGTTTGTCGCGGATTTTCCATTCGCCCTCTATGGCAAAAAATCGCGCGTCACGATTGTCGCGGTTACCCAATGCGAGATTTATTGTATCTCGGCTCGGGAAATTGGTACTTTAATGAAATCGGATGCAGAATTATATGGACACATTGCAGAAAGTAGTATAGCTCTTTTCGACACCACATATAACCGATATATCGACCTATATATAAAATCCGCAAAACAACGGTACGATGAACTTGTCGAAAAACACGAGGATATTTTCTCGATTTTCTCCCTTAAAGACATCGCATCGTTTCTTAACATTACTCCAACATATTTAAGCAGGCTACGAAATGCGAAGCATTAGCGAGTGGACTTATCGCGCATGTAGGCAACCGCGAAGCAGGTGGCCAACGGGAACAACCCGGTGCGCGGTAATATAACAAGACCCACTGCAAAAAATACCGACAAGTTATATAAAAATCATCGACTCTCAACTTAGTTTGAGAGTTTTTTATTTTATTGTCTGTAACTTTGCCCACAAATAAAAATGGAAATATAAAATGAAAAAACTTTTTATTATCTTTTTGCTCATAGCTTGTCTTATAATGACGGCATGCAGTAATGACGATGAGCCTAAACTGGAACTCACCGCTGAATATCTTGAGGCAACAACGTGGGATGCCGAACTTACAGGCTCCCAGAGTCCTACTCCGAACCCTATCTCCGCTCACTTTGTCATGCAATTTCTTACCAAAGAATCTGGCAAATGTATACCGACTTACGGTGATGATACTTACGAGGGGTCGTTTTCATATAATATCACTAAGGATATGATACTTTTTAACGGTTCCCTTACAGGATATTGGACTGTAATTGAACTCACTAAGACAAGGATAAAAATGCGATCCTTCCAACCACACGAGTTTACCTTAGTCCTCACAAAAATGTAATTATGCGTAAGCACATCGTTTCGACCGCACTCAGCTTAATATTTGCCTCAGCTTTTGCACAAGAGACAACTGACAGCATCAAGACACAAGAACTTAACGAAGTAGTTGTTGAAGCAAATCTGCAACGTACTTCATCAAATGTGTCCACGTACATTCCAATGACCCGTCAAAAGAACACGGCTGCTGACGCAGTTTCTTTATTAAGCCAGATGGCGATTCCTCAGTTGGACGTTGACCCTGCGACTCAAACAATTAAAACTGTAACAGGACAGCCGGTAGCAGTATTCATTGATTATGTTGCGGCTACCGCTCAGGATTTAAGTGGTCTGCAAACATCCGATGTAAAGAAGGTGGAGTATATGTTATATCCTAAAGATCCTCGTTTTCGTGGGGCACAGTATGTTATCAATTTCGTGATGCAAAAATATGAATGGGGAGGATATACCAAAATCAATGCGAACAAATGGCTTGGAGTGAACCGCTCAGAGGTATCAGCCTATTCAAAATTTGCTTACAAGGCAATGACATTTGATATTTTTGCAGACGAGATATATCTTACCAACCGACACACCAGTAGTTCCTCAGTGGAGACTTTTTATTTCCCGGATTTGGACGGGAAAGGTTCGCAGACAGTAGAGCGGGTTTCAACGCCAATATCTTCCCGCTATCGCAATAACTCCAACGATGTAACCTTTCGTGCGTTGTATTCTTCTGATAAAGTGCAGGTATCTAATAAACTGTCGTTCAGCAACACATCAGTCCCTCGCAATAACTCAGAAAGCACGCTGCTATATGCAAACGCATTTCTTCCTTCATCATTATCAAAATCTATATCTTCAAATCATAGTTGGGGACTGACATATGATTTTGAGACTTATGCCGGTTTCAATCAACATTTGGCTATGAATGTAGAAGCCGCTTATAGATACGAACATAACAATTCAAAATCAGACTATACCGAAGATGCGTTGAATATAGTAAACAATGCCACCGAAAATTCGCACTATGCAAAGATAACACCATGCCTTGTGTGGACTATTGATGAAAAAAACAGTCTTATGCCGGGTATGCACGGAGAATATTCAAAATCTACCATTGACTATTTCGGCAATTCTCCATCAAGACAAAACTATGATGTATGGGGATATTGGGCAGGTGTACGTTACAGTCATAATGAGGAAAATTGGTCCGCCGGTACATTGTTCGGGTGGACTTATGCAAACACGAATCTGACAGGGACCAAAATTGAAGACAACTACCCTATGGGGAATGTATATGCCACATACTCGCCGAATCAACATCATCAGGTAGAAGCTACATATAGCTTTGGAAAAACTGTCCCTGACACATATCAAAAGAGTCCTAATATGCTTCAACAGGACGAGTTGATGTGGTATGCAGGCACCCCCGGGCTCAAGAACTACTGGGAAAATGGTCTTAATGTATCCTATACATGGTTGCCAAACA
>CAYNUE010000214.1:0-2984 GCA_964400325.1 uncultured Sangeribacter sp. | reverse complement strand
TTCCTCGAAAATCCGCCGCCCCTACATTAACAATTTTTGGGGAATGGAGCCTAATACTACATACCCTAAGTATTGAGAAGGTAAACAGCCTTAAAAGACTATTTATTAATCTCATCAAAGCTTTTCTGGCATGATAGCTAATTGTAATCATTATACTGCTGTTTATCAGTTAGAAACTGCCGCATTTTGCCAGTCACAAAATGAACACATCTCTCGCTGAAAATAGCTGATACACTGCTTCAACTTGCCGAGGTGTATACCCCTGACAAGGACTTAGAGTAGCCTAACTCTAAGTTTTTCAATTATAAAAAATAAAAATCAGCGCACCTTGCTATACAGTGTACACTGATTTTCATCAATTGTGGAGCTGGAGGGACTTGAACCTAACGCTACAAGTATCGCAGTATCAATAAGATACAAACGCGCTTTTTATTTGGGTAACGAGTTGGTAACGATATTTTCTACTTTCTTCCGGCAACCTCTCATTGCCGTCTTCACCCTCTGGCTTCGATAGTGCAAAGTTACTAAATTTCAGGCAACTTAATAAGTATAAAGATTAATTTTAAACTTATTTTATATCAAACTGTTAATTGAGTTAATATATATATCATGAGCAAGTATGATATTTGCAATTCGCGAATTGCAAATATCGTTCATCTACAACTCTATGACTTTATTCTGTTTGAAATAGATATGCTCCAATGCCTTGACATAACCCAGCTGGTTGCACACACATTGTGTGTTTCCTATCTGCTTTGTTATGTTGCGATGAGAATGACCGTAAATCCAATAGTCTATTCTACTGTTGGCAATGAAATCTCCTAACTCAGACGTAAAAGCACCATTTATCAGACTGCCGTAAAATTCTTCATCCATAAGCGCGAATGACGGTACATGGTGAGTTACAACGATAATTCTCTCTGCCCGACTTTCTCTGACGGCGTTTTCAATAAATGCCCTGCACTTTCGATGTTCCTCATTGAAGCGTTCCCAAGTCAGCGTCTTTTCTCCGTTTCTTATACGTTGGAAATCGCTCACATTATTCTGGGTAAAATATCCGTTCTCCGGTGATATTTCTGACCATAAGGTTGACGCTATCAAATCAGTTATGTCATCAAGATGAATGATCTTGTTATAAACATATCTGACATTATGTCTAAGATACAACTCCCAATCTTCACACAGCGCATTTATATTAAACTGCCTATACAGTTCATGGTTTCCGGGAATAGCAACGACCTCCTGAAAGTTGTCTGATACCCAATCCCAGAACGGATGTCTTGTCATAGCATCATCTCCCAAGTATCCTATATCGCCGGCAAGTACAAGAATATCGCCTACAGGAATTATAGGATGTTCCCTGAGAATTGCTGTGTTTGCACCGAATTCAAGATGCAGATCAGAAGCATATTGGACTTTCATCGTTTGAAGTGGATTAAAATCTCGATTATATAGTCAACACGGTCATAGTCACCATAAGGTAGCATACATTCAATTTCCTCACGACAATTCTTACGGTTCAGCATTTCTGAAGCCCAGGATGAAATATACTCTGCAAGTGTTTTGTTATCTTCAACGTCGAACAGAGATACGATGTCCTGACGATTATTGAGAACATAAATTAAATCTTCAAAATCGTGCGATAATCTCAAATCATCGCCTCCTCTACCTCTAATTGCCTCTATCTTTGTGGCGAGATAGTAGAGCGGCGGCAAGATATGAACCGCAAAACCGTCGGGCAGTTCAAATACAATACGGTGTTGAAAACCGGGGCCATACCATTGGTTAGAGAAACCAAGAATGCTATCCCTGTCAGGCATAATATCCACTATCTCCCCGTTATATTTCCAACGACATATCACTCCGGATTCTATGTCATTTACAAATCCACGTTTGCGCAACAAACTCTCAAATTCTTGAAGACTGCCGTATGTGGCAAGTTCTATAACGCAGTCCACATCCATTGTCGGACGAATATCTGTCGCCGCAGGATCATCGGCATATAGTTCGGCAACTGAGCCACCTACAAAGACAACATCACCACACAGTTCTCCAAGTCCTTCGGCTATAACTCTAAGTCGTTTGAGGTTACTTGACATCATAGGTATTGAAAATAGCATCCAGCTCCACTTTTGCGAGTTCCACTTCTCTTGTCCGTCCAATCCGGAAAATATCGGCAATAGCCAAAAGACTGTGCAGCATGGGATCAATCCTTACTGCTTCCGGAACAGTACGATAAAGAGGAGTAATAGCTTCTCCACGGATATTTCCTTTTGAATCAGGCCATACATACACATCTTTATCGGAAAGAATTTTCTCATTCATTGGCGGTGCAGATATTGCTGTAGCAATTCCCCGGACCTTCGCCTGAGGTTGAACAGGAAATACATATTTCAGCCCATGGACCAAAAATTCTTTTAGTGCAAGGATATTTACACGGTGTTTATGATTGTCAACCAAATGGGCAATACGGCAACGCTCCAGCGCTTCGGACACCTCCGATGCGCTTATGTAAAGTTCCTTCGCAATCTGGGCGTTTGTTATGTCTCGCCCTGCCAAAGTGACTTTTTTTAATAAGATAACAATATCCTGGGGGCGCATACCATTATGTGATTTAATCATTTACATTCTTTTATTCGCAATTCGCGAATCGCAAATTTATCAAAAAATATCGGATTTATCAAGTCCTTCATGATTAAATTTTACTATTCCATTGAGATTCTTAAAAAACATTAAAGATGTAGCTAATCTATTTTCGGTCGATACTATCATTAATTTTTAACAGTTACTCAGCTAATTGTAATCATTATACTGCTGTTTATCAGTTAGAAACTGCCGCATTTTGCCAGTCACAAAATGAACACATC
This sequence comes from uncultured Sangeribacter sp., assembly GCA_964400325.1. Lineage (GTDB taxonomy): Bacteria > Bacteroidota > Bacteroidia > Bacteroidales > Muribaculaceae > Lepagella. Next base: position 117 of record CAYNUE010000214.1, on the reverse strand, counting down.
TCTCGCTGAAAATAGCTGATACACTGCTTCAACTTGCCGAGGTGTATACCCCTGACAAGGACTTAGAGTAGCCTAACTCTAAGTTTTTCAATTATAAAAAATAAAAATCAGCGCACC
>CAYNUE010000213.1:0-3019 GCA_964400325.1 uncultured Sangeribacter sp. | reverse complement strand
CAATGCGAGAAGCCTCCAACAGAAGGACGGTAACAGATACAGATTCCTACGCTTTCATATTACAAAACAATATTTTAACAGCCAACGAGAGGATGACCGAGGCACAAAAACATACTTCCCTACATGAAGCGATTACTGCCCCTGCTCCTTATGGTTACACTCTTCGTCCCCGGGCTTTTTGCTGCTAACAACTTGGGTGAACTCCAGGTTTATCTTTACGACGGCAGCATAACCACACTGCGACTTTCTGACAATCCTGAAATCACATTCGCTGGTTCTGATGTTACTTTTCTCGGCAACAATATTGACCTGACAGTGCCTTTTACATCAGTTCAGGGTATCATCTTCAGGGAAAATAACACTTTAACCGGTGTATCTTTATTTCAATCTGACAATTCTATCCGTGTAGTAGACAAGACCCTTCATATTACTAATTATTTGGTCGGAGCATCATTCTCCGTTTACTCGATAAACGGAACACTGCTTAAGCGGATAGACAACATCCCCGAGGGAACCACTGTCATTACCCTCTCCTTCCTCCCTACCGGAATCTATATTGTCAACTTCAACAATCATTCTTTAACCATAAACCTCCATGATTAGCAAATATATACGCACAGCCCTCTCTCTGCTCCTTTCTCTCATGGCTATCTGTGTCACAGCTCAAAACACCATTATGCTCCGTGACACATTGATTAATACATCGGCCATTGATTGCATAACGTTTGACACATCTCAGACTCCGCCCATGCTCATAGCTCGAGACAGCAACAAGGAAACATCCATACCACTCCTTAACAATGCATCAATCCCCTTCTTCTCAGGTCTTGATCTTACGGGGACAATTTACGAAACCTCACTCACTGACCAGATATGGACGCTATATTATCTCACCCCAATAGGCTACTTTTATTGCGCTCCAATCAACTCGCTTCTTGACTCTGAGGAGCAAGAACCTGCAGACACTCGCCTGGTGTGGTTCTACCAGACGTTTGATACACTTGAATGGGCTTTTATCACCACTGACGCGAATCTCTCAGAACCGGAAAACGTTGAATATCCCGGTGGAGACTTCTCACTCTACTACACTAACCCCAAAGAGCTTGAGACAACCCATTTCACCACCGACGGATCTTTGCGCGAAGCTTCTTTTCCCTATAAAGAGTTCAACCCGGCAACCTACACCATACTACTACAGAAAATGATTCACTGCCTTACTGAAATACTATCGGGTTACTCTCACGAACCGCAGGAAGAGGAGTTTGCAATTTTGATTGAAAAGTTCAAGAAGCTACTTACTATGCCGGTAGTTCAAACCTCGCTTCAGGATACTTTTACCAAGGGCTCTGCCCATGACTTTGCTAAAAAGAAGGTTTCTGACCGAAACTTCACCATCTATCCCGTCACCGGTACCGTCAATGATATTTTTGATGGCTACGTTGGACGTGTGGAAGGACGTTTGAACTGTGCAAGTCATGACTATAAGAAAAACGCTGAATACGGCATTGTTTATGCCACTTCAGAATCTGCTTGTGTGGTTGGCAAAGGTAATACTGTAAAGGCTCGACAGGATAACCTCAAACTCACTTTCGCAACCGAACTTGAAAACCTCACCCCCGGCACCACGTACTATTACCGAACCTATGCTAAAATCAGTCCCGCTGACAAAAACAAATACTCATTCAAATATGAATATGCCGGCTCTGACATTGGCTACGGAAAAATCAAAAAATTCACCACTGCAAAATATTGCAAAGCTAAAGTAACTTATTGGATACTCAACAACCCCTATTGGAGTTTCAATACTGAAGCCACAGTTGATTTAAAATACTTAAAGAACGAAACTACAGGTTATTTGGACTACCGAATAAACTGTAGCAGAAAGGATCATATTGTTATGTCTCATGAGGATGGTACCAAACCAGCACGCTTTTCATTACCTTTATCTAAAGAAGATGAAATGGATAATTATTTTCATGACCATTGCCATGCAGACTTGGGTGATTGTGCAATAGATCCATATCGCAGTTCATATAGAATGACACTGTATTTTCGTCTCCGTGATAAAGAATCAAGGACTTATATAGAACCATCTTATATAAATTGCGATAATGGATGTATTATTAAAGATACAGAAGTAGTAACATTTACCGATGTTGAGTATAAATATGAAGGAAGAATCTTACACAGAGAGGTTGTGTCAACTGATGGTAAAGTGAGCTGTAAGAACGAAGGTAAAAGAAAGAGGAATGTTATGATTTTTAGGAACTATAAGGATTATTATGCTGATTATACAGAAGAGATGTTAAAGAATTTTGGTATTGCAGAAGAAGTTCCCTTGACTATCGGTATACCCACTACCCTTAATCTCATAAATGCCATACATTATCCTCCTGAATCATATCACATTCATAAATTTAATCACCATTACGATACATTCCCATATGCAGTCCTTACTGAGTCCGGCAAATGTTCTACAAAGGCCTGTCCTTTTTACAACGACAACCCAGAAATATATGATGAGGATGGAATAAAATTTAATTTTAATATAAAATTCTTAATTGATTTAGTTCCTGTTTTCTAAAACAGCTTATTATCATCATGACACGCACTATTGACACAAAGGTGATGATTAAACCCATAAACTTTTGAGAGACACATTTAAAATTCCTCGGAGCAGTATCCTAACAGATACTGCTCTTTTTTGCGACACACAGAGCTTGATTCATATTTATCAATTATTAAAGGTCTTTCCATACTTCTTAGAATTATATTAACTATATCTCCACTCTAAAAATTCTTTTAATGCAACATAATCAAAATATAGTCTATAATATAAATTTCAAACTTTTTATTTTTTATGATGCTGATTTTCATCAAAAATTCCTAAATTTGCTATTTATTAAGGCTCCTAATATGGCTAAAGAAATTGATATGGAGTATCATAAGGAACAAAAGCCAATGTTTGTTAATCGTGAACCGTCTGATATAACGGCTGAATACAAAAATTGGCTCACTG
>CAYNUE010000212.1:0-3076 GCA_964400325.1 uncultured Sangeribacter sp. | reverse complement strand
GCCGATAAAGAAAGCGAGCCTCGGATCCAACCACAAGTTGGTGCCGAAGCTCGCTGTATGAGTTATGCGATTGAAGCCGGACGGCGGAGACCGAGGCTCCGTTCACGAAAGCGCGGCGGCGGTGCCGCAACTTTATAAAATCATCTTAATATAGCACTATTAGATATTCCTGAACCGCTGACTTCATCTCCACGTTGCACTTTCTTGCCATAACCAAAAGTGTATGTTACCGAGAACTGAAAGCGCATGTGCTGAGCTGTGCCAAACTCCCGTTTGTCAAAATGATAATATTGACTTGTGAGTGTCTGATGGTTAGTCTCCCAACTTGAACGCAGAAAATTATATGCCGTTGCTGATGCCTGCCATGCTCCTTTCCCATAGCCTAATTGTATCTGGTAGCGGGAGGGGGTGCGCTCCTTTATACCAGACTCTTGATTAGGGTAAGTACTTGGTGTAACATACCAACCGGACATATAGAAATCACCGAAATACCATGTCAACTGTGCAGTACAGGTAAGTTCATTGTGTGTCATAGCATATTCTCCCGTCGTGCTCCTGAACCACATTTCTGGCCTTAGTTTTGCGATAAGTTTTCCGCCTAAAAACTTTGCCGTGCCGTTCAAGCCGATTGCGCCACTGCGATAGGAACCATTATTGACATATTGACGCAACATCACTCCGTCGGGAGCTGTTGGAGTGTAACGTGTGACCACACGATTGTTGGCTGTATATAACCTGCCGTCTGCTTCAAGTTGCCATTTGTTGTTTGGCAACCATGTATAGGATACATTAAGACCATTTTCCCAGTAGTTCTTGAGTCCGGGTGTACCTGCATACCACATCAACTCATCCTGTTGAAGCATATTGGGACTCTTCTGATATGTATCAGGCACAGATTTTCCAAAGCTATATGTTGCTTCTATCTGATGATGTTGATTGGGCGAGTAAGTAGCATATACATTCCCCATCGGATAGTTGTCTTCAATTTTTGTTCCTGTCAGATTCGTATTTGCATAAGTCCAACCGAACAAAGTACCCGCCGACCATTTTCCCTCATTATGACTGTAACGTACACCGGCCCAATATCCCCATACATCATAGTTTTGTCTTGATGGAGAATTGCCGAAATAGTCGATGGTGGATTTTGAATATTCTCCGTGCATACCTGGCATAAGACTGTTTTTTTCATCAATAGTCCACACAAGGCATGGTGTAATCTTTGCATAATGCGAATTTTCAGTGGCATTGTTTATGATATTCAACGCATCTTCGGTATAGTCTGACTTTGAATTGTTATGCCCGTATCTATAAGCAGCCTCCATATTCATAGCCAGATGTTGATTGAAACCGGCATAAGTCTCAAAATCGTAGGTCAGACCCCAACTATGGTTTGAAGATATGGATTTTGAGAATGATGACGGGAGAAATGCGTCGGCATATACCAGTGCGTTCTCCGAGTTATTGCGAGGCATAGATGTGTTGTTGAATGACAGTTTATTAGATACTTGCATTTATCAGAAGAATACAACGCACGAAACGTTACATCGTTAGAGTTATTGCGATAGCGTGAAGATATTGGAGTTGTTAATCGCTCTATTGTCTGTGCCCCTTGTCCGTTCAAGTCCGGGAAATAAAAAGTCTCCACGGAGGAGTTACCGGTGTGTCGGTTTGTAAGATAAATCTCATCTGCAAAAATATCAAATGTCATACCCTTGTAAGCAAACTTTGAATAGACGGATGCCTCCGAGTGGTTTACTCCAAACCATTTGTTTGCATTTATTTTAGTATATCCGCCCCATTCATATTTCTGCATCACGAAATTGATAACATACTGCGCCCCACGAAAACGAGGATCATTAGGGTATAACATATACTCCACCTTCTTTACATCAGTTGTTCGCAGACCACTTAAATCCTGAGCAGTAGCCGCAACATAATCAATAAATACCGCTACCGGCTGCCCTGTTGTTGTTTTTATTGTCAGACTTGCCGGATCAACATCCAACTGAGGTATTGCCATCTGGCTTAATAAAGAAACTGCGTCAGTTGCCGTGTTCTTTTGACGAGCCATAGGAATATATGTTGAAACAGTAGAGGAAGTGCACTGATTAGATGCCTCTACTACAACCTCGTTAAGTTCTTGTGTCTTTAACGTGTCGGCATGTTCCTGAGCATACACAGGAATTGTTGCCATCGCCAATAATATGAATGAGATAATCTTTGTCATAGTTAGTATTAATTTGTTCGGAATGAATGGGCAAAGTTACAGCCAATAAAAATAAAAACTCTCAAACTAAGTTGAGAGTCGATGATTTTTTTATTATTCGCTGACGTATTTTTACGGTGGGTCTTGTTCTATGACGGTGCACCTGCGCTGCCTACATACGCTACAATCCCACATGTGAATGTTTTACATTTCGCAGCCTACTCAAATATGTAGGTGTAATGTTAAGGAAGGAGGCGATGTCTTTAAGGGAGAAAATCGAGAAAATATCCTCGTGCTTTTCTACAAGTTCGTCGTACCGTTGTTTTGCGGATTTTATATGTAGATCAATATATCGGTTATATGTGGTGTCGAAAAGAGCCATACAGCTTTCGGCAATGTGTCTATATAATTTCGCATCCGATTTCATCAAAATACCAATTTCCCGAGCCGAGATACAATAAATCTCGCATTGAGTAACCGCGACAATCGAGACACGCGATTTTTTGCCATACAGGGCGAATGGAAAATCCGCGACAAACTCACCTGCAAACTCTAAGCCAATAACCTTTTCGGAGCCGTCAGGAGCATATACTACATATTTGAGGGAGCCTGATTTGATATAGCCCAAATATTTGGCACTCCGTCCTTCTTCGGCAAAAAGTTCTCCTTTTTTATAATGGCGCAACTCTCCTTTTTCGACACATAGATTGCGCCAAAAACGGGAGTCAATGTTATCGTAATATGTATTGAAGTTGGAGGATTTCACTATATAGTCAGTATTACCAAAATGTTGTGGAGAGACAGGTGCCTTTCCGACTGCAAAGTTACAAAAATTTTATGAAACTCCTGATACCTAGAGGGCAAAAGTAT
>CAYNUE010000211.1:0-3143 GCA_964400325.1 uncultured Sangeribacter sp. | reverse complement strand
AATCGCCGACGAGATAGACGCAATCGTCAACGGCGCAAAAGAAGAAGTATTCTGAACAGGTTTATAACTAGCTGTATTATATACTATACTAATATCCAAATTTTATATGAAGACATGATTCACCATCCGATAGAATCGAAATTTAAACTCAATTAAATTTGAGGATTTAATGCGTACTTCGCGATTAACCTAAAAATAACGACTTATTATATTTATACAACTAAAACAACTATCATTATCAGCATGAGCCTTCATCCAATACATCATGTATTTTTACTGGGAGAACGTCCAGAACATGGATTGCCTATGGTGTTACCGCCTGACGAACTTGTGAATTCTAATTTGCTTACCCTTGGATTCCTTCCGCAGACTATGGAGCAATTTGTGATGGGTTATAAATGCTATCTCTCGTTGCTACGTACAGGTGAATATTGTGGTTACTCTACCATTTTTGTATATAATGACTCATTACAACGCTTTTTGTCGACTGATGACATAGTGAGTGGGAAGACCCCAATTGTTTATCATATTGGAACTTCGGATATGCGGGAGTTGGATATAATTTCAGAAATGCTCCGCAAAGTTCATTCCGAAACAACGTTCTATATGGTGGATAATTTTCAGGAGGCATGGTTTAAATTCGGAGGTGTTATTAAAAATACGGATGAATTGTTGTTTCAACTATACAAGCTTGCTCCACAGTTTGTAGATTTTTCAAAAGTAAGCGAACCATATGCAGTGCCAGATGCAGGTGTTATGCTTGATCGTGGAGTGGCCTTTAATCCAACAAGGGTAAACACGCTTATAGGACAATCTATGATAGGGAATTGGGGATTTGAGGTAGAGGAACTATCTCAAGAAGATAAAGCTAAAGAATCGGCAAATGCTATGGCCAACGAAGAAAGTTTTGAGCGCCAGAACCAAATAATCAACCAGATACGAATCCTAAACAGTATCGAAAATAGTACATTGTTTTTTGCTGGAATAACGAAACAGATTGACCGCCGTAAAGCACCGTTGATACTTGTGATGCCGTTCACATCGAGTGATCATCGCAGACAACTAAAAGATATAAAAATTGAAGGGTATGATTTGCAGAAAGCAGCCTTGGACTATGTGTTATCACAATCAACTTCCCAAAACTATACAGTCTCTGGTAAAATTAAGGTTGGAAGTAAATTTACGCAAGAGGCCATAGGGGCATCGTTCATATTTGTATTCGGTCGACGAGCTTCCTTGCTTGATGGGATGGCACTTTTACATTCTTCCTTACGTTATTCGCCCTGTCTAAGGCTGCCATTTCTAGGGGTTGAGATAAATAGAGAGTTGTCATTTGTTGCACCCAAAGAGTCTAAACATGTTGTCAATGCGAATTTGGCAGACATTACGTCTAACAGTATAGAGAAAGTCGTATTGAATATAGGTAGAAAGATAGCTGAAAGAGCCCTGTCATCACAAGCATGTGAGATGCTGGAGAAAAGTAGTCGACAGATAGTAGCAATCTCCGATCTTCCTGCCGAATGGATAACTGTTAACGGAATTCCACTCGGTTTCACTCACGATATATGTCGCATACCAGAAGTGCCAAACGGTGGCGTGATGATGCATTACGTGATAACGCAGGCTCAACGCTATGTAGTTCCTCGAGACATAATACACAAGACATTGGTAATATACGGTAGTTCAGAGGATGCTTTTCTTCCATATCAGGAGAAATGCGAGGAACTGAAAGACCGTCTTGGCTTTTGTTCTAGCAGATGTAGCAATAAAGGGGATTTTTTCAAGGCAGTTCATCATTTTAAACCCGAATTTCTTTTGCTTGATACGCATGGAGGTTATGATGAAGATAATCATCAGACCTACATACTGATGGGATCTGATCGCATTTATCCCCAGGATCTTGTAGATAATAAAGTGTCTGTGCCATTAGTATTTATTTCTGCCTGCAACACTGCGCCTACCTACAATGCAACTAATACTATAGCCAATGGTCTATTTGAAGCTGGTTCCATAGCTGTTACATCGGCATACCTACCATTAGAAATAAATAAATCTTCAATCACCTATCTGCGATTGCTCAATTCCTTAGCTTATGCATCGCAACATCCAATGCATAATAACTGGCTATCATTTATATCCCATGTACTACGGACATCGTTTATACATGATGCGTTTGAGAATTACTATGCCAACTCTGAGAAACCAATAGAGCAGATTGCCAATTCTGCCCCAACATATTATACTACCAAGTCAATGATTTTTGAAAAAAGACGCGAATTATATGAAGAACTCCAATCTGGTATTGAGATTGAGGGTCATAAGGTTAATTACAATAATAAGATTCCACATTATTTAATGTATTCTACTCTTGGACGAGCAGATTTGATTCGCTTCCAATCTTACATTGAAGATGTAATAGTAAAGGAGGTTGAAGAATTGAAAGCTTCAGCATCGTCTACACTGAGTTAACCCCCTGAGTTCTACAATCTAAAAATTGTCATAGTTCAGATAAATCACATCAGCAGGCAAAAACCACAAAGATATTCTTGGACTACCTTAAGTTGTTCTTCGACGAAATCTCAGACGGACGAAATAGACGCCATTGTCAACGGTGCAAAAGAAGAAGTATTCTGAATAACTGTATGCTATGTCCTAACAGGCATCAAGTCAACTTGTTTAGCATTCATTCTAAGCTTTTTATCTTGTGCCCTTACTTGTGCCCGATTTATTTCCTGACTTGTGCGTTTCGCATAAGTCAACCCCTAAGATTAAGTTTTTCTTTTCACCAGCCCTAGCATATAGTTTGGTTTAGTCTATCGGGCATATATATAGCCCGAACCAAACTAAACTGATACCCAAAATCCATGACGGTGCCAAATGTGGTTAAATAATTTGCGATTTGGCACTCTCGTACACATCATCTACAGTCCATGCGAAAAGGATAATCTTAATTCATTCTAACCAAACCTACCATCGCACTTCCAAATGTGGTGTAAAACATGAGATTTGGAAGCGTGATGTATTGACCTTAGACACGATTTATAGGCAAAACGACGCGTCACGTTTCCAAATCTCATAAAAAAACAGAGATTTGGAAGCGTGTTGTCGGAAATATTTTGTATCTTTGCAGTCTAAATAACATC
>CAYNUE010000210.1:0-3144 GCA_964400325.1 uncultured Sangeribacter sp. | reverse complement strand
GCTGCTCTTCCCCCATTGGACAAATGCACAAGCCGTTGATCTTGACGAGTTCGATTCCTACTGTCTTCAACCTGCCATACGTCGTCGTGGTATCATTAAGGAGCAATGCCACTATATTGATCCTGAATTCAAAACTGCTATGCCCAACTTCTGGATTAAAATTCAAGGCGCAGTCGAAAACGAATTATTTTAATATCTGTTTATGGCTACGCGTGATAATATCGAGATAAATAAAATAGAGTATTTGCGCAAAGCATAAGATTAGCTTTAAATGATCAATAGCATTATTATACGGAACTATAAAGGGATTAAAGAATTGCATTTAGCATTCAATGATTCCAAAACCGTCATTGTAGGGAACAATGGAGTTGGGAAATCTACAATCATTGAGGCATTACAATTAGCACTTGGAGACAATGAATACAAAACTGACCTAAATCAGTTTTCCTTTCATAAGTCTTGCTGGATCATCTCAGACAGGAGAATCTCAAATCTCCCCAAAATTGAGATTGAAATTTATTTTTCTTCCGATGTAGACATGCCAGATTTTAGAGGGAAGAATAACATACTTCTCGAAGAATTCTCTGGTATGAGATTCTCTTTTGAATTTGATGAAGCTTATGAAGAAACGTATTCAAAAGAATCTGCGCATAACTTTATACCTTGTGAATATTATCATATTGTAAGAACTTGGTTTAGTGGTCAACCATATAAGCGGAGACTGCTTCCTTTCAGACTGTTTGTTATTGACTCCTCAAATACTTTTTTTAATTCACGTCCCCGGCAGTTCATGTCTCATCTTTTAGAAGATGATACCGATGATTTTAAAGCTCAAATGTTAAGTTGCCTCGCTGGCATGAGAGCTATTTTTGAGGGAGATATAAATGTGAAAAGTCTAAATTATATATTGACAAATAGAGCTCAAGAAATCAAAAAAGGATTAAGTGTCTCTATTGACCTTACATCAAAAAATTCATATAGCTCTATCTTAACACCATTCGTTGATGGAGTTCCATTTGAAAATGCAGGATTAGGGGAGCAATGTATAGTCAAGACGCTTTTATCACTAGGTACGCCCGAGGATACAAAGCCTAGAGTCCTCTTTATAGAAGAGCCAGAGACTCATCTTTCGCATACTATGATGTATCACCTGATGAATCTTCTGAATAAGCGTGACAATGCACAATTAGTTATCACTACTCATAGTAGTTTCGTTGCAAATCGAATGGATTTGAGTAACATTGCAGTTTTACACAAAGATGAATACGGGATAGTAAAATCGAAAAGGCTGATTATGGACTTAGAGAAGGATGACTATAAGTACTTTTTTAAGTCAACTGATTACGCAACTTTACGTATAATTTTGTGTAAAGCGGCTATTCTTGTAGAAGGCCCAACCGATGAAATGGTATGCCATTATTATATGAGAAAGATAGGACGAGAGGTTTTTCATAACGGAATTGAACTCATGGCTGTAGATGGCGTATCATTTAAACATTTCATAGCACTTGCAAAAGATCTAAAGATTAAGATTGCAATAATAAGAGACCGAGATAAGGGAACTATTGAAGATTATAATCGTTTGTATTTCGGCGATAAACCTCACGATGATATGAAAATCTTTATAGATAAAGACCAACCATCCATTGAACAGTCTTTTGTATATATCAATGAAAAAAAGCTACAGAAACTTAGTGATACTGTCAGGTGCAAAAAGATCAAAGATGATACTCCTGAAAAATTGATTGAGTTCATGGTGAATAATAAAACCGAATGGGCATATCGTTTGCTAGAGGGAGATGAGAGTTTGGACGTTCCACAACATATAATAGATGCATTTAACTGGTTAGATGGCAAATAAGAAGTGTTTGGTAGCATGCGCAGGCTCGGGCAAGACTACTTTTCTTGTGTCCGAAGTATGGGAGCATTATCGTAATGATTCTGTCATTTTTGTAACGTTTACGATAACTAACCAAAAAAATATTTCGGATAAGATAAAAGAAAAATATGGGTTTCATCCATCCAAAATTAAAGTTATGGGATGGTATGAGTTTTTATTTAAATTCTTCATACTGCCTTATAAAGCAGATGTTATTCCGACACTAAATGGAAAATCAATATCACTTTGCTTTGATTCTGATTACACAAAAACTTATACGACAAAGGACGGGAAAACTTTTTCAAAATATAAAAAAGATGACAAGAAGAAAAAATACTTTACACAAACCTGGGGACTTCATAAAGATCTAGTCTCTGAATTTGCATGTGAGTGCCTTGCAACTAACAAGGATTCTGTGGCAAGACGCTTAAACGAGTCAGCGAATATAATCTGTTTTGATGAGTCGCAAGATTTTGGAGAGACAGACTTTAAAATCATTCATTTAATATGCCGGAATTTCAAGGGTGCTATTTTAATTGCAACGGATCCTCGTCAATACATATATTCCCCATCAAAGTATCATGGGAAGAATGGAGGTAAGATTCATCAGTTCATCGCGAATAAAGTCAATACTAAAAGACATGAATATGTGACAATTGATGAAACATCTTTATCTTATTCTCATAGATGCAATGCTGAAATATGTCAATTGGCATCATTAGTATTCCCTGATGAACCATTGACTCAAGAATGTAAATGTCCACAGTGTACTACTCGGCGAATGAAATACTCCTCTCTTAAGGGCATTTTTGCAGTAAAGGAATCAGACATTGAAAGATTTATAGAACATTTTTCTCCCTTATCCTTAATTCATAGTCGTCGAGAAACGTTGCCTCTAATAGGCAAATATATGACTATGGGAGATTCAAAAGGAACTGAATCTGATATCGTCTTATTGTACCCGACTGAAGATATGGCCAAATTTGTGTTTCTGGATCGTACTACATTGTTAAAACCGCAAACCCAGAGCAAATTATATGTTAGTCTGACAAGAGCCCGACATTGTATAGGAATAGTTTATCGTCGAAAATACAAATTTAACAATGGTCTACTTCCCTTTTGGAATAATATGTAAATGTATGTTTCAACAACGAAGTCATTTGGCATGCAAAATACCTCTATTAAGGTTGAATTATGAACTCTAATAAATATCATACGTTTCAAGACTACATATATTCTACTTATTCTATTAAGAATAGTGGCAC
>CAYNUE010000209.1:1931-3145 GCA_964400325.1 uncultured Sangeribacter sp. | reverse complement strand
AAGTTGTTCCCGCCATCAGCAGTCCGATACATGACAATAACAGTGATTTTTTCATAATCAAAGAAGATAGATTATTATTATAAAAGGAATTTCACGACAATTATAATTGCAATGACCATAGAAACAAGTAGATACTTGGTTGTTGTCTCATAGTCTTTGTGTATGAAGGCGTATGCTGTCCAGAAGATCGGTACGGCAAGGAAAATGGCATAACATGTATATACGCACCAGATGGGAAATATACTGTCATCGAATGTCATAAGTAATATTGATGCACCCAATAACGTCTGTTCCTGGTAAGGTATCTTACATTTGTTTTCTTTTTCCATAGATCTGAATATACTTGATTATTTCATGGAATCCTGTGATTCGATGCATTCCACGAGGAGCCCTATGGCCGGTGACATGGGCTGTATGCCCTCGCTGTAGCTGAGGGGCACGGTTCAGTAACCAGAAATGTCAACCGTCAGCGCAGAACACTAACGGCTGACATCAATGAATTGTATTTAACTATCAGCAGGTGGTATTAGATGCAAATTATGGATTTCTGTACCTGACTTGTATAGAGCTCTGTAGAGGAGTGTACTTTTTGTCTCAGTGGATAAGATAAAATTTCAATGCTAAAAATATAAGCATAAGTATGATGGCAACTACATCCATCATCAGATAGAAGAGTGCAGCTTTCTTACGATGATGTATTAGTGCGTGTACTGACCAGAAGAGTGGTAGGGCTATGAATATGGCATAAATGGTGTAGAGGCACCATGTCGGAAACCATTGTCTGTGGCCTACAACTGCTAATGTTACAAATAATGCCCATACCACAATAGTATTCACTCTTTTATATGGTATGTCTTTCAGGTCTGTTTTATCCATAAATCTAATTTTTGGGTCTTACAAAATTTGGAGTGATAGAGTGTTAGTATGGAGTTAAGACACTTAGTTGCTCTCAGATGAATCTTGCGATATGATAGGCGTTTATGGGGCTCGCGCATGATCAAGAAGTCAGGACTTTGTCTATACCATCACTCCAAATTTCGGAAGAGGTTATTTTTTTCAATTAATGTCCAGTTACTCTTTCCACGCAATCATCATAGTCAAGATATACTTTAAACAATTTAATAGCATTATAAATGGCAACACCTTCTGTAGGTAACACAAATGAAAAAATTATGCTCGCTGCAAAATCACATCCCAATGCAAGTGCCGCTTCT
>CAYNUE010000209.1:0-1831 GCA_964400325.1 uncultured Sangeribacter sp. | reverse complement strand
TGGGATAATTTGTTTAAGTTAAGTATTTAGTACTCTCTTACAAGTACATCTTTTCACGGGGTGTGTGCCTGTTATAATGGACAATGTAATTACATCCTGTAGGACGGATCCCCATTTCAGCAGAGTAATAGTTCAATTATGTCAGCATACCTAATTATTGATTTATGGTTGATAAATTTGGTTAACAAAACACGTATCATTAGTCAATTGACACTGCAAAGTTAAGCCGGAAAAAGTGCTCGTTCCAACTTTTTTCAATTATCTTAAATTATCATTTTATCGTCTTTTTTGAATTGTATATGTATGATTAATAATAATATATGCTTTTTAGTTTTGATGATAACGACTCAGAATATTATCACAGTCTATCATTGTGGGATGGCTGCAATAAATGAGCTTGGAAACTGAATTGTTGATAATGCCTAAGGACTCAAAGATAACCGGAATTAATGGCTGTTCCGTCCATGACGGCAGACTTATTTCAGGAGTGACCATACAGCAAAGCGGAGACCCTTGCCGGGCCTCCGCTTTTTGGGATGAGATTGGGATGAAGTAATTATTTGAGTACGAGATAACCGGTATAGATTCCGATTTCAGTCTCTATTTTTATATGGTAGGTGCCAGCTTTATATCCTATCGGTGTAGTGTGTAGGCCGTTGATGATAGGTTCGGAGATTTTGCCTCCATTGTTCAGGTCGGTGACTGTGATTCTCGATGTTCCCTCCGGAATCAGAAATGCAACATGGATCAAACCGTTGGAGTAATTGCACTCCACGTTGATTTCCAATGATTGGTTGTCGTTCATTCCAGGGCGTGTTGTGCTTTTTGAGAGTTGTATTTCTTTTTTGTTGTTTGAGCTATCTTCCGCATAGGCATTTGGTACAGCCAGTCCGGTAATAAGTGAGATACCTAAGATTAGTGTTTTGAATTTCATGATGGACATGGATTATTATTAAATAAGGTAGTTTTCTGCGATTCCTCTATGGTTAGTGAATCAGTGCTTGGAATCTGGGTTGTCAGGCTGAATTGATTTGAGTCTTTTTCATGGATATAATATTTAGTAGTTGATAATTCGTTGTTCAGTGCCGAAACTATGGTGCAAAGTTATGGTATGGTACATTGGCATGCCAAATTTCTACCATTATCTTTAATTATCACCATTTACGATTTCTGTTCGTTAATATTATGATAATAAGCCAATATTGAGGATTGATAATTGTCTGTCAGATTATCATCTGTTTTTATTCATTTATAAATTATGGATGTTCAGCAAGTTGGTATAGGCTACTGCATTATGCTGTCAAACCCAGAGATAATGAGATTTTAAGCGTAAAAAAATACCAAATATCCGGTAGGGACGCAATTTTTCGCGTCTGCCTTGCAGACGGGTTTGTATTGACTCAAAATTTTGCGCCTGCGTCCGGACGGTCAATCACGAGTTTAATTATCAGTTAATGAATGTTAAATATGCAATGTGGCTATATTGGAAAATTTGTTTTTTATAAACTTGTAAATAATATCAACCATCAGGCGACGAAAAAAATGAAGAATTTAGTCTACCTCATAATAGCATTTTTGATACTTGGGTGTACACATGATGCAGTGAATAATGAACTGAAGCGCGCTGAATCAGTGATTGACGAGCATCCGGATTCGGCGAATGCAATTCTCGAAGGCATAGATGCCGGCTCACTCCGTGGCGGTGAGAGCCGTGCACTGCATGCGCTACTGCTCACCAGGGCGAGGTCGAAGCTGAAAACCTACGACACGAATGATTCGCTGATCGACATAGCGGTGGACTATTACGGGGAGTCTGACAACCTGAACTCGT
>CAYNUE010000208.1:0-3150 GCA_964400325.1 uncultured Sangeribacter sp. | reverse complement strand
TGTTACAGCTCTTATTCTTGCTTATTACGAGCGCTATATAAGCAATCGCTAAACTATAAAAGCATAAAAAAGCGTATCCTGAATGGATACGCTTTCTTTTTGAGTATATTCTAAATTATAGAATTATTTTTTGAGAGCTTCAATCTCTTCCTCAATAGAGTTAATAGCATTAGAAAGCTGAGTAAGCATCTGCCATACAGAACCGCCATCACCAAGGGCCTCTTGTACGAGAGTCAACTCACCAGAAATCTGGTCTAGTGTTACGTAGCCGCGAAGTTTTTCCTGCACGCCCTGGAGGTCGTTTGAAATTTCAGCAACAGCGTCATCGATTTCAGCAACTTTATCAACACTTGCTTTGCCACGGAGCACTTCCTGCACGCCCTGGAGGTCGCTTGAAACTTCAGCAACAGCGTCGTCGATTTCAGCAACTTTCTCTACACTTGCTTTGCCGCGGAGCACTTCCTGCACGCCCTGGAGGTCGCTTGAAACTTCTGCTAAAATGTCATCAAGGTTTGAGACCTCTTCCTTAGTGGCATAATTCATATCGATGTTCTCCTGGAAGTTAGTCATAGAAGCGTCGAAGTCTTCGGTAGTAACGTAAGCCTTGAGAGCCATATCGATGTTCTCCTGGAAGTTATTCATATCAATTTCGAGGTCTTCGGTAGTAACGTAAGCCTTGAGAGCGTTCTCGATGTTCTCCTGGAAGTTAGCCATAGAAGCGTCGAGGTCTTCGGTAGTAACGTAAGCCTTGAGAGCGTTCTCGATGTTCTCCTGGAAGTTAGCCATAGAAGCGTCGAGGTCTTCGGTAGATACATATTTGTCAACGAGAAGGTCGATGCTTGCTTTGCCACGGAGCAATTCCTGCACGCCCTGGAGGTCGTTAGAGATTTCATAAACAGCGTCGTCGATTTCAGCAACTTTCTCAACACTTGCTTTGCCACGGAGTACTTCCTGCACGCCCTGGAGGTCGTTAGAGATTTCGTAAACAGCGTCGTCGATAGCCTGAACCTGGTCTACGTTAGCTTTGCCACGGAGCACTTCCTGTACGCCCTGGAGGTCGCTGGAGATTTCATAGATTTGGTCGTCATAACCTGTAACACTTTCAGAAAGTTCTTCAACCCATGCGCCGAGGTTAGTAATGTCCTGAGCATCGTACTCACCTACAGCAGCAGCCTGAGAAGCATAGGGAACAGCACCGAAAGGAGCGCGGCTTACTTCAAGACCGTTAACTGTGGTTACGAGAACGAGACCACCGGCATTGAGTTCGAGAGTTGTGGGCATTGCGCCTTCGAGGGCTTCGCCTTCACCGATATGGAGTGTGAAGATACCGCTGGCGTTGGTCTGTACGCCTGAGTGTACTTCGCTATAAACAACAGTGTTGCTCTTGTTTACGATATCGAACTGTACAGTTACAGTAGCATTCTGCGAATAGCATACACCCTGGAAGTTATACCAGTTGGGAGCTGCAGCAGAAGCGTTATTGCTGCCAAGGACGAGAGCAGCAGCAGAAGCTATGAGTAAAATTCCTTTTTTCATTTTCTTTGATTGGTTTTGTTTTTGTTAGATAGAATTATTTGGAGAGTTTGTAGGTGGCTACCACACCGTGATTGGTGTTAACGGTAACGATTAGGTACTGACCGTTAAGCAGGTCGCCATATTGGATTGTGTAGGGCGAAGCCGTGATCTTGTCGGAAGCAAGCAGCATGCCTGACACTGTATATACATTGTAGTAAGCGCCTTCGGCTATCATAGCCTCAGGAAGCTGCACAGTCAAGGCCTTGTCGGCTGCTGCGTTGCCTACAATGATTTCACCGTCAGAATAAATGCCGTCTACGCCCAACGTGATGTCGGTGTCGATCGCCACCATCAACAAACCAGAAGCCTCACCTGCGAAAGTGTCACCGATAGTGCAGCTAAAATCCTCGGCAGATGTACCGCCGGCGGCCACAACAACCGGTACCTCAGCGAATGCCTGCGCGCCGCAGAAGCAGCATACAGCAACAAACGCGCTTCGAAGAAGGTTGGTTAGTGTTTTTTTCATTTGTGAAAAATAGGATTGGTTAGTAAATTGTATCCTTTTTGGGATACGGTTAATTATTGTTGTTTATTTATATGTTTAAAATTATAATGACTTTTTATGCCTAAGCTCGCAGGATTATGAATACATAAGTTAATAATATCTCTGAAAGAAATTTATCATAAGCATTCTCAGAATTAAGAGATTGAGTGGCTGTACTAATTCGTTTTCGCTGCAAAAGTATACATTCTTTTTTAATTACGCAAATATTTATTCATTTTTTTTGCCCTATTTGTCAAAATTTACGTCAAAAACAGGCGTTTAACTCTTTTTAAATAAAAAAAACGCCGAAATATTTTGTCAGTCCATAAAAAGTCCATAACTTTGCAGCGCAATTGAGACAATGACTCCCTAGCTCAGTTGGTAGAGCAACTGACTCTTAATCAGTGGGTCGAGGGTTCGAGCCCCTCGGGGGTCACTAAGAGGTCAATCAGACCGCAGAAAATCTCTGAAAATTATTGATTTTCAGAGATTTTTCTTTTTACCCCCGTTAAATAGCCTGAATCTCAACAAAATTTTGTAACTTTGTATCTGTAATACCACTGAATATATGGCGATTGATTTAGGCTACATACAATATTTGACTGAAAACCATGAAGGCGTTGACGTTGAATTTAAGGAAACCACCGGGCAACTTGACCGAGGAATGGAAACATTGTGCGGTATGCTCAATGGCAATGGTGGTATTGTAGTTTTTGGTGTTAAAAACTCCGGTAAGATTATCGGACAGGAGATTGGCGACAAGACTACACGCATGATCGGCGAGGCACTGAGCCGTTTCGAGCCATCAGTGGAAATTCAGCCTCGTTACATCAAACTACCTGATACAGATAAATATTTGATCGTATTTGAAGCGGAGGGGAATAATCCCGATCGTCCATATTCATATGATGGCAGACCTTATCAACGTCATGACAGTGTCACATCTGTAATGCCTCATGATCGGCATTCACGTATGATTATGCACCGTGGCGGACTCAAATACAAATGGGACACTTTGCCTAATGAAAATCTGAAGTTTGAAGATCTTGACGAAAGCCGCATACATTGGGCAATTCGGCAGGCTCTTGAAT
>CAYNUE010000207.1:0-3194 GCA_964400325.1 uncultured Sangeribacter sp. | reverse complement strand
GCTACAGCCCACGTATCTTTGTGCGAAAGCCTATCGGTATAAGTAGATATAATAAAATCATCAATAAACAATTGATTAGCCATCATAGCTGACCGTTGATGACTGTACGAAGCCGAAACATTCACAAACCATGCCTTCAAAGGATTACGGTAAGCATACTTCGCTGCTGCATTCACATCATGACTATACTTATCCAAATTGAAAGGCACAAACAGATTACGATAGTCCGACAACACAGGCACCTCTACAAACAAATACGCCTCCGGTGCCCCAATACCATACGTCACACTTGCCGACAATTCAGATTTCGCCGTAAGCTGCCGTTTCACACTCAACCGAGGCATCGCTGTTACATAATCATGCACTCCGTCTACAGAATAATGCAACCATTTCAGTGGAGTCATAAACGATAGCCTCCAGCCGTTACGCTCATAATCCACCTTAGGAGTAACATATACGTCCGACAAAAAAGCATTGCAAATACCAGCATTGTCAAACTCCCCCATACCAGCCAGAGATGAATTCATACGCCGATAATTCACATCAATGCCACCACTCACATAAAACTTCCAAAACCTTGACAACCTCCCGAATTGCGTTTCGGTCGTACTTCTGAAATCAGAGATACCCACCCTCTGTACAGCCTTTTCATCACCACACACTCGCAGCACATCCGGACGTCGGTCAAACGAATTGCGCGATGTCAGATTAAACAATCGCTTTTCGTTACGCTTCACAAGTTTCAGGTCATTGACTGCCGAAAGAGTTTTACGTCTCACATATTGGTCAATATCAAAAGAACCATCTATTGCCGAATTAGCATTATTCCATATAGCATTTACTGTGAATTTGTCTTTCAGAAAATATCCTCGTTTGTTAGTCTCGCTATTCAACTGTGCCGACAAGTCATGAGTTTGCGTACGCAATTTGTCATACTGTGTAAATGTCGGAATATCCGAACTAAGATATTCGGTTACCACACTGGAATCATAATCGAGCCTATCAGCCATATAATTGAGCTTCAATCTTAATGAAGTATCTCCTACTTTCCATGCCGATATGACATTACCGAGCCAAGACAGATTGTCACGGTTTCGTTTCTCCGACAGCGGTGCATTGGCTATATCAGCCGTTATATATTCAGGCCACCATGAAGTCACATAGCTTGCACCAAACATATCATGAAAATCATGCTCCTTGATTTCAGTAGCCGGATTCCAACCTGTATTATCAGCTTTTACAGTAAACACGTTCTGCATCTTAGGTGCTATACGCATAGTGAACACCGACCCGTCATAAAGCATCGGTTGCACCCCAGCAGCCGCCTGGACAATTCCTACCCAACGGCCGCGAGCATCCTCTTTCAGCTTCAGATTGATACCAGCTTCCTCCGGAAACTCTATACCCTCCAAAGCCTTCACTGGTTGGTGATTCTCCATTACCTCAACAGATTTCACATCTTTGTGCGAAATGTTATTTGTAGCCAATCCATACTGACCACCTACGAAGTCATTACCGTCTATATAGAACTTATTTATCGGTTTACCCTGATATTTTATGGTTCCGTCCTCCTCTACTTTTATACCCGGCAGACGTTTGATTACATCTATTATGGCATTGTCTTTGGCATTGGCATAACGCGACACATTGAATACGAGAGTATCTCCCTTAGCATATATATCCGGTGCCTCGACAATCACATCTTTAAGCCGCGTGGTCTTTGGCGTCAACCGTATCACCGACATGTCTTCCTCAACCGCCAGCGTCAGTGTTTCGTAACCCACACAACGGAAAGAAACCGAATCAGTTCCGGATTTCAGTAAAAGCCTGAACTTCCCATCACCGTCAGTAGAAGTAAAAGCTCCCTTAGTTTTCACCACTGCTCCACTCACCGGCTCATCTGTCTCTTTATCTATGACACTCCCCTGCAGTTCGCCCGGCCCTGCTGCCGACACCGACAGCAGTCCGGACAGAAAGCAAAATATGAGAAAACTGTTTCTTTTCATTTCTTCCAATCTCGCTCTATATACTCGAACGGAAGTTCTATCGGGTCGTGGGCATCGAATACAGGGTTACCTGCCTCATCACGCACCGTTATATGTCCCCCTGTCGTAGCTTCGAAATATGCGTATGGGTTTACATCATATCTGTTCTTGACATCATAATATCCTCTGCGGTCGGTAGTGTTATAAGGCACTTTGTAGATTGTCACAGGCCGATTAGCCTCTGACTTTATACCTATACACTCAAACCTATAATGACCATTCCTGTCAGAAGCCTTCATAATCAGTCCAGGCAATCCCTGTAGTTTCCACGGACCGTCCAGCACCGGTATCTCTTCAGCATAAAACACAGTCCACTCCCTACCCCTAAAATTACACTTAGCACCCTGACACTCATACCCAAGCACATTGATGACCGAGTCAGTCAACTCCCAATCGAATACCGGCATCTCCTCCTCATACCGAAACCAGTCTTGACATATCTTCTCGGTATGCGTCAGTTTTCCGGCAGGATAGTTCTTGTATATAGTCATAAACTCACCTGTACTCAATTTTCCGTCAAGTGCGGCAGCTGCTATCTCCTCCTGACTCGAACGCATCAGAAGCGAATCGACAGTGAGATTCTTATAACTCGAGAATTTTGACAGTCCACCCGGTGCTATCTGTAGCAGCATACGGTCACTGTCAAAATTATCTTCAAGACTACCGGTTGTATCTGTACACCAACTGTAATCATAGACAAACTCCATCGTCTCCGGTGCCAGTGTCTCGGTCTCAGGCACACTGTTAGAATATATGCTCAATTGGCGGCGTACTGTTTTGCCGGTAGCAGTCGTAACTATCAAACCGACTGTAAAAAGTATTACAGGAAATTTTCTCATAATGTCTTGTTTTATGGTTTTCATGCCGCAAAGTTACAGTTCCCTCACCGCTAACAACGAAAATAATCATTACTCAAACATTATGTGATTATTACTAAATTATTACTCTCCCTGAAATACCCACCCCATCTGTCTTCGCAATCAGATAGCTTTAATTAATTTTGCGATATGGAACTACGAATCAAGATTCTCTACATTACCACTATCATAGCTATCCTCGCTTTTCTCGGAATGCAGGTGTACTGGCTCTATGGCCGTTATGAGTACTCACTCCGACAATATGAAGACGAGGCTTATCGTACCGCTATAC
>CAYNUE010000206.1:0-3222 GCA_964400325.1 uncultured Sangeribacter sp. | reverse complement strand
CGTTAAGCGCTACAATACTTCACGAGCGGCGACTCCATTGCGGAGCCGCCGCTCTACTTCCGTAACGGGCAAGCCGTAATGAACAAGTAGTATAGCTGTGGTGAATGTCAACGCGAGGAGTAATTGCCGATCATCCATTCGAACTAAGCTGACTTTTATGTGGTGTTTTTGATTGCGGGCTTTGTAATATTAGTGAAGGGAATATCGCCTGTGGCAGCTCGGCGTCATCGTTACGAGGTGTCGAAAAATCAGGATTGAATGACAGAAGATTTTTAACAAAGTTCCTTTCATAATTCTGGGTAGTCTTATTTATTGTTTGTGAATTAGCGACACGAAAGACTTCTCAACATACGATGAGCTTCTTGCCGAGGTGATGGCTCTCATTATCTAAGAGGCTTCTGGGACGGAATCATAACAGGGTATTGGCTCATTGCCTTTCTCTGAGCAATACAGACTGATGGCTACGGTGTATATGTTTTCTTGAAAATTAGCCGGATGCGCTCCAGCGTCCACTTTCGGCAAAGCAAGTTGTCGATTATATCCAACTGCTCTATCAGTAAGAAACCATCTGAAAGCACGCAAAGGTGCCTCAGAGGATGTAGTCATCGAGCGTCAAACACAAGCTATCCCCAAAGTTAATGCGATTGAGAAGTGACCGGAGTCCGTGGCAAGAGACTATACTCCCGACAACCCAATGGAAAAAATCATTTGGCTACCCCTTCAAGCTATCGCCACGCCTGAGGGGCTATGACGAAACAGCTTTAATTGGTTCTTATTAGTTTTGCGACTTCAGGTAGTTTCTCTTCCTCTTTGATGCTTATAGCCTTTCCGGATTTTCTCATAAAAGAGGTCATTCTTTAGGGAATTTGGGATACTTTGGTGTCTTGTTCATGCTGGGAATTGACGGATGGGTGTCGTAATTGTGGATGATTTTGGCTTGAGGATAATTTGATGAGATTTGTCGTAAGTTGTTGAATCATGTTAAATCTGGTTTTTCTTTTAGACTAAGAGGTTGGCGAAATTTGAACTAATTGAAAATTGTGAAGTTAATAAGTGTTAAAGGTTGTTTTGTGCTTTGAATTGGGGCACTTAATTGGTAATTTTGTCAACTCTTTATATCGAATAACAATCTATCATTAAATATATGATATACAAATACCTTCAAACTAATTTAGGGCGCAATGCGAGGCTCGGCCTGACCGCTCTCCTCTGCGTTGTGTGCGCCCTCTTCGTAGCTCCTCGTTCCGGGGCTCAGACTCCGGCTACAAGCACTGTTGCGATAACCTTTAATGGTGATGGTAAGTCGTTTGATAATCTGCCAACAGTAAATCTTGATTGCTCAAAATTGGTTGCTACAGGTGGACAAGATGCTTCGTCGAGTTCCGTAGAGTCCAAAGATGGTAATGTAGTATTAACCTTAAAGGGGCGGGCTAACAGTCAAATCAATTATGGTTACGTCAAGTCTAATGTTGGTTCTCTCAGCTTAGTGAATCAGTATTTCACTTTGTCTGTTGGAGGAAGGGTTATCAAGGCTGTAAAAGTGTATTATGGCGATAAACAAGTAGTAACAAACGGTGCTCACACAGAGAATTACAATCTGACAGAGCTTTGTATAGGGTATAATGGTACTTCTCTTATTGACAAAGATAAGGGCATAACCTACTCATCTACCTCGACAGCAACTTCTCGAGATTTTAGTACATACGCCCCTAATAACTCTAAGAATATTGTCTGCCTTCAGGCTATGGTAATTACATACGCCGGTGATCCACTCGAAGGCATTTCAGAGGTTAGTAACGACCCGGTTGAGGAGAAGACAACTGTTTCTTTTCCTGATTCGTTTGAGGGTGTTAGTGTAAAGGTGACGACTGAGGACGGTTCGGAAGTTAATGGCTCGGAGATAGCTGTGTCAACTCCTCTTGTTGTCATCCTGACGCCTGAGGCTGGATATGAAATTGTCAGTGCCACCTATGGCGCCTCTAATGTGACAATAAAAAAGACCGATGATGGCTCATATACGGGAACAATCTTTGTTGCCAAAGACGCAAGTTTGAATGTCGTTACGGCTATTAAGAAATTTACTCTGTCGACAACAGATTCGGCAGTTTCGTTTGTGACAACGACCGGTGAGGCTATTACTGGCAGTGTGGCGTATGGAACTAAGGTTGGCATTAAAGTTACCTGCCCTGTAGACAAAGATATCGAGTCGATTCAAGTTAACGGAACAGCCGTTGATCTTGTTACTGGCGAAGATTATGACGCCCTTATTACCGTGACGGGCAATGTCTCGGTGAATGTAATTTATAAGGCCGCCGAAACCATATTTACTATTCCTGAAAGAGATGACGTGACAATTCAAGCGCGTACTAAAGCGCGTGCGGAGGTCAAACATAACACATCTATTGCTATAGGAACACCTCTTGAGCTGATCGTGACTCCGAAAGATGGTTTTGTAATTAATTCTGTTACCTACGGGGAGAAGCCGGTTGATCTGCAAAGTTCTGGTAAATCATATATTGGTAATATTGAGGTCGCAAAAAATGCAGATATAGATGTAAAAACTGCACGCGCAGCTGCCTCAACCTATACCTTGTCGGCCGGTCAGACAAATGGTGCGACTGTGACATTTGTTGATCCTACGACGGGCGATGCAATTTCTGGATCAGTTGAGGCTGGAACAAAGGTTGGTATTAAAGTGACATGCCCCGCAAATAAAGAGGTCGCGTCAATTACCTGTACAGATGGTGCTGATAAGACCATTTCGACATCTGCCGGTAATAATAACTGCGATAGGATTATTGCGTCAGTTACTTCAAATGTCGTTGTAGATGTAACGCTCAAGGATATAATGGTGACGTTTACTGTAAATGTTCCGGCAGGGGTTACAGTGGCCATTACAAATGAAGAGGGCAAGACAGTTAACAGCGGAGCTTCTATTGCCTCAGGTACTTCCCTTAATGTTACTTTGACTCCTAAAGTTAGTGATTATATAAATAAAGTTACTTACGGAGGCATCGATATAACCGAAAGTGGCAAGAAGGATGATGGCTCATGGACAGGTACTGTTACTGTTGCCAAAGGTGCTCAGCTCTCCGCTACTACCGAGGTGAAGACTTTCACAGTGAGGCTGCTGGAGTCGAGCGAATATAAGGTGTCGCTTGTTAATCCTTCAACCGGGGCTGCATTGACCAGTACGGTTAATTATGGTACAAATGTTGGAAT
>CAYNUE010000205.1:0-3226 GCA_964400325.1 uncultured Sangeribacter sp. | reverse complement strand
CCGTGTACCTGGGCTATGACGGTCCCGACCTTGATTACGTCACCCCCATTCGCGCCGCCCTCGCCACCTTCGCCCAATATCCCTATATATAAAGACGTAGGCAACTTTGAGGTAGGTGATAATTTGGTGGTATTTAGCATTGGGTGTGAACTTTGACGCCATCTTCGGCAGAAAAGTCTGGATCTAATAGAATCTTGATTTATATTACTTTTAGAGTGTTGGCTATTAGTAAAAGCTAATTCCCTGACTTATCCAGATTTCTGTGAAAAAAGTGAAAACGTTTCCTTCAATAAATAAGGAAGAGAACCTTCAGATGTGGAAATTATCGCTTAATGCTTCGGATAGCTGATTAATGGTTTCGTCGATTGCGTCTGAGGAGAATGGCAAGCCAACTAGTTTTGTTTCGCAGAATACTCCGGTAAGCGGAGAGCGCGCCACTATAGTTTCAATGCATAAAGATGAATACGGATATACTATCATAGATCTGCGGGCCTGTGAGGTCGCAAAAGATGTATAGGCCAGAACTTGATGATAATCTTCTCTAAATGAGGCCTTAATCTGTTCCGTTTCGCGGCTAGTCCGGTTATACATATGCGACTTATACTTTGCGTCGATAACCCATTGTCTGTCGTCACGCATCAAAACAATATCCGGTTCAATATAACGCAGCGCCCAGTGAATACCCGAGGGGTTTTGGATAACATAATGCACATTCTGATGTGAGTGCCAGCCACCTCGGTTGGCTGCCTTTTCAATTACATGCTGAACAAATCGCTCAAATAAGACAGCGATTTCTATTCGCCATGACTTAGATGAATCATTTTCTTGCTGAATAAAATTACGAGCCTCAATTTTTAACTTCTTTATTTGTGGCGGATCGGCGGCCTGAATTGTAGGGAGGGTTATCGAATTACTATCATGTGGAATGGTTCGAAGATAGTTTTTCAATCGGGAGACTAGCGATTCATATTTTCCTCTAACATTTAATGGGGGATGAGACGCGTCGTATGCTTCAATCACATTTTTTAGCAATGAGGTTAACTCTAACCATTCTTTATGAAAGATTGAATGGTAGCTTTTTTTGTTGGCGAACTGCAACCGTTGGTTTGGGAAAATACTCTTTTTCGAATAATCACTCCAATCTGTTGATGCTGTAGGCCTGCTTTCAATCTTTACCGTCGAGTCAAATTTGGTCCATTTACAGCCAATGGCTTTCTCAAACGCCTTCATGTATTGAATACACGAGAAGTATATCGGGACCCGAAATGTTAGAGGTCTAGACAGTTTCATAGGCGCAAATTCAATATCAATCTTCTCTCCAAGTAGCGTTATAACCTGGCCCAAATCTCCACCATACATAGGAGATACATTTAGGTCATAAGCAGGCTTGCCGGTAATAGGAGAGCGGAGGGAGGTAGCGCCAATATATTTTGATGAACGTAACAGAAGTCCGCTCTTGTAATTCCTTACTTGAAAAGATGCTTCTACGCCCAAAAAACTAAAAGAGCCTTTGTTTATTGAAATAAAACGATGGATAAATCGTTCTGGCTCTTTGTTATATGTTTTCCAGTCAGCCGATAACTTTTCGTAAGGGATAAAGAGTGATGAAAGACTGTGAAGACTTAATTCAATGATCATCAATTAAAAATGCGCTGATTGATATGCTCAAAAAAGAAATCGTCAAGCGGCTGTTCAGCCTGAGTCATTAATCCGTTCAGAAGATATTCCTTTATCAAAGGCATCAATTCGTATCTTAGCCGATTATTTATTTCTGAATCTGAAGACCCAACAAAGTATGAAGCCCCAGGTTGAAGGTTAAGTTCCGAATCGTCAGCATAGTTATCAAAAATTTGTGACATATGGTCAAATAGACGTCGACCATAAGCAGTCAAAGAATCAAACGATTGAGGCAAGAGTTTATACCAAGCAAAACGTCTGCGCAATGCGTAATCAACTACAGCCAGCGAGCGGTCAGCAGTGTTCATCGTCCCTATAACAAAGAGATTTTTAGGCATTCCATTAAATGAACGGGTCCCTATTTTAATCTTAAAATCGGGAGCAATCTCACGCTTAGGTTCAAACAGATAGAAAACCTCTCCAAGGACAGAACCCAAATTTGCTCGATTTATTTCATCGATAATAAGAAGTACTTTAGCGTTAGGGTTATCATCGGCAAATTTCATTGCCTGAAGTAATACGCCTTCATTTGGTTCATAGACAACATTCTCTGACTTTAATCGAGGCAAAATCCCATAGACAAAGTCTCCATAAGTGGTCCCGGCATGAAACTGAGTAAAAAATACCTTATCAAATTTTTTGGCTATCTGAGTCGCTGTATAAGTTTTTCCTACTCCAGGCGCACCCTCAATAACAACATATTTACGCTCGGTCAGAAGACTTTCAAGTTCATCCTGGTGATTAACCAATCTCTCAACCCTAGCCTTAGCAATTGCCTTATCCACCTCGGCTTTAAGCGGTTTAGTATTATCCCAACCTCTAATTTGGGCATACCGTGCAATCCACCCGTATATAATATCCCAATCTTTCGGACAATCAATATCGACTACCACTCCGACAAGCAAAAATTGCAAATACCTGTCTAACGAAAAACCATCGTTAGCGAAATCCACGCGATTAGTGGTATCCGAAAATTGACGTTTACAAAAAGTAATATACTTCTCATCATAAGGTAATAGCTTTAAAAAGCTACGTCTAAGCCCCGGTTTAATGGCAAGCTCATAATCGTTCCGAAAACCCTCAGAACCAACTCCTAAAGCCATAAGCAACTTTGACGGATACTCGTAGCTCGGGAAAAAAACCAAGCAAAGATCCGAATAACTCTGGCTCGAAGGCTCGCCCTCGCGTATAATTCCGAAATAAGAGTTACTGTCGCTACTTATCTCACTCGTATTATTCCGCCAGACAGCATTTTTCTTCAAGCGACTAGATTTATCCTCTAGTCTCATTCCCAACTTGGTAGCCTTTTCCTTAATATGTTCAATCGCAGTTTTAAGTTCCATATTACTCATTTTTCAATCAACACCTGCAAAGTTAACAAAAATCCAACAAAAAACCAAAACATAATTATTGTTGTCTTATCAAAAAGTAACACTGATTTTTATCGGACTGCATATTTATATATAAGGATATTGGGCGAAGGTGGCGAGGACCGCGCGAATGGGGGTGACGTAATCAAGGTCGGGACCGTCATAGCCCAGGTACACGG
>CAYNUE010000204.1:0-3227 GCA_964400325.1 uncultured Sangeribacter sp. | reverse complement strand
GGCAGACCTATCGAGGCCAACGTAGCAGCCGTAGGTGGTTTCAACTTCAATATCGGTGGTCGTGGCTGGGGTAACTTCAACCAGTGCGAGTATGTATCACAGATTGCTAATCTCAACGGTCAGGTCAATAACCTCCGTGCCGAACTTCTCGCTTCTGCTCAGACTATTGCAGCTCTCGAAGCTCAACTTCCATGTCCCGAACCGACAGTACAGAAGGATTGTGTTAACGCACCTCTCATGACTACAGTACGCTTCCTCATCAACTCAGCTGAGATCATGCCTACCGAGGAGGTCAATGTTTACAACATGGCAGAGTGGCTCAAGGCTAATCCTAATGAGAAGGTTGTCATCGTAGGTTATGCTGACAAGGATACCGGTACAGCTGAATACAACATGGGTCTGTCACAGCGTCGTGCCGAGGCAGTTGCCAATGCCCTGGTCAACAAGTACGGTATCAATGCAAGCCGTCTGACAGTGAAGTATGATGGTTCTGCCGTACAGCCTTACAGCGAGAATGACTGGAACCGTATCGTAATCTTCACCCAGAAGTAAATACGAATCCAAATTAAATCGAAAGCACAGTTTTGAAATATAGAAAAATCAAGGTCCTCAATCCTAATTTTTGATTACTGAAAAGGCGGCTGGAAGCAATCCGGTCGCCTTTTTTTATTGTAAATATGATAAAGATTGATATGTTTTACAACATAGTTATAAAGAATAAAAAGTTATCTTCTTACTATAAAAATATAGTAATGATTGAATATCAGAGGCTCATAATGTCAATAAGCTGATAAGAAAGCTAAGAGAGGGAGAATAGATAAGTAACTTTTTGTAAAATTAAGTGTGGAAAAAATTTGGTAGCTACAGAAAAAGATTGTAGTTTTGCAACATCAAAAGCTAATACCTACAGTTTAACCATAAATCTAAAACTGACAGACATGAATATTAACGAGATTCTCACCAACCTTGAGGCTAAGCACCCAGGAGAGAAGGAATATCTGCAGGCAGTCAAGGAGGTTCTCCTCTGCGTAAACGATGTATACAACCAGCATCCTGAGTTTGAAAAGGCCCGTCTTATCGAGCGTATGGTAGAGCCCGACCGCATCTTCACATTCCGTGTGACTTGGGTTGACGACAAGGGTGAGGTTCAGAACAATATAGGCTACCGCGTACAGTTTAACAACGCCATTGGCCCCTACAAGGGTGGTATCCGTTTCCATGCTTCGGTAAACCTTTCGATTCTGAAGTTCCTCGGTTTCGAGCAGACTTTCAAAAATGCACTTACTACACTTCCTATGGGTGGTGCTAAGGGTGGTTCAGACTTCAGCCCCCGTGGTAAGAGCGACGCTGAAATCATGCGTTTCTGCCAAGCCTTCATACTTGAACTCTGGCGTAACCTCGGTCCCGACCGTGATGTTCCCGCAGGTGATATAGGTGTAGGTGGCCGTGAGGTAGGTTACATGTACGGTATGTACAAGAAGCTGGCTCGTGAGAACACAGGTACTTTCACTGGTAAGGGTCTTTCTTTCGGTGGTTCACTGATTCGTCCCGAGGCTACAGGTTATGGCGCTCTCTACTATGTAGTAGACGTACTTAAAGATCTTGACACTGACATTAAGGGCAAGACTATAGCTATCTCTGGCTTCGGTAACGTAGCATGGGGTGCTGCTTCTAAGGCTACTGAACTCGGTGGTAAGGTTGTTACTATCTCTGGTCCTGACGGTTACATCTATGATCCCGAAGGTCTCAACGGTGAGAAGATACAGTACATGCTTGAGCTCCGTGCTTCAGGCAACGATATTGTAGCTCCTTATGCAGAGAAATTCCCCGGCTCTACTTTCTATGCTGGCAAGAAGCCATGGGAGCAGAAGGTAGATATCGCTCTTCCTTGCGCTACTCAGAATGAGCTTAACGGTGAAGATGCTAAGCAGCTTATCGCTAATGGTGTTATGCTGTGTGCTGAGGTTTCTAACATGGGTTGTACTCCCGAGGCTATCGATGCCTTCATCAACGCTAAGGTTCCTTACGCACCCGGTAAGGCTGTGAATGCTGGTGGTGTGGCTGTATCAGGTCTTGAGATGACTCAGGATGCCGAGCACCTGCAGTGGACTGCTAAGGAAGTAGACGACAAGCTGCATCAGATCATGAACTCTATTCATGCTGCTTGTGTAGCTTACGGTAAGGAAGAAGATGGCTATATCAACTACATGAAGGGTGCTAATATTGCTGGCTTCATGAAGGTAGCTGACGCTATGATGGCTCAGGGCATAATCTAAATCCGAACTATCTTATAAGAAGATAATATAGACTTTCTATCCGTCTGTACAGTTGCCAAAAGTAACTGTACAGACGGATAACTTATTAAATATAGAATGGGTAGAGAAAAATGTGAAAAATTTTTAAAAAAAAGTATTGCCAAGATAGTTGGTTATAAAAATAATTTATTACCTTTGCAATGCGAACCGAAGAGATAACGCCGCAATAGCTCAGTCGGTAGAGCATTTCATTCGTAACGAAAAGGTCGTGGGTTCGAGTCCCACTCGCGGCTCTAGCATCATAATACTTTTTTTTCAATCTAACCGAAACATCTTTTGGGCCTGTTTGAATGTGGATTTGAGCAGGTCTTTTTTTATGCGGTGGTGTGAGTGGTTGAAAGGCTCATGCCACCGTGTAAAAAAGTATCAAGCGAAACGAAGGTATGTGATGCACCTTAACACCCTGGTCTCGGGTAGAGACCAACCCAATCGCAGGATAAATTATCATGAAGAAAGAACTCAAATCGACCGCAGCCCCTGGTGCTATCGGTCCTTATAGCCAGGCTGTTGTAGCTGGCAATCTCGTTTTCGTCAGCGGCCAGCTGCCCATTGATCCCGCTACCGGTACAATGCCTGACGACATCAAGGCTCAGACACGTCAGAGTATAGCTAATATCAAGGCTATTCTTGCCGAGACTGGCGCTACACTTGACAATGTAGTTAAGTCAACAGTGCTTCTTGCTGACATGTCACTGTTCGGAGCTATGAATGAAGTATATGCTGAAGAATTTAGTGAGGTGTTCCCTGCACGCTGTGCTTTTGCAGTTAAGGAACTTCCCAAGCAAGCATTGGTCGAGATTGAGGTCATAGCTGCTATCTGACTATAATCACCGTCATATAAAAGTGAGGGGGACCGCGCTCTGAACTGACCCCTAAAAGTTAGACAAATAACTTTTAGGGGTCTTCTTATGA
>CAYNUE010000203.1:0-3229 GCA_964400325.1 uncultured Sangeribacter sp. | reverse complement strand
GCTTCACAGTTTGTGTCGGCACCACAGCCCACTTCAAAATATTGACACGATAGGCCACAAAGTAATCTTTAGTATCAGCAGGAGGAACAATCGGACTATCCTTACCACCGATGCCGGTAGCAAGTCCTGTAATTTCACTCACGGCGATGTCATAGCTATGATTTCGTACTAATCCAAAATCACCGATACGGACTATATTCCAATCAATCGAAGTAGCGTCTTTCTGAGTGTTACCATTACGATACCAACCATAATGTTTTACAGGAATATTAAAATATCCAACACCGGTTTCATACTTATTGCAGAATCCAACTTGCTGCATAAGGGCTTGGTTAGCTTCTGTAAGTGTAAGCTGATTTTCTCCACTTCCAATGCTCTGATAGCCATCTGAAGTTGCTATGAAGATACCCTCAGTCTCGGCATCCTCAGCAAACTGAAGAGTGCGGTATCGCTCAGCAATTTTCATATCACCTTTGACAGCATCGGAGGGTGCAGCAACCTCAAGAGCCGCTACAAGTGTCTTCATATCTTCATTATCGCCATCATTATCGGCAATATCAAAAGGCACATAACCGCCATCTACTTGTTTAAATAGGATAGAAGTCTGCTCGATAAAACGACGGAGCATACTCTCACCACCCTCTATCACGGACCTACCTTCCGCTCCTTCAGCAAGGAAGTATACAAGGGGTTTGCCTTCGCTACCTGTAAGGTAAGTGAAGAAGGTTGTTTCTTTAGGGAGAGCTGTTCCATTCAAGTCTAAAGTATACTCGCCAACTAATATAACAGAAGGTACAGCTGCCGCAGGATTTTTGGAATTAAGACCACGAGCACCTACTGTTGTTTCATGGAAATAGTGAGGATCAGAGTCCGTAGCATCATATCCAAATGGTTTTTCCCCTTCAGTAAGTTCATTATAGGAATAATAGTGCTGCCCCAATTTACCCTCAAGATCTCCCGTCACATCCGACGAAACTTCCGGATACTCTTTGGTAAAATAAGCAGGAGACATAGCCCAATAGGAACGATGGAAGTTAGGGGTATTCCATACCCAAGCATTGCCTTCTGTTAAAGCACCTGTATAAGTTGGCTCACCATCGCTTATACCAATTTTCTCAGCATTTATGCGGCTATTCAATTCAGTATAAGTATAATTATCTGCCAAGGGAACATTATCAAGTGCCTCCTTACGGAATGATTTTACAATATAACTCTCTGTACAAGAAGCGTTAAGCATCCATCTTATCGCATTGAATGACAAGGTGACAGGGATTTCTTCAGTATTGTTTATAAGTGAGGTAGCAGTCTTGTAAGGCTCTGCGGTTGGGTTAGAGAATTTTAGTTTTGCAGCGTAACGCTCCACATAAATATCCACAACATTCTGATTAGCCTCTAAGGCGGCAGTTGCCTCAGCTTGAGTGTCAAAAAGTTTATCTTTAACTGACACCGCTATTTGAGGTTCTTCCGAGTTCGCAGGATAATAAACCGAGTTTGACATAGCAAAAAGTTTACCTGCACTACCTGTGGTATATAGGAGATCACGCGTGTTGGTCTGGATCACATTAAGAGGATTCTGGAGAGAAGCCGGAGTAATCGGATTAATATAGCACACAACTTGTGTAGGGTCATTCTCCCCTTTATAGACTGCTACAGGAACCGTAGACTGATAATATTTTTCAACGGATCCATTGGCATCTGTAACCATAGTAGCTTCGGGCAATTGCACCTTCACAACTTCTCCTACCAATGTGCCATCTTCATCATAGAAAACAAAGTAGGCATCTTTAACCATACTTTCGTTCTGACCGGCATCGAAAACCGGTGTGCTGGAAGCAGCCGATGTGGAGGCATCTCCCTCTGCTCGTGTGTCGAATCCCGTGATGTCACCACGGATATTCATATTCACATAGTAAGTCTTGTCAACATCAGATACCGAGTTACCAGGAGCCGTAGGTATTTCGTCTGAGTTACAGGCTGTGAAGAGAAGGCATAATGCCATCGCTCCATAAAGATTAGTTTTCTTCATATTAAATTGAGTTTAAATATTTATTATTTCATGTTTAGAATAGCGACACTAATACTCACTCTGCTGGTTCTCCTGATACTTGGGCGTTGTGTTCAATGATGTCGTCGAGTTCTTTCAGGGCTTCGGGAGCTGAGGCCACCTTCAGACGAGCTGCTTGCTGAAGCAAGTCGCGTGCCTCTTCATAATCGCCGCGCATACCTGCCAATACTCCTCGGGCATAGATAGCGTCAGCTCCATCGCCTGTTTTGTTCAGATAGGCGGCTGCGTTGTCATATGCTCCCTGTTGCATTGCGGCATTGGCTGCATTGAGGTTGGCAATCTCATCATCGGGGTACATACGCGCCGCGGTCTCGAAGATATAGTTATACTCAGGGCTTCCCTCAGGCACATTCTTTGCGGCAAGATAAAACTCACTGAGGCTCAGATTCTGTGGTCGGGTGTAGACGAGTTGCAGAATCTCCTTCGGGTCGGAGTAGCTGCGGATAATGTAATTGATTGTATAGTCGGTATGGCGCAAGCCGGGATAAACTTCCCTGAGAAGGAAGGCATACTGCACGGGGAAATCCAAGCGTAGTTTGGCATCCTTTGCATCGGGTGCCAAATCGCTATCAATCAAATTTAAAATAGCTTGACGGTTTTCAAGTCCGCTCGTAAGCATAAACTTACGTAGACCTTCCCAATCTTCCGGCTCAAAAGAGGTCTTTATCACCGACTCCGGGAAGTGGTATAGACTCTGCACATAGGTCTTGAGTGCCTCAGTACGCCCCTTTGCCAGACGCACATTGTTGCTGTAGGGACCTTCCGGAGACGCGTAACCCTTTAAGGTGATTGTCTGCACACTTACATCAGGATCAAGGCGCACAGAATCAATCGTGGCACGAATCACGGCAAGTTCTCGGGGGTTGGAGCGATATTCCGGATAAATCTCTGTACGGTTAACAGGGAAGTCAATAAATGCCCGTCCCAAAATCTCTCTACGCTTCACCGTATCGTCGGCTGAAGTGACAGGGGCAAGATATTGGAGTGGCGCACCAAATTTACGGGGCACAAAATCGAGGACAGTCAATGGGGTATCAGAAAAGAGACTATCGGCACCACAGCATCCACATTCAAGGCGTTCCAAAGACAAATAGGCTCTCTCCATCCATGGCTCCCAAGCCACATTTGCAGCGTAATCAATCTTTCCGCCACGATATACAGGCA
>CAYNUE010000202.1:681-3238 GCA_964400325.1 uncultured Sangeribacter sp. | reverse complement strand
TCACAACCGGCACAGCTCCACACATCATTGCCTCCGCAATAACAAGCCCGAACGCATCAAGATGTGTTGGATATAGAAAAATATCTGCTTGGCTCATTCGTTTGTAGACCTCATCATGAGGAATCACACCAACTATTTCTACGATTCCTTCATTAATCTCACTGGCGAATTGTTCTTTAAGCCAATCCTTCATAACGCCATCACCTATTATGGTGAACTGCAGGGTCAAACCGCGATGAATTAAACCTTTTATGATAAGAGGTAGTATCTCAACCCCTTTATGAACATAGAGGACACCGGTAAAAACAATTTTTAATTTATCGTTTTCTTTTTTTACAGGATTCTGTTCATCTACTCCATGCGGAATAACTTTTACTCGATCCTTGAAGCGAGTTGATGAAAAGGAATTAAACGCGTCAGCAACGGTTTGTGTGGGGGAAATCCAAGCGTTAACTCTATTCCCATTGATTGACCCTATGCGGTAAAAATCGATCCATTCATTATGCAAAATATGAACAACTTTTATATGGCGATTTATCAATGGTAAAATATATTGAATAGTAGCATTGAAATTATTTACAAGTATATCTGGCTTAATACGGTTAATCCACCGCAATACATTAGCGTATTTTGACAGTTTCCCTTTAGACCCGAGAGATACTAGATGTATATTTTTCGAAATAGAGTCTAACTCATTTCGTTCGTAAGTAGTGGATCCATCATCGTGCGTGGTCATCACCCAAACCTCATTATTCTTTGCCAGCAAACGGCATAGAGAAAACACGTAGCGGGTCAACCCGCTACCTGAATTAAGGTGTGAAACAGTTATTAAATATCGCATAAAATCAATGTTTGACTCTTGTGGTTACTATACTATTCTGAATGATTTCCCCTTTACTGATTAATGATCATCTCTTAATGTTCTAAAATATTCCTCCCAAATATCCACTATATGCTCGGTTGAATATTCATCAACAATTTTGTACCCTTTTTCTACAAGTTTGGCGCGCAGCTTTTCGTCAGACATGAGTTTGCAGAGTTTATCGGTGTATTCTCTCTTGTTAAAAGGTTTTACTTTTTGAGCAGAATCTCTCAACAATTCGTGTACAGAGCCATAACTGCTGAAGGCCATCGGAACAACCCCATAACTCATCGCCTCGGTGAGGACCATTCCCCAGCCTTCAAAATTACTTGTCATGCAAAGTATGCTGGCCCGTTGATAATACGGAGTGGGATCAGCAAAACCGGTGAAAGTTACGTTGGGAATGTTTTTTGCTTTCTGTTTCATCGCTTCCAAAGCATTACCGCCTCCAATCATTACCAACTGCCAATCGGGGAATTTCTTGACAACTCGTTCCCATATCTCAATCAAAGCCCCCGGATTTTTTGACGCGATATCCATTCGCCCGACGAAAATGACCATTTTTTCTTTTTGGGCATCAGTCGGTGTTACTTTGAAAGTATTGGGGTTCCCGATTGCTGCGATTGTGTTTTCGTTAATATTGGGCACTATTTCTTTTAATTCCGACTTAAATTTATCCGAGAGTAAAACGATATGGCTACACTTGGCAACCAATTCTGAATAATGACGTGTTAAGTATTGCCAGTGGTTGTATTTCTTTATGGGATAATATAAAACTCTTAAAATTCGACGGAACTTCTCCTTAGTACTTTTATTGCGCAGTGTACAAATACCATAAAACAGTGAGTGGTAGCTTAGTGTGGGATTAGAATGAATAGCCGTAATGCATACCGCCTTGGAATCTCCAGTTTCACAGAAGAAGTTACAAGTTTGCATAACCCCACCTTGATTGACAACTATATCAATCTTATTAGCTTTCAGAAAAGCCACATATTCCTTTGCTCTGGCGTCGTAATCTTCAGGATATTCGGAAATAAATGAAATTTTCCCAGGGAAGTCATAATCCATTTTTGTCTCATCTTTTATCGTGTTCATATAAAAGATGGTGTGTCCTCTACGCTTCAGCTCTTGAGCCAGTACATCTGTTACTCTTTCTGTTCCGCCATTAAGTGGATTGAAAATAAATGGGAATGTGAATAGTATGTTCATGGGTAAATCCTGATACTACTTTTGGTGAATTAAGCAAAATTCTCAACGTGACATTAATGTGGTACTTAAAATAACTGCTTATGGACGACATGCAGACTTCGAATTTACTCGATACTCTATACTTTGCTTTTGGCGATTTTATCAATGGATGATGTTAGGAAATAAAGTGACTTCTGTCTCATGGCTTTAATCTGTTCATTAACAGCGGTGTAGTCTATAGGCTGAATGGCGGGTAGAGTTGAACCGTCGGTATATCGATCTTCTAATCCTATCTGAGACAGGTAATTAAGAATACGAGCGCTTCGTTTGTCCCATATATCCAGATACCAAAACTGCTTATTAAAAAGAGTTGCGAAGCTTGTGCCGTGAAAAGAATACGTTACAACCTCATCTGCGTATTTTATTAAGGTAAGAAATTGACTGATACTTGCTGTGTTTATTATTCCTTGAGAAAAAAACGATGAGTCGGCTGAACTTAGGTGAATA
>CAYNUE010000202.1:0-667 GCA_964400325.1 uncultured Sangeribacter sp. | reverse complement strand
CGAAAACGAAAGGATATAAGGCTCGTTAGGCTTATAGCGTTCATCGATTAGGGGATCAAATGCTTCGGCTCCGGCCAATATTACCGGATCTACAACAGTTCGGATGTTGGCGAGTCCCTTTTCTATCAAAATATCTTGCAGTAACTTTTCTCGTGTGCTGACTGCTGAAAACTCGTTGAGTAGCGCCACTATTTTGGAATCAAAGAACGTTTTGATTCCTTCGTTATCGCCGGCGCTGGCTGCATATGCAATTTTCCCACCCTGATAGTGCTCTAAAAAATAGCTGCCGTCTAATTTGCCGTCGGTTAGCCAAGGATTCCAGATTTGGTCGCTCCCCACTATCATTATTGAGTTATTGTTAATTGAAGCGACGTTCTTAAGGTTTAACTGATTCTTTCTAAAGAGATTGAAGTTTCTAATTCGTTTAAATCGGATAGGAATGGTTAATACGTTTTTTAAAAAGGTTTTGGTGAAATAGTCTTTAAAATTAGAAAGCCCCGGGTTAGATATGATTCTATAGTTCTTTACAAGATAATCAGGGCGATAATCAATAATTGATACATTGTGTCCTAATTTATTAAGAACAAATTTAAGACCATATGCTTGAAGAACGGCGCCATAATTATCGGCGCAATGAAAGGTCAAGATTCCGATATTCATTTTAATA
>CAYNUE010000201.1:0-3259 GCA_964400325.1 uncultured Sangeribacter sp. | reverse complement strand
GGTCTGACTAAGCATACGTCTACGTAAAACCAGACTTTCTGTATCTTTACTTTCTCGCATCTCGTCAAGGGCTTGCTGGAAATAGCGTAGCGCTGTAGGGTAATCGCCCATGTCGCTGTAGACACGGCCACCGTAATACAGAGCTTCCGGATAATTTAGGTCATGGCGGTGCGAGGCAGCATAGTCGATGACACTAAGTATCAGGCTGTCGGAGGTATGGGTGATGTAGGCTTTGTCGGCTGTCTTGACCTGTAGGAAATCATAATAACGTTGGTCAGATTCGTTCAGTGCCTGACGGTTAATAAGACCCAAATTGTGTACGGCAGCGGCTGTCGCCGAATCAGAATACTGCTCGCTGAGCCTTTCTATCTCCGTCAGGCGGCTATCATGACGGACAGTACGATTACAGCCTGAGGAGACACACCACAGGACACAATAGAACAACGGAATCAGCAACAGAGCGTATCTTCTCATAGCTTCACATACAATTTTCTGCAAAGCTACAACAATTCTCTGAAAGATTGACGCCTTCGCTCCCCCTACTTCTGATTTCAATGTCTCTTATGAGGGCGACAATAAATGTGCTTGTTCCTTTATGGTCTGGCTATGGAAGATGGTATAATGATATGCTTATCAGTTATCCCAAAGTATTTTCTGACTATTACAGATATATATCTGCCCTCTGATAGGGGTCTGTACCTTATTTCCAGAGAGGTCATAGAGGGGTGCATCGTGTGATGAATCTACCCCGACTGTTGTAACACCAACGCCACTACCGGGCAGGTCAGCGCTTTCGACAAAGTTTGTGAAATAGTCCCAGCCCCATGTACTGCGGTAGAGTTCTGCTGTACCCACAGGCACATATACCGGTATGTCACGTGAAGTACCCTGACCACTATCGTAAAGTCCGAAAGGTGTGAATTCACTGTCTCTTACTGCCTCGCAGAAGGGTGGCAACGTGGCTGCACAGTATAGGCAACGCAGTGAGCTCAGCCACGCACAGCTCTGTGTGCCGACATAAGTGAACGTGGAAGGGAAATGCACTTCCTCAAGCTCTGCACAGCCTTCAAGAGCGTTATATTCCAGTATCTCGAAGCCTTCCGGAAAATGAAGCTCACGTATTGCACAGCCACTAAGTGCGTAAGGGCCGACATATTTCAGTGCCGTAGGTAGCGTGATTTCCTGCAGGGCGTTGTCGACATAGAACAGTCGTTCCGGAATTTCCTCTAACTGTTCCGGAAGCTGCGCCCGTTTCAGATAACGGTTGAAGGCAAAGGCCTTGTCTCCTATCCGGCTACAGCTCTGGGGAAGAAGTACCTCGACAA
Organism: uncultured Sangeribacter sp.; assembly: GCA_964400325.1. Taxonomy (GTDB): domain Bacteria; phylum Bacteroidota; class Bacteroidia; order Bacteroidales; family Muribaculaceae; genus Lepagella. The sequence continues at coordinate 1,934 of CAYNUE010000201.1, read as the reverse complement.
GAGAGCATTGTTCAAAAGCACGGTTGCCTATGCTCTCAAGACCTTCCTGAAAACCAACTTCCTTCAGGGGCGTGTCATAAAAGGCATCAGTTCCTATGCTCTTCAGCGTCGATGGGAATTCCACACGGTTGTTTAGGCTAAAACAGTATGAAAAACAACCGTTGCCAATACGTTCTATACCGTGATGGAACATAAGGTCACCACACAATGACTGACAAAAGCTGAAACATTCTGTCCCAAGAGATTGAAGTCCGGTGGGAAAGTTAATCTCCTCAAGAAGAATAGACCATGCAAAAGCGAAATCCTCAATCGCTGTAATATCGGCCGGAAGAATGACACGCCTGAGCAGTGTGCATATAAAACCTTCTGCGGTAAACTGTTCATCAATATTGATAAAGGCATACTGCGGTATGGTTCCACCCTCAACAGAGGCCTCCTCCAGATTTATAACCTCAAGGTTGCCGTAGAATGTGGCCTGCCAGAGTGTGCTAAAATCCTCATCGCCAATGGGACCGTGAATGGCAACCGAATCCGTCTGCATCAGCATCGGTTCAAGCCACTGTGACAGCTCACCGGGCTCTGTGACATGTATGTCGTAGGTTTCCGGTATCCTTGCGGAATTATTGACACTGCGGCGTAGAATGTTGATATTCTCCATCAACGGAATATCCAGCATTCCGGCTTTAACAGCCAGTCTGGATACAGCCTGCCCTATATAAGACTCATCGCCTTCTATCACAGTACCCTTATTGTCTTCACTTCCGAACAAGGGTAATCCTGGCATACATACGCTCAGGACAAGAAAAATTAAAACTGAGACAAAGTTCCTCATATTGAAATCTTTTTTAAAAAAGGTATTAGTTTTATATCCTAATTAGTCTTATATCCATAGAATGAAGCAAAATTTTTCCGCAAATATAAGTTGACCAATGTGAGAGGGCCTAAAAAATAAGTACGGTTTTTGTACGGTTTTCAAACCGCACAAAAACCGTATCCATCTTTTTAGGATATAATTAACTTATAATAAACGTATTAACTTATCTACCGTTTTCAGGCTCAGTTTTTCTCCAAACAGTTTTAAAGACAGGCTCTCACGCTTGGAGCCTATAGAACTTTTCGCTCTGCCGAGTAGTTTTGAAATCTGAGTCGGAGTAAAACCGCACTTCAGCAGCATTATCGTATGGTCGTCTCCTGCTTTCAATTTACCCCCAGTAAGAAGATTTATACGATATCTGAAATGTTCCGAAGCACCAGATATAGCATCTTCAAGTTGTTTCCAAAGTAATGAAGTCTCAGGAACAGGCATATCGCGCTCAAGATATTCCTGAAGTTCGGCATAGGCAGAAGAGGATAATATGGCAGATGACACGGAAATGGAAGGAGTGCTCTCAGAAGCTAATGATATGAGTTCGGTACGCAACTGGTCCTTCAGCAATTTCAGCTGCTCAGTTTCAGACAAGGCTCCTGAGGCTATCATAACTTCAAAACCATGTAAGGGCTTCTCAGATTCATCTGTCACCGGTGAAATCTCTGTAACCTGTTCACATTCTGTATCAGTATTAAAGTTAGTCGCGGAGTCATAATGAAGAGACCAACGTAAGGCACTGAGTTTGTCAAGAGCCTCACGAAGGCGCAACAGGTCTTTTCGGTTTCTGGCCTTCTGATATAATATCACACCCACGAGCAATGAAATTAGCAGCATGACAGAAAGACTAATGATGACCAGCCAAAGCCGAAGTCTGTTTCGTGATGTTTCTGCTATCAGACGCTTATGCTCGTGTAACCGGTAGTTATATATCGACTGCTGTACCAGTGCCTGCTGTGATTCGTTACGATTCAGAGATTTCTGTAACAAATTCCAGTAACCATCAAGATAAACATTCAATGAATCTTTTGGAATTAATCTTCTGAGTTCAGAATTTAATATAAGTTTA
>CAYNUE010000200.1:0-3304 GCA_964400325.1 uncultured Sangeribacter sp. | reverse complement strand
GCTAACTCTACATAAGGGTTCTTTTCCATTGCAGTTTTCTTTTTTTTCTGCAAAGTTAACACAGGTTTTTTACTATGCGCCATAGTATTGACTTTCCTTGCACAATTACGCTTCCTAGTTTATGTCTTTTATTGGTGTCTCCGTGGTTGTTCTCATGCGTAGGCCCCTCCATAACCGGTCGCTCACCATTGTCCGGCTTTCGCCATCATAGTATCGTGATGCAATCTTTGTTTATTTCAACCGCAATGTTATCATTGTTGGCAATCCGACTTGTTTACTAAATAGTTAAGGATAGTGCAAGACACTCGACTCTCGTGGGGTATATCATATATGGCGGAACAGCATCGGCGAGGCTGCCCTACAGAGCGCAAGGTGCCAGATATATATCTAAAAACCGTGGGAACTTGTCCCGTTAGATTTTTTTCATATAGGGCGATTAAAAATGGCGTGCAAAAGTCGTAACTTTTGACACGCCGAAGTTTAAGGAAACCTATTGTAATCAGCTATAGTAATTGCATACACCATCATAAATCTTATTTACAATATGACCTACAATGGCTCTAGAAACCCATTGAGGAATTGCGGTGTGTGCCTGAATTACGGCTGTGATTCCTTGTGTCAAAGCCGCTTTTGCGACTGTCTTCACAACTGTATCGCCACAAAGTATATCATATAAGTTATCAGACTTAACTACTTTTATTTGGATACTTTGTTGTGTATTGTCATTTTCAATTACCGTTACATTTCCATAGGTAGTCAGATATACACCTTTGGCAACCTCCGTTCGCTGCTGTGCGCAAACCGTTTGCGAACAACAGACAATTGTTACAACAGCAATTATGAATGTTATTATCTTTTTCATAAATGTTTTATTTGATCCTTTCAGACTCAAGATCCTACTTAAATAATCATATTTTATTTATTTCGGATCACGACTCTAACGTTATATCTATAACCGTTTTCTAAATTTGAGAAATCGACGTAACCCTTTAGTTCTCCTGCTGGTATAAACAAATTGTTATCAGGATGATATACTGAACCAAAGCAATCAAGTGTAACAGACCCAATGATATTTTCTTTGCTTGGCTCATTCAGTCTGACTTCCACTCGATACGTATTATATTTAATCACTTCAGTCTTATCTTCCCAAAACACAATCTGTCCACCACTGAGGCTCTTAACCCCCGCAAAAGCAGCAACTGCATTTAGAATAATCAAGATATAAATAAGACGTTTCATTATAAAAAATTAGCGAGTCACTTTGCCGGTGCCATTACATGCTCTACACTTCATCGGAATATCACCTTTACCATTGCAACTTGAACATGTTTCAATAGTAATCTTCATTCGTTCTCCTTTACAGGTTGGACAAGTTACTTTATCGCCATAACGATCAGTAACGACACCGGAACCGGAACAAGTACCACATCGTTCAGAGCGAGTTGATTTCTTTCTTCCTTGACATGATGGGCATGTCTGCGTCAATCTATCATATCCTGATCCGTCACAGCGCTTACAATCATAAACCTCCTGAGTTTCGGTATTTATCTCGGTTTTAGCTTTATCGGTTTTAGCTTTATCATTAACGGCGATTGCAATGCATGTGCCAGCGAAAACAAGCATAGCAAAAATAAAAAGTTTTTTCATAAATATTTACGCTTTAATTTTTAATTATTGTTACTTCAATTTGAATGTTAGACGTCTGTTTGATTTACGACCCTCGAGTGTTGAATTGTCAGCAACCGGATTGGTGTAGCCATAAGATATAACTTCTATTCGTTCGGCATCTATTCCAAGAGCGACTAAATAGTTTTTTGCCTCTTCAGCTCTTTTTAGTCCCACTTTATAATTGACAGACTTTGAACCAAGTGAACAGGTGTTACCGCATATTATTAAACCGAGAGATTCATCCTCTTTCAATAGCTCTCCAATCTTCTTCAGTAAATCTTCCTGCTCAGCAGACAGCTTATATGAATTAATGTCGTAGTCAGAAACCACTACTCCTTCAATCAACGATTTATAATCAACTTTCTGAGGATTCTCAACGATAGGTGTTTCCACTATCTCAGCAGGCTCTGACTGCGACTTTGAATCCTCATAGGCCAAAATCTTCATATCAACTTCTTGTCTCATTTCCTTGGGCAAATTATTATATTCCTCAAGAGTAATATTGCTGACCTTTTCAAGATTATCAGCTACCCATTTATCATTTTTAGATTTTCGGAGTTCCATGACCTCACGAACCCATATATAATCCGGTTTCCAAACTACCCTGCGGTTCTCATCATCGAAATATTCAACTTTGAGAGCCTCTTCTTCATTGTAATAAGGATTATTTGGGTCAGTCAGCATAGATTTTAATTCCTCAAACTTACGCTCGGAATGGGCATCCGTAATCTCATTAATAGAAAAGCAGCCGGCACCTATTATATTTGCAAAATCTGAAGAATTGAAATTATTATCCTTAGTCAGGTTTGAGGAAGCATTACGGATATGTTGCTGTATTTTCGATACGTCTTTATTGGAAAACTCTCCGTACAGAGCCACAGCTGCCTCTGATGCTGCTAAGAATTTTCCACCTGTCCCACTTTTCCATGCATCAATTGAGGTATGGTCGTAGGAATTAGGATCTGTGTTTTGCTCCCAATAAGAAATACCATAATCTATAAGTCCTCCGACTTGTTTCCAGCCCTCGGTACTACAACTTGTAAAAATGAGAACGAAAACTATAGCATAAATTGTCTTAATAAATTTCATATCCACTGATTATTTTTGAGTTAATTGTATTGGAAAGTAAACATACGATGTTGAATCAGGCTCAATAAGAACCATGCCTTCTGATGTAATCAACCCCTTGTAATCTATCTTTTTCCCTATTGTAGCAATATCAGTGGTAATAGTTAAAGAAATACCTTTTTTCAAATTTCCGGAACACTTATAATTCCCGAAATTAGAAAATAATGGCTTTTCTACAACAGTAGAGTCCTGAGTAACACCGGTCTTCATAATAACTTTATTGTCCCCAGTAAAATACAAGCTGTTAACCAAGGTGCCATTTTGGTCTCCTAAAGTTGCAGGAGTGAGATTAACCCAAAATGTATTCTTAATTACTTTATCTGCTGATGATATTCGTGTAGATGAGCAACTCGAAACAATAGCAATTAAAGCAATCAAGAAAACCCACGAAATTCTTTTCATACGATTTCTAATGATTGGTGTGGCCTTACAGTCCGATCGGCCGGTTCTCAGATACAGAAGCGTGGACTGCATTACCACATCTCCAAATGATGGTCCTGAGAAAACC
>CAYNUE010000199.1:0-3401 GCA_964400325.1 uncultured Sangeribacter sp. | reverse complement strand
GTAAATGCCAACGCCCACCGCTTTATCAAAGCGAGGGCAACCGCATAGTTCAGAATTGTTAGATAAACCGCTCAGCCCGTGAGGGTCGGGCGGTTTTGCTTCGTACCCTCAGCAAAACTGCCTGATTGAAAAATTTGGGTCCAGAACTTCCTATGAATATTGAGTTTACATAATCACAAAAAATATACAACGGCAAAGATTGCTAAATTTTGCCGTTGTACAGTCATTCCTCTGTAGTCTCTGAGCCACATCCCGATTCTGTTATTTTTTACTTTTTTTCTCTGCCTGAGACAAAGCGCTTCTAGCAACACTCTTACTGACATTGCTATAGCGAATATCTTTTAGAATCTTAGATGCTTTAGACGCTACCGCTTTTGAAGTAACTTTTTAGCCATTTATACCTCCTTTCTTCTGCTGCTGAGGGCTATTCCAAGTCCTCGTTATTACCGCGTTATTTGTATTACCAGATTATCAGATTTTCGGGATTTATAGATACAAATGGACCGTATGCTCGGAAACTGCCACCTGACATATTGTCATTTTGACAGAGCGGTACAATGTACCATGAGTTTCCATAACCTTCAACCTGAACATGCGCACCAACAATATAATCGGTGTTAGGACAGCCGACTTTATGACAATAGTTGGCTGTTAGTCCACTCTTCTTTTCCCAGAAATCCTTCCAAGATGAGTAACCAGCCGGAGGATTATTGTCGGCTGTACCCTTAATGTTACTTACTGTCTGTATGGACATAATTACAATCGACCCCATTATGCTTGCGGTCTTACTGCAGCCCGTCATTGGGATTAAAACGGAAGACGGTTCCACGTGTCTTTACAACAATTATCGTGCCAAACACTAATTTTATCTCGTAAATTGGCAGATTATTTGCTAAATTGAGGTTTAGAAATGACATATCTGACATATTTATTTGTCAGTTTGGGTTATTTTTTTGTAATTTTGCATCATAGATACTAAAGCAATGATTCAAGAACTTAAAATACGAAACTTCTTGTCTTTTCGAGATGAGGTTAATTTCAGTTTTGAGGCCACTAAGGATAAATCCTTTGAGGATTATCAGATTGTGGAAGTGGCTCCAAAGGTGAGGCTGTTACGTTTTGCCATAATCTTCGGGCCTAATGCCTCAGGCAAATCCAATGTGCTTAAGTCCTTCGAGTTTTTGAAGGATTTTTGGTTTGAAAACCATGACACCGTTGACGAGTCCACGGGTATTATTCCTTTTCTACTTGACAAGGATACGCCCAATAAGCCTGCTCATTTTGAGCTAAAGTTCTGGGTTGATGGTGTAAAATATTGGTATATATTGACAGTCAACCGTGAATACATAGAGTGTGAGGCACTTTATTACTACAAGTCCGTTCAGCCCACAAAATTATTTGAACGAATTTATGAGGATGGAAAATCGGAAATTAAAGTTAATGGTAATGTTGTGAAGATTTCCGACTTAGCATTGCAGGAATTAAATTTAAAATGTCTTCCCAACACCTCTTTCTTTGTTGCCCGTAATAAAGTGAATATTTCACTTCCCCTGATTGATGCCGCACGAAATTGGATGCGCAACAAAATGTTGCCGTATATCAGTCCGCAAACTGACCTTTTCGAGTATGCCGGTCGACAAATTTTCGATAATGCCGAGTTGAAAGGCTATCTGTTGGATTTCATTCATAAAGCCGATTTCAATATTTCAGAATTGGTGTCAGACAAAATAGAAGAGAAGGTTCCTGCGCAACTCGCAAAGATGCTTTTGGAAGATGAGATTGATGTACCTACCGATCTTAAAGAGCATCTGCGAAGCAAAGGAACCCTTCCAAGACTTAAAACTCAATTCCAGCACTCCGTCAAAAACATCCGGGGAGATGAGACCTATCTTCTTCCCAATTCTTTGCAGTCGGAAGGTACAAGACGAACAATTGGTATTGAAGCTGCAATCTTCGAGGCAATGCAACAGAACGCCTTCCTGTCTATTGACGAAATAGAATCATCATTGCATCCAGATCTTGTGGAATATGTGATTGAACAATTTTTAAAGAATCACAATGAGAGTCAATTATTGGTTACAACCCACTATGACCCTCTGCTTAATACAGTTGACGATCTGGTTCGAAAGGATTCAGTATGGTTCACGGAAAAGGATGAGTCAGGCAACACCTCGCTCTATTCTTTAGTCGACTTCCGGGGGCTCAATAAACTCTCTTCTTATCAGAAAAGTTATAGAAACGGTCGGTTCGGGGCTCTTCCCAATATCAAATAGGAGATGGCACGTAAGGTTAACTATAGGCAGCAGAAAGTTCCTATTCCTATCATTATAGGTGCGGGCAAGACCGAGCAATGGTATTTTACACATTTGCAGAAGATAATGAACTATCGTATGAAGGTCAGACCTCGTTTTTTCGGACAGGAAGATATATTTCAGATGGAAAAGAAAATTGAGTCAGTTATTTCTGATGGAGGATTTGCTATTGCGGTTTTTGATGCCGATGTTGCATCTTGGGATGAAAAAGAGAAGAATAAACTGGTGTCAATGAGGAGAAAGTATGCGAATAATCCTAATGTTATTCTTTGTGACACTCTCCCTTCCATTGAATATTGGTTTTTGTTGCATTTTACCGAGTTACACCGTCTTTTCCCAACATCCGCAAGTGTCATAAAAGAATTGGTTAAGTATCTGCCAGGCTTTGAGAAGACTGATGGATACCTCAGTCAGTCGAAATGGGTGGAAACTCTTTGTGCCGAAAGTAGGATTGATCATGCCATAGCGGAGGCGGATAAATCGCAGGAGGGTCAGTCTTACACGAATCTCCCTCGTGCTATTAGAAAACTGTCTTTGCATATTTAAGACCATATTGAATAATATTGTCCACTTATGTTGTTAGTGATTGGATTCACTAAGGCATAAGTGGATATTTCTTTACTAAATTTTTCAAAGACTCTTTGATGTCAATGTGTTTGACATGCCTGGCTTTGACATGTCCACCCTATGCAGTGTCAACTAATCTTATCTACAACCCTTCTGGCTCAATACTTCGTTTTCAACATAGATTTTTTGACATAAAGTTTTGAGAAAAAGAAACAGATTCTCTGTGTTGATTGCATTATGGTCTGAAATAATATAATTTCTTCGTCTAAAGTTTGAGATATTTTCAGACATATTGTATAAATCTCTGAATTATTTGACTGAAAAATTCATCGTTAATCTCCACACTATTCAATAATTACATTATATTGATTCGACAGAAACTGATGTATGTGAGTATAAGGTTTGTGACCATAGTGAACCCTATAGTCAGTTGACGATCCATTGATATAATACATATTTGTAAGAAGTTTCTTTCCCTTCTGAGCATTGAGCCTCGGCAGGGAGGCGTTTTTCTGTGCGAAG
>CAYNUE010000198.1:0-3427 GCA_964400325.1 uncultured Sangeribacter sp. | reverse complement strand
AAAGTTACGAAATTTTTGAGAGATTTCCTAATCGATAGACATGGTTAGCATACATGTAGAGTCAACTGGTAAGCCGTACCCTTCCCATCCATGTTTGTTCTTTCTCATGGTTAGTAAAGTTGAAAAATGTACGTACAATATATTCACTCATGGGCATTTGGATACCATTTATGAGTCAATTTTTTATGCGACTCAAGTTGTTAACTTAAATTTTATTGCTACCGTATGGGGCATCTGGTTCTGCTGCCGTTGGTATGGATTCTGGGGTGGGAGAATAGAGAGGTGCATCGTGCTCTGTTTCTGTAATCTTGTTGTAGAGGCATTCAAGGGTTTCCGCACGTTTGGCTTTCGTTCTGATTTCGCATTCCCACACTCTTATTACTCTCCAACCGGCGAGTTTGAGGTCAACGTTATTAGCAAAGTCACGAGCAAAATTCATTGCTATCTTATGACGCCAGAAATGCTCGTTCGTTTTAGGTAGGCGGAAATATTTGCAGCCTTCATGTCCATGCCAGAAGCAACCGTCAATAAAAACAACTGTTTTATATTTTTTCAGGACAATATCAGGAGAACCAGGCAATTTACGATTATTTATACGATAGCGCAGGCCTCGAGAGAAAAGATACTTCCGCACAATTATCTCTGGCTTGGTATCTTTCCCTTTGATGGCCGCCATACAACGGCTACGCTGTTCCGGTGTCATTATATCAGTCATAACTGTATAACAAATCTAGCGATAAATTTCATGTAGTCAAAGTACATGCTCTATCTTTCTCCTACCCATCGAAGGCATGAAGACCGACACGTACTGCCGTTAAGTCTTATACACCTTATTGACCTCGTTTATGATTATAACATGGTTTGTTAAGATTCGTATCTTTAAGAAATAGTACCTACTTAGAGATTATTGTGTCGGTATACAGTACATTATCCCATAGTGCGAGTGATTAATTTCACAAGGTCTTCCAACTGTTGTATGCTTCTGAAATCTTGGGTTAAGGCAAGGTTACAGTAGTAAATTATATTGTCATCATAACATTTTATTTAATTCCAGGGCAATTCGTTGGATTTTTCAAGTAATTCTTGGAGGCCGTTTTATCAGTAAGAATCAATGGGGTCAAATCTCCATACCACACTGCCAGGACCGTAAGCATCAACGATATGTTTGAATGTATCATAAGGAATATTTAATTTTGCAAAAGCTTTGAAAGAGTTGGAACTAAATGAAAATAAAGGGCTTCATTCTCTTTGGCAGTAATCTTAAAACTATAGACATGTTTAAAATGTATTCATCATTCTCTAAACTTAAGTATTCGGTATTCACTGTACTTGGAATACTATGTGGTCAAGCCTCTTTTTCAACTTTTGCGATGGAGAGTGATACCATCCTCTTCCGTGAGCCTTATCGTCCGCAATATCATTTTACACCGGCTCATCGCTGGATTGGCGATCCGAGCGGATTAGTGAAGAAGGATGGAAAGTATCTGGCATATAGTTGGGGAGGAACCGAGTCAGACGATCTTGTATATTGGAAGGAGAAAGAAGACCATGCAATAAAGGGTCTACCTCCAAAAACATCGGCTTTCACCGGCAGCGTAGTAGTGGACTCCATCAACTCTGCAGGTTGGGGAAAAGATGCCATGATAGCAGTCTTTACCCTCTTTGATCAAGATTCAAAGAAACAGTCACAGGGAATTGCTTTCAGTCGCGACGGAGGGGAAACTTATCAATATTACGACCAAAATCCCGTGCTTGATATCTGGAGTACGGAATTTCGCGATCCCACTGTGATACGTTATGAACCTACTGGAAAGTGGGTTATGGCTGTGGCAAAAGCTTTAGAGAGGAAAGTGGCGTTCTATACATCTGACGATCTCAAGCATTGGACTTGGGCCAGTGATTTTGGTCCTGCGGGAGATAATAAGCGGTCGTGGGAGTGCCCGGACCTTTTTCAAGTTACAGTGGAAGAAACTGGAGAAAAGAAATGGGTGTTGTTGGTTTCTGTAAACTGGGCGCGCGAACAATATTTTGTTGGCGACTTTGACGGGGAGCAATTCATTCCTGATATGCCTGACTCTGATCCTCTATATGTGGACGATGGAATGGATTATTATGCTTCCCGAGTGTTCCAAAACTTTGACTCAACTAAAGATGATGAAGTAGTGACCCTTGGTTGGGTAAATTACTGGGATTATGCTCCGACTGCTCCTTCTACATGGGGTAAAGGAGTTTGGTCTATTCCACGTACTTATTCTCTTTATACCACTCCTGAAGGATTGAGGCTTCGACAAACTCCTGTAAAAGCACTGGAGTCCTTGCACGGCAAAGAATATAAAATAAAGAAAATGTATTCTCCCGGCACATATTCGCTTCCACAGATTACGGCAATGAATAATCAATATGAGCTGGATATTAAGCTTTCTGCATCTTCCAACGACGTCGCTGGTTTTAATCTATGTGTGGGCGATGGAAGAAAAGTATCATTGAGCTACGACGCTTCTACGGGCTATCTTACTCTGGACCGTACCAACTGTTCTGATGTGAAAATTAAATTCTTCGATAGAATTTCAAATTCAAAGATTGCTTCACCAGGCACACGCGATATATCTCTGCGTATATTTGTGGATAAATCCACGATTGAGATCTTTGCTGAGGATGGTAAGAAGGTGATGACTCTTCTCACGTATGCTTCACCCTCGCAGACCGGAGTGGAATTCTTCACCCAAAGAGGAAAAACAGAGTTAGAGCTTAAGGCTTGGCCAATGAAAAGTATTCATTAATCCACTATAATCTATCTGGAGAAGCATATTTTTTGATGCCGAAACTTAGAAGTAATTTTGTCACCGTGGTAATAATTACTGCGGTGATAAAATATTTACTTCTATAATCGAACCAAGGAAATAGAGGAGCTAAGACGAATTCAAGGTCGCGCGTTTGACTCCCGGTAAAGGATGACTGTAATAACAGGACGGAGGCACATCGGCAAAACTTCGCTTGCTCTGTGCGAAGAGTTTGAGAAAGATTACCATTGTATTTCGACCGCAATCAGACATTGGTTGAGCTGAACAACTTTGAGTACCTCCGCCATATAGTTCCTTCCGATATAAGATAGAAACACATCTGTTTACTCTGGAGGATATGTAATTGAAAGATTATACCACCGCGGTAATTATTATATACTGACTTATGAAATATATAGAAACTGATAGATTGATGCTCCGTGATTGGAAGTCGAAAGATTTACCTTTGTTTATAGCGATGAACAGGGATTATCGTGTCATGCGTTTCTTTCCATCTGTTTTGACAGAGAAGGAAACGGAATCATTCTTTTTCAGAATCCAATCAGAGTTTGATAGGAATGGTTGGGGATTGTATGCCGTGGAGTTGAAATCAACTGGCCAATTTATCGGATATGTCGGACTGCATG
>CAYNUE010000197.1:0-3493 GCA_964400325.1 uncultured Sangeribacter sp. | reverse complement strand
CAGTATTTCAAGGATAAACCTGTGCTCCGAGCTTGGCTGTTCGGCTCTTTTTCTCGTGGAGAAGAGCGGGAGGATAGCGATGTGGATATTCTCGTTGATTATGATCGTTCCAATGGTTATGTTTCTCTCCTAACTATGGGAGGCATGTTGATGGATCTATCGGATATTGTTGGTAGACGAGTGGATTTGGTTGATAACGAAGGCCTCAAAGACTTCGCCCGTAAAAGTGTGGACAACGATAAGATATTAATATATGAGAGAGGCTGATAAAGACAGAGGTCGCATTCAAGATATGCTTGAAATGGCTTTGAATCTTCAAAATGCTCCAATAAATCATACATTTGAAGATATAAAGAACGATAAAATTCTTTTCTTTGGTCTAACAAAAATGATAGAGATTATCGGAGAAGCTGCTTATAAAGTGACAAACGAATTTAAAGAGGATAATCCGGAATTACCATGGAGAAAGATAGTGGGTATGCGGCATGTGCTTGTGCATGGATATAATACCGTTTCACCGGAAATATTATGGGATGTTATTCAAAACGACATTCCTCCTATGATTCCAATATTAGAATCTTATCTTAAGGGATTTAATAATAATTAAGATGTGTGATCGAGATAATTGTATTGCTACACTTCAAGAAAATCTCCCTTATATCCAGAAAGAATATGGAGTGACGAGGCTGATTTTGTTCGGGTCAGTAGCTCGGGGAGACAATCGTCCGGACAGCGACGTGGATCTTTTAGTGGATATGCCTCCAAAAATCTTTGTGCTTGTTCGATTACACAACTATTTGGAATCACTTCTCCACACTTCTGTAGATCTGATTCATCGTCATTCCAGAATGAATCCTCGTTTCCTTAATGAAATCTCCCAAGATGGCATCAAAATACTCTGACTCGGCAATAAATCATGCTCTTCAAACGCTTCTTTCCATTGAGGAGGCTCTTCAACAGCTAATCGAATGGAATAAGGAAGTAACAACCGTAAACGATTTTGCTTGTTCTCCGTCCGGTATGCAACTCCTCGCAGCCAATGCAATGTTGATTTCGGCCATAGGAGAAGGAATTAATAATTGATTCAAAACTTCCGGATTTTCTTACAACAGAATTTCCGCAAATTCCTTGGCGAGAAATAGTCGGGATGGGGAATCATATTGTTCATGGGTATTTCGATCTTAATGCAGATATTGTATTCGATGTCATAAAAAAAGATGTACCAGAACTCTTGCCAATTATTCAATCAGCAATCATAAAAGTAAAAGACTTTAGAAAAAAGTTTGCACAACAAAATATAGAGAATATTAACTAATTGGTAATTAAATCTCTATAAAGGCGTGAACACAATTGGAAAGCGTGTATACGCCAATTGGGAATCGCTGAGAACCTTTGAAATCAACTCAACCCGAAGCAAAAGCGTATCCCGAGTTCGAATCTCGGTCACTCCGCTAAGAAGAGAGGCCAAACCTCTATTTTTTATATAATTACGCACCCTTGAAGTGTTACTTCAAATAATTTGAAGTAACACTAAAGGAAAATTACCAAACCATGTAGTTTTCGTTCATAAACTCAATCAAGTCTATTTTCCATGGGTCGGTGAAATCAAACAACGAGGCATAGAGAGTGGGGGCTGTATTGAGTAGAACATACAATCCTTCTGTCATTTTCAATTGCAGAAGGTCCTTGGACGGTTTAGTCCCCGACTCAAAGTAAGGTAAGATAGACTCAAATAAACTCCATATATCAGGGCGATTTGCAGGAAGCAATATAAGACTCTTTTTGTTGCGTCTCACCACCTCACGCCCCTTCTGCCCATTCTTTCCAAAAAGAACTATGTGGAACAAGAACTATCGGAAACAGGTTCCAGAGTTCTTCTAAAGACATATTTTTCAATTCTTTTGTCATCTGTGGTTGTAAGTAGCTTTTAAACTTATACAAAATGTAACTATTATCAAATTTCATCGGAGTAATTCGCCGCGAAAATACTGTTCTTGAAAGTGTAGCTGTTTCATAATTTGGTCATCCGAAAAATCGTCTCCATTGTATGACACAATCCATTTATCTTCTACATCATCAAGTCTTCGGTATACTGCTATTACACGTCCTGTAAATTCCGTCACCGGAATGTCTATACCCAATAAATAAACGTCCTGCTCCTCACCGTCTTCCGCAAGCACATTCTCAACATAACCATAATTAATCGGATATACCATATCCGGATAACGCGGATGGGAACTACCAAGTGGACGGTCAATTTTTCCACTTACCACCTTACCAATTATATTGGGGTAATCACTTCGCATCTGTTTTCAGTTATAATAATTCCATTTGAATGGAGTTTAGATAGATATTTTAATTTACTGAAAGGTGCTATGATGATAATTATCGAAAGGATTTGACCTTTCAGCAGATTTAACATAACACTGATAATTAAGAAAAATCCAATTATCATAACAATAAATTTTAAAGGGTTAAAATAGTGAAGGATTAAAGTACCCTCCGCGATTGTTATGAGGATTCATCTCGAATGTAAAGTTAATAAAAAATTAGAATCACAAAGAAATTCTCTAAGGTCACCCTCAAAAAGTGGATTTAGTTGATAATGATGGGCTAAAGGATTTTGCACGCAAAAGTGTGGATAACGATAAAATCTTAATCTATGAGAGAATCTAACAAGGACAGAGGATGCCTTCAAGATATGCTGGGGTTGCTTACGATGGCTCTTCGATGTCTTTAAAGTATATGTTGTTATTCAGTCGATATTTATAGTAATATCTTGTGTTTGGGAGATTACAGGGACAATTTTTGTGTTTGCATTAATCATTTTCAAAGAATACTTTGTTAATATATTGTTATTGATCTTCGGCAGTAGTATGTGATAGAGATTTATGCTATGTATCTGAACAATATTTTTCTACTTCCACACAGTAGCTGAGGGTTTATTATACTTTATAACTTTTTGAAATTTAAATAGTCTCCGAGATTTTGATTTAATCTTTACTGAGCACTATGTCTAACACAATTAATAAAAATATTTGTTATGTTTAATCAACAATGATTGCTGGTGCCGGTGGCTTCTTGGGTACCTGCCTTCGTTTCCTTTCAGACAAGTTAGGAGCAGCTATCTGCCACCTCTCTTTCCCCTTAGGAACATTTATGGCCAATATGGTTGGCTGTATTATCATCGGTATGCTTTACGGCTATCTCAATAAAACCGGTCGTCTGACCAAAACCGAGAACCTCCTTTGGATCACAGGTTTCTGTGGTGGCTTGACGACATTCTCCTCATTCTCCGATGATATGATTTCGCTTCTTGAGAAAGGCGATGGCGGAATGTTTGTATTCTATATGGTCACCAGCCTTGTATTCGGTATCGCAATGGTAGCCCTCGGAGCTGCCTGCATACGCAAACCAGCTGCAAAAACTCAAAATGCCTAACCCTCTAAACTATTAAAATTATGCTTATACAATATATGCTTATTGCAGGATT
>CAYNUE010000196.1:0-3503 GCA_964400325.1 uncultured Sangeribacter sp. | reverse complement strand
AGTTCTGTGCAAAGATCGGCATGAACTACGTAAGCTGCTCACCTTTCCGCGTGCCCATCGCCCGCGTAGCTGCGGCGCAGGCTGCTATCGAAGATTGATTGAGATAGCGATTTAGATCAAAATTTTAGGCTGTAATGAAAATATCATTACAGCCTAATTTATTTTGTTGGGCAATTATATTCTTGCCTTTTATTACTTTTATTATCGGTGGCAGAATATTTTACCCTTTTATTACAATAGAGTTTATTATGAAATTCCGCAGTTTCCGCAATTTGAGCAGCCGTTGCAGATCATTCGTGATCCGCATGTATTGCAGTGAGCGCGATAGTGTGGTTGATATATTTCTTCTCCGAATAAATTTTTGCTGTTATAATCCAATTTGAATTTTGGTTTGCCATTATAGTGGCTGAGACCGGATTTATATGCTTGCTCACTCTGCACATTCTTTGAGGGTATATTGAATGTTTTTCCCTCTTTGCAAAATATGGTGCCGGTTTCTATGAATGAGAAAGTCACGTCATTTTCGTTGCATTGGTCCGACAAATATTTAACCCATTCATAATGGCATGGGCGTGCACCGTCGTAATTCTCACCCCCACAGATCACTTCTTCTATCTCACCTGAAGATAAATACTTTGCGGCGTCTATCGGTCCTATAAATGGAGCTGCCATGAACCCTTTATGGTGCGCAGGAATATCCAAAAGTAGTGGTAATCGAATATCGGCATTACGCTGATTTTCACATGTCACTGATAACATTACATTCGGATAACCTTCACCCCAGTCCGATGGTAAACACTGCTTAATGCGATGGGCTCGTTTTGTGAGTATTCTAAAAGCTATATCGGGGCGTTGCTTGATGATCTTCCATGCCTCATCGCGCCATTGATCTGCATCTTCCACGAAGAAATCTGTGGATAGACCCACAAACAGTTGCATTCCTGATTTTAGCTTATAATTGCCGTACCGATCACGACGTAATGGAAGATCAAAGTTGGAGGTGCGTGTAACCAAGGATGTGTCTATTCCTCGTTTACCGTCAAGATAATACATATAGCAATTGTCACAACCTTCACTTATGCGGTGACAGCCATGCCATGGATTCCAGATAATCATTAATATGCGTGATAAATGAAGATATTATTTCAGGCAGCGGAGTTTGATGAATCCGGTGAACCAATTCCAAGTCAGAGATACTTTGTAGTGTTCGCCTGGATGAGCGATTAGCTTAAGCTTAGACCACCAGATAATCATTCGGGCTTTCAATTCCACTTCACCCGCCGGAACCTCCAACATTAAATCTTTGGCTTGCCAAAATTGCAGTTGATGCACATGTTT
The DNA here is from genome assembly GCA_964400325.1 of uncultured Sangeribacter sp. Lineage (GTDB taxonomy): Bacteria > Bacteroidota > Bacteroidia > Bacteroidales > Muribaculaceae > Lepagella. Next base: position 2,165 of record CAYNUE010000196.1, on the reverse strand, counting down.
ACCATTGACGAATAATTCTATTCTCCAATTATATGCTCGGAAATATCCCGGATACTGAATATTGATATAAGCTTGGTGATTTAAACATTCGGAATCGCTCATAACTTGATAATTGATTATGCAAATATAACTATTTAAATTAAAAATCTATAAAAGAGCCTATTAATATTATAAATAATAGTGGTGGAGCGCAATATTTAATCATGAATGCCAATATTGGATAAGTATGAGTGCTGACGAGCCCATTGTTGGTAATTTCATTGCGTAGAAAATCAGCTCTTAATTTCCAACCAATGAAGAGACATGTTATAATTGAAGCAGAAGGAAGCAGACAGTTGGTGGCCAATGTATCCAAGAAATCGAAGATATTGAGACCTAAAATCTTAAAGTCACTTAGTGAACTGAAAGACAGTGAGCAAATAGAGCTGAAGAAGAAAAGAGGAAGCATCACAATCAGGCATGCCACTTTGCGTGATTTTTTATATCTGTCCTGTAACCAGGCTACAGTCACTTCAGATATGGAAATGGTAGAGGTAAGGGCGGCAACTAATAACAATAGGAAAAATAAAATTGACCATAGTTGCGTGCCCGGCATTGATGCAAATATCTCCGGCAATGTAACGAAGACAAGGGTAGTGCCGGCCAACCCTGCATCTTTAAGGCCGAAACTTGCCACGGCTGGAAAGATGATAATGCCCATGAGAATAGCAACGAGCAGATCCAATGCACTTACGGTTAGGGCTGTGGGCACAAGTTTGGTGTTCTGAGGGTAATAAGATGAATATGTTATTAAGATACCCATACCTAAGCTAAGGGAGAAAAACGATTGCCCCAAGGCGTTTATGATAACACCAATAGAGATTTTGGAAAAATCAGGAGTGAAGAAGAATTTGAGCCCCTCTGACGCATTGGGAAGGCTAAGGGAAAACGCTGCAAAGATCAGCAAAAGAATAAAGAGGACGGGCATAAGAATATTTGACATTCTCTCGATTCCCTTTTGAACTCCACCCATCAATACCAAAAGATTAATAATGATAAGTGCATAAATATTAATCAATGGATTATATGGATTGCAGACATATTCCGTCATCTTGTCTTTAAAACCTTTATCTGCTGCAGCGGTAGTATCTGCTGCAAAATCATACAGATTTCCAGTAATAGATTGCCACAGATATTCAAGGGTCCATCCTGCCACAACCATATAGAAGCATAGAATAAGATATGAAGCTAATATGGCGATTCCACCGCCAATCCACCATTTACTGCCGGGAGCTAATTTCCTGAATACGCCCTCAGCATCGCTTCTTCCTCCGCGGCCTAATGAAAATTCAGCTATCATCACAGGGATGCCGAGCACAAGCATACAGAGAATGTATATTATAAGGAATGCTGCGCCTCCATTGCTTTGTGTTTCAGCCGGGAAACGCCATATATTGCCAAGTCCTACTGCTGATCCGACAGTTGCGGCAATAAGACCTATTTTGGAACCAAATGTAACTTTTGTAGACATAATATTAAATCGGCATAGTCAAAATGTGAATATCTGACCTGCGAAATTAAAGAAAATTGAGATAATAATAGAATTTATTATCAGAAATATTTTGTCGGAACGATAAAAGATATTAATTTCGTAATACGAATAGTCAAAAAGAAAATTACCTTATTGAAACCATAACGACTCAAAATAATAACTTTTTAATCTAATTGTTTATGAAAAAATTCTACTCAGTTGCAGCCGCAGCATTATTGGCTTTATCAGTTAATGCACAGAACGGAGCACCTCTTTACGCTACCGGTGCCGGTGGTTTCACCGGTGGAGAATGGGCACCCGAAAATGCCTCGGAGTTTACTTATGCCGACGGCAAATATACTCTTGAAATCACTAATCTTTCGAAATTGAAAATTTCAACTGTTAAAGGTAGCTGGGATACATTCAATGGTGGCGCGCTTACCTGCAACTATGGCAACACACCCGGAAAAGCAGTTTCCCTGACTAAAGGTGACGGAGATATAGTAGCACCGTGGACAGGTGACTATACTATTACAGTTGCAGGAGACCTTTCGACTCTTACTCTGAGCACCACAACTCCTAATCCGGGTGCAAAGCCAATCTATTTGCGTGGTGATATGAATGGTTGGGGTGTTGATAATGCCTGGAAACTTAC
>CAYNUE010000195.1:0-3520 GCA_964400325.1 uncultured Sangeribacter sp. | reverse complement strand
ATACCAGAGCCTCGCAATGTGGAACGAGCAACAGTACAGACCTCACGTTTTCTGTGTAAAAACCATTCGTAAAGCCAAAGAGAGGGTCCGGCGGCGATTGAGAAATATGCACATCATTCACTCGATAGAAGATTTTAAAAGTCTTGAAGCTGAGATCGGTAGGTGTAGAATGGGTGGATATACCTTTTTGTATCGAGGTCAAGCCAATTCTTCTTGGCTGCTACAGACTACTCTATATAGGCACCTTGGTGGCACTATCATGGATGATGGAGTATGGGAAAAATACATCGATACCTATAATAGGTTCAAAGAATACGCAATATCTCGCGGATATCTTGATTGGAAACATGATACAGAAGATGTAGACTTTTATCTTCTTTCTACAGCACGGCATCTTGGATTCTACTGTCATTTGTTGGATTGGTCAGGAAGTCTCAATATAGCGACTCTATTTGCTTGTTCGGAAGAGCCTCAGGTAGAAGGAGCATTATGGGTTCTCTCCACAAGACAGCGGATAAACCAAACGCCAATAACGTTCTCGCCTTTCGACGTGGATACGCCCAGGTCAATATGTAAAGAGTATGATTTGATTTCTGATAAAGAAGGTATGAAAGAAATGCCACTTGGAAGAATTAGGAGATTAAGACAGAGAGGTTTTCTTTCTATAGTTCCTCGTGACTCTTTGGCATCCCCCTTTGCAGCTAATTTATGTAAAGAATATGGCCTCGTGAAATTTATAATCCCTCCGGAGGCAAAGGTTGTGCTGAAAGAGTATTTAAACAGCCAAGGAGAAAATTTGAAACATCTATATGGACAACCTACGGATGAAGAAGAAAAGGTCCTGTCTTTTATTGAAACATTACATAAAACTCTTAAACAATAAATCAAGTAAATATGAAACAATTATTCACATTTCTAATCCTCCTATGCAGCTATATGCTGTGTGGAGCGCAAGCGACTACTCTTGTAGTCGACAATCAGACCCCCGGTTGGCTTTCAAGTAAAATCAACTATGGAGATCAGCAGACCGTTGAAAATCTCACGGTGACGGGATATATTAATGGAACTGATATAGGATTTATACGTGAATTAATCAATAATCGGACTCTACATGGTGTCTTGGATTTATCGGAAGCAAATATAGTGTCGGGCGGTAATCCCTACTATTATAAAAATAAAATTGCACAGAGCGGGCCAAGATCTACTGAAGATTATACAATTAGTGAATATATGTTTGCTGAAAATGCTTCAATTAGAAAGCTCGTATTGCCAAAATCAACTAAATCAATTTATAATGAGAATGTATTTTGGAAAAGTTCAATTGATTCTCTAATTGTGGATTGTCCTGATTTAGAAATCTTTCAAGGCCTAAAATATACATCTTATGACATGACGAATATAAGATATATCTATTTTGGAGAAGGAATAGAGAATATAATATTAGGTGGTTATAGGAGTTATAAGTCTGTTACATCTGGAGAGGCTATATTATCCCTGCCGTCATCTTTGAAGGAAATCAGTTGTGATGGTGGTATTACTCCTTATATCACGATATATAGCAATATTAGCAATCCAAAAGACGTGGAGGAGAACGCAATTAATACCACTTTGCCAGGAATTTTTAACGATGGTGTTGTTTATGTTCCTGAAGGAACGGCAAGTTTATATAAAAATTCCTTTTTTAAAAGGTTAAAAATAGTAGAGGACATATATCCAGCTGATTTAATTATCTCTAACAAACTAATTAGGCTCTATGTGGGTGATTCGCATAAAGTGCCTTATAAGATTGAGCCGATTAATTCTATACATAATGAATTGCAATGGACAAGTTCAGATGAAGGCGTAGTTTCTGTTGACAATGAAGGAAATATCTATGCACGTTCATTAGGAAGCGCTACGGTTTCTGCGAAAACCTGCAATAATATAGTGTCGACAATACAGGTGTCTGTATATAATCATGTAACAAAAATAGAATTACCGGCTTCCTTGCGGATCGATATCAATTCAAGCATTCATTTAGAGCCAGTTTTGTTCCCTCAAAATCAAACTTATAGTCAAATTACATACTCATCTTCCAATAATGATATTGCTACCGTTGACGCAGATGGTGCTATAACTGGTCATCAAGATGGGAAATGTGTCATCACTGCTACAGCAACTGACGGAGGCTATACAGCATCCTGTGAAGTTACAGTTGTTCAACCAGTAGAAATCATAACTTTATCAAGCAAGGTTTCCTCGGTGAAAGTAGGCGAAAAGGTTGAATTATCTGCAACCGTTTATCCAAGTAACGCAACAAATAAGCAGATTAAGTGGTCTTCCTCAGATAGTAATATTGCAAAGGTTAATGAGAATGGCCTTGTGGATGGTATTAAAGGTGGAGAAGTCATAATCACCGCTACTTCAGTGGAGAATCCTGAGATTAAGGATGAATGTACGGTGACGGTGATACAGCCTGCAACAGGTATATCTCTGAATAAGACAGCGCTGGAGCTTGTTGAAGATGATACAGAGAAACTTGAGGCAACGCTTGCCCCGGAAGATGCTACCAATAAGTCAGTTAATTGGACGAGCTCGGATATAAGCGTGGCAATGGTTTCGTCGGATGGTACGGTTTATGCTATAAAGCCCGGTCAAGCTACCATTATGGTAACATCTGTTGACGGAGGGTTTGTGGCACTATGTAAAGTTACGGTCAAGGCGAAAACTATACTTGCCGAGTCTTTGAATATTACTTCGTTAAGTTCAGATCTAACTATCGGGGAGACGGTACAGTTGACAGCAACGGTTCTCCCCGAAAACGCGACCAGTAAGGGCGTGAGGTGGACATCCACAAATTCCGAGGTTGCCACTGTGAACGAGACAGGACTCGTGAAAGCAATAAAGGAGGGAACGGCTCAGATAATTGCATCCACCACCGATGGAAGTAATCTCTCTGCAATATGTGAAATCACGGTAAAGAAGAATTTTGTGGCGATCTCTCAAATTTCGATTATCCCCGCGTCTGCCCAGATGAAAGTCGGAGAGACACTAAATCTGGGTACACAGATAGCTCCTGCGGATGCTTCGAATAAGAATATCAGCTGGTCGTCGACAAATTCAAGCGTTGCGTCGGTAAGCTCGGAGGGAGTCGTGACAGCTAATAATTCAGGCAATGCTATTATAATAGCTTCGACACGCGACGGCTCAAATCTGTCAGCCACCTGTACTGTTACAGTAGAGGAAGTCTCAGGTATCGAGGAGATTTATAATGATAAAGAGGCAAATGTGAAGATATTTAATCTTCAGGGAATTCTGATTTACGAGGGCGCGTATTCAACAGCTGATTTAGCTCCCGGAACCTACATTATTATCTACAACGGCAAGCCAATCAAGCGAGTGGTAAGATAATACACTACGTAGCAATCCTAAACGAATGGTCGGGTAAGGCAAAACCCGGCCATTTGTTTTGTATAGACAAACTTATTGCGGGAAAACAGTGAGGTTTCAAAGATTGTTAGTAAATTTGTAGTCCCTTTGT
>CAYNUE010000194.1:0-3534 GCA_964400325.1 uncultured Sangeribacter sp. | reverse complement strand
GCATCCTACCCCAGGTTTCACCTGGGGTTGTGTATATCGCGCGTCTTCGACGCTACGGCGGATGCACCACGTTGCGTCCCTACATTTTCAATATCGCACATCATCCGGGGTTACCGGCGGATGCACCACGTTGCATCCCTACATTTCACCGACCATCAACCCGTTGCGGCGGACGCACCACGTTGCATCCCTACATTTTCTATATCGCGCATCAACGCACGGGCCGTGCGTCCCTACAAACAAAAAACGCTGGCTAAAAATTAGTCAGCGTAATAAGTTTGTTGGAAAGCGTTAATCCCAGATATCCTCATTCTCGTCATTAACTTCTTTGTCTCCTTTGTCAAATCCAACGCTATTGATTCCGAGGAATGAACCTTCGAGTGCGAGTTCCAATTCTTCAAGTTCAGGTTTTACGTATTCGAATTTCATAATATCTATTGTTTATTTGTTTATAATCGATTATTGATGTATCTGAGCAAGATTCGGAGATAGTTCTCCCTATATTTGCGTGCAAAAGTACGACAATATTTCCTTATAACAAAATAATTTCAGAAAAAGTTTCACTATTAATTACAGATATATTGATATAAAAATCAAGAGGATACGCTGAATAGTGCATCCTCTTGATTATTATCTGTTTAGTGATGTTTATAATCTCAAGGAAAGATTATTTAACGAGTACTTTCTGACCCATTACAACGTAGAAACCGCTCGGTACATTAACAGTGTTTGTTCCTTCAACAACATTCACAGTTGCAACTGCTTTGCCATCGAGAGAGTAAACAGTCTGTGTGCCATAGTTAGCGTCGGTTGTGATGATGATTTCACCATTACCAGCCTTGATGTCGAGTGAAGCAGATTCCATGTCAACGATTTCTACAGCAGCGAGACCACCGCCAACATTGATTTCGATACCTTTCTCATCAACAACGCCGATTCCGCGGGTAGTAAGGGGCTGTCCCTGCTCTGCCTGAGTAGCTGCGAGTTCGCTCACGATAACCATACGGAATGCAGCGAAATTAGCTTTACCAGCGGGATTAAATGTAGCACTTGGATTGTTAGGATCTTGCTGAGCGGCACCACCCTGCAAGCCATATACTTTAACTGCATTTGAACCACCTCTGATGTCATCAGCAGTAACATTTTTGAACAGACCGCATGCCTGGCTCTTATCATCAACTGCTCCTTCAAAATTAACAATCTGATTTTCGGTCTTCTTAATGGTAACACCGATCAGTGTTGTAGTCGGCTTAGCTTCTGCTAAATATATAAGTGCGGGGGTATTTGCGTCTACTGTTTGAGTCTTAGTGAACCAGAATTTGGTAGTAGTTTCTTTGTCATATTTGCAGAGAAGATCATTTGCACCTAATCCCATATTAGTATAGGTCATTTCGAAAGGAAGACAAACAGTATTGTATCCTGCATTCAAAGAGCGATTGAGAGTAACGTTTTTGGCAGTAATGTCAAACGGGCAGTAGAACGATTCTTTGTCTTTGATAACTACATTTTCGCATACATTACCAACGATAACATTGGCAATATCACCGAAGTCATTTGTTTTAGACACGTAGAATGCATTAGCAGAAACTTCTGAAATGGGGTTGTTTACAAATACACCGTTTTCAATATTTGTATAGAACTGTGTAGTTGCATTGGGCTGATACAAGGTAATATCATATACCTGTGAATCTTCAGACCATTTTACCAACTTATTACCATCAATATCTGCACTAAAGAATTCATTGCTACGAACCTTGTATGCAAGTTCACCAATATTTACTATGTTACCGATATTTCCGTCAGCATTATAATATGTACCATCAGAACCTCTCCATACAGCAGTATTGACAAAAGATCCTCTGGCGGCGAATTTACCGTTTACGATAGCATTCTCTAAATGACCGTTTGCAAAATTACTGAACAGATATGTTGTTCCAGCGGGGAGTTGAATTGTAATTATATTGCCGTTGGCATCAATTGAACCGGTAAACGCCTTTGCAATAGGAGTTGTAGCAGTAACATTGGCATTAAGAGTTACCTCATCGTAATTATCTGCCATAGCAGCTAAAGCTGCATTGTATTCCCCCTCTTTACTTTGTAGATTTTTCAAGGCAGCTACAGCCGCTTCAGCTTTTTCATCCTTTGCAGTTTCAGCTTCCAAATAAAGATTATATAAATACTTTAATTGAGTAATGGGCTTACCATCCACTAACACCGGATTACCTTCACTATCTTTAGCATTTGCGGTAAGAGTCGCAAGATTTGCAAGCAATTCTTGTTTCAGTTTTGCATTTGTATCATATTCACCACTCTTAATAAGATCGCTCAAAGCATCCACCGCATTAGTCAAAATCACACCTTTACCACTAGTATACTTATTATCGATTAGATTGCCAGGGGTGTAGGAGACTTTAAGTCTGCCAGTAGCATCCTGATCCTCGCTTATTTGTTTTCCGTAATTGAATTTATCACCGTCTTTACCTAAATATATATATACTCCGTACACTGAAATAGAATTGTCTTCTATTACTTGATTTTCAAACTCAGATGGCTTTAAAGAAGTATATCCAGTTTCATTAGGATCAAGAAATGATATAGTCAAATAACGCTTTGCTGTAGATGCAGTACCTGATAGTTTATAATAGATTACCGGAGGATTGGTTTTATCTTTTTCATTTTCATAGTAATAATCAAGAGCATCATTAAAAATTACGGCTGCATCGTAAGCGTCTTTTAACCACTTAATAGGTTGGCTCGGTTGGTTATTTAATTGAGTGAGCTGCGCAGTCCAATCTTGATTGTTACCATTCGCAATGTCATAATTAGACTTAGCCGTTCTATATCTCTGAACGGCGTCGATTGAATCCTTACGAGCGCCTGGTAATTTCGGGTTGTTCCATGTTCCATCCACACCGAAATATTCGTTTCGAGCAGTAGTAAGAGCTTCTGTTAGAGTCTCAGAAACTTCAGGTTTTGTACCGTTAAGGACACTGACAAAATCATCCCAAGACACGTATGTCGTCTTGTCTTTCAACAGCACCTCTTTCAAAGTCGCATCATCTTCAGCGAAAGCCGAGCCGCTTGCCGCAAGTAGCAAAGCGCAGAGCGAGAATTTAAACATTCTGTTAAATTTCATAATGCATTAATTATTATTGGATTATTTATTTGATTTATTTGCTTTTAGGTGATTAAAAAAAGTCTATTTGTTTTAATTATTAGGTTAAGATTTATTCGTAAATCGCTTTGACGCGCAAAGATACAACATTATTTTTACCACACAAAATTTTAACAAAAAAATTATGTTTTTGAGCATAATTATGATTAAATGGCAATCGTGACGATGGGAAAATATGTACGGATACCGGGGTGGGCATGTTAAGCGTCTCCGACGCTATCATTCACATAGTCAACCAATAAAAATGTAGGGACGCACGGTCCGTGCATCCGAATACAAAGCATTGATTATCAAGCCATAATAAGCGGACGCACGAGCCGTGCAATGCGGTTCAAATAAGATGCAAATGGGATAAAAAA
>CAYNUE010000193.1:0-3534 GCA_964400325.1 uncultured Sangeribacter sp. | reverse complement strand
TGCCACCTTACGAAGAGAGGCCTCCGAGCAATCGGAGGCCTCTTCTGTTTTGTGCTCTACCTCTGTGTACATGGTGCCGCATGTGAGGCGAGCTGAAGCTCGCACACACACAACCAGGAGGCACGGCTACGCGCCCTGGCTGCTACGCAGCCCGGCTGTCCTGGGTGCCTGCGTGGCGCCTGGGACAGTCGTGCTCATCAATAAGTCTTATAATTTTTATAATTCTTATAAGATTTATAAAAATTATAAGATTTATAAGATACGATTTATACTATATAAGCGATTATACTATATATCCAACTTATAAAACTTATCATGGCTCGTATTTCTAAACTTTCAGTTCTTAATAAGATGGCAGCTGTCCCTATGGTGCCTGTCTTTTATAATGCTTCGGCTGCTGTAGCTTGTGCTGTAGTCAAGGCTTGTTACGATGGCGGTGTACGTCTTTTTGAGTTTACCAACCGAGGTGATTTCGCCCACGAGGTTTTTACCGAGCTTTCTAAGTATGTAGCTCGTGAGTGCCCTGAACTGGCATTAGGTGTTGGCTCCATTGTTGACCCGGCTACGGCCGCTCTTTATATGCAATTAGGTGCAGATTTTGTTGTTGGCCCTCTTTTTAATCCTGAGGTGGCTAAAATTTGTAACCGGCGAGGCGTACCATATATTCCCGGTTGTGGAAGTGTAAGCGAAATTGGTTTTGCTCAAGAAGCAGGCTGTGATGTTTGTAAACTCTTCCCAGGTGATGTTCTTGGTCCGAAGATGGTCAAAGGTCTGTTAGCTCCTATGCCTTGGTCGAAGATTATGGTTACTGGTGGCGTAGAGCCTACGTCTGACAATCTCTCGGCATGGTTTAAAGCCGGCGTTTTTGCGGTAGGTATGGGTTCGAAACTCTTTCCTAAGGAGGTCATAGCAGCCGCCGATTGGAGTACAATTACCTTACGCTGTCGTGAGGCGCTATCTTATATCCCTACAAAATGTTAAAATTTATTTCGACTATTATTAAAATAGCTTTCAAACATTGAAAAACCTGTGTGGAAGTTGTAACTTTGTAGTATTATTGATTGTGGAGGCATAAAGTTACCTTAAATTTTTTTCTCCACACCATAATAAAGCTATCATATCCTTACATTATGAATTTAGGCAGTAAAATATTACGTCCTCTGGCTCCGACTCTTGGAGGAGCTCTTCTGATGGTTGCCAATGCTTCTTGTAGTGATCATCATGACCCTATACAAGATGAAGAATTTGAAACTATTACTCCTACTACCCCTGCAGTGACAGAAGTAACTGTCACACAGCCTGCGGCTTTACTTGGCGACCTTGGCGATGCTCAAGAGGAATTGCTTCAGAGTTTCACTAACATAGTCGAACCCGAGAAGGCAAAGGTTATTGTTATCGAAAGTCGTTCGCTTGAGGAACATAGCGAATTGCTTTATGACGCTTATCGTCGTGGCGCACTTATAGCGGTCTTTAATCCTGAGTCAGAGACTTTGTCGCAGTGGAGCGATAATAACGGTATATTTTATGCCGGTTCCGCTGAGGATAGTCCTTGTGCTATTTACGGTTTCAATAGTCGAGGTAATTATTATTTCCTTGACAAGGCTGGCTTCATAGATATTGATGACGAAGATGTGCCTTTATTCCATTTCTGTCAATGGATTAATAGCGTGTTAGGAAGTAGGCTTACCGGTAATGATCTCCGTAGCTTTGACATAAGAAAACGTTTCACTTCGCAGAAAGTTACTCATACTTTCCCTATACGCCTTGACGAACAGCAGATGGTCAATGAGCACTGGTGTGCTCCAGGACAGCTCGCTACCACTGCTACTGCCGATGTGAATTATACTATTTATCCTCTTCATGTTTTTGGTGATGGTAGCAACTCAGGCGATTATTATGCTGTCGAAGCCGAGTTAGTACTGCATAGCGCTGCTCTGAACAATGGTGTATGGACACGTCGACGTGGCGAGGAATTGGCACAGATGTGTGGTTTGTATCTCAGTCAGTGTGATGTTACAAACGAGTTGCTCTGCAAGCAAGCTGATGGTTTCTATCCTTTTGCTCACCACTATCCTGTCGGTGCAGAGCTGCATCCTGGCAGTATAGAAACGTCCGGAAACTATGACAGTGGTTTCAGTTGGAACTTTGATGCTACCTTATCAGGTGGTATCGTAGATGACAAGGGTAACTATAAACTGATAAATACCGCTAATTGGACTTGGAACAATTCTACGGCATGTACTGTTCCGAATCTTGAGATATATCCTAATCTTTCTGCGTCCGAAGTATTCTATACCCTTAAGGTCAATGGTCTGCCCGGTTCAGAATCCGGAATGGGTCTGGATAATATACCCAACATTGCTAATGGTGATTTGACTTTCCATTACTCATGGATATGGTATGTACCCGATGCTAAAGATAATTCTGACCTCCGTTTCTATATGCAGGTAGGTCTGGCACCTCGTTATCAGGCTTATCAGTGGACAGACTCTGAAGACCATCTTACCGTAGGTGAATTTGGCACTAATGCTACTTCAAGCGAAAACAAAAATACTTTCCGCTTCGTGCTTATACCACCAAACCGTGTGCCTACCGGAACTTTCCTCATCACAAATACTTCCGATGGCCCTTATTATATCAAGGACATAAAGCTGTGGCGTGATCGTATCAGTGATGCAGAGCCTGACTACATTATTCCACAGACTATCTCAACTCCTACCGCTACAGGTGGGTCAGGTGTCAACGGTACTAAAGTGATGGTAGAGGCCGGTAATTATATGGTGCAAGGTACTCGTTACATCATAGTAGATGGTGAACCGACCGATATTCATACCATTGTCAGTGTCGAGCCTCTGACAGTCACGATTTCTAACGAAACGATGATGGATTTCGGATCATCATCATTTACTATTCAATAATGGATTCTCATATCTCTCATAGCGCCCTTCTGGTAATCGATCCGCAGATTGATTTTATCAATGGCACCTTGCCTGTACCGGGCGCTATGGAGGCTATGGATGGACTGGCAGCCTACGTTGAGACTCACGCAGGTGATTATAGTCTGAAAATCGTAACGGCTGACAGCCATCCATACGACCATTTTTCTTTTGTTGAAAACGGCGGTCAATGGCCGCGCCACTGTGTTCACGACACAGTTGGCGCCGCCATTTGGCCGCTTTTATTTACCGCAGTCTATTCTACACCTGGCGATTCCCATATCTTTCATAAAGGCCAATTAAAAGATGTTGAAGAATATTCTATCTTCAACAATCCATACGCTACTGCTGAAATCACTCGTTTACTTCAGATGTACCGTATTGAATGTATTGACCTTTGTGGTCTGGCAGGTGATGTCTGTGTACTCTCCACGCTTAAAGATGCTCGTCGTCTTTTCCCGAATATTGCTATCAACGTTCTTACTCAATACGCTCCTTCAATTGATGGTGGTGAGACACTTTCCAATTATCTGACTGACCTTTGATTGAATTTTTTCTTTCTCACCTTTGGGCAGATTGAAATAAAATTATTAACTTT
>CAYNUE010000192.1:0-3542 GCA_964400325.1 uncultured Sangeribacter sp. | reverse complement strand
GGATTCTTGTCAAATGGTAATTGACAAGCCTCAAATATCTTATCTATGATAGGCAGTTGATATTCTTTGGCTATCAGATGCTTTGATGTGAATTGTTCTGTCATAATTTTTAAATCTTCTGCAAACCTCGTTTTGAAGCTGTCTGAGTTACTGTTTTACTTTTCAACCATTCAATAGATATATTAGTTTTATTAAATATAACTAAAGCCTATAGTGGAATATATTATGCAATGTATGGAATAGTTTTAGCTTAAAATTTCCAGTCTTTGGCCAACTAATGTACTTGTAGAATGTTTTAAAAGCAAACGACTTAGTAATGACACAAAATACTCTTCCTCCCCTATGGACTATCAGAGACCTTAACTCCGCTGCTGCGGGAATGATGTTTGGCTCTGACTTTATATTTTATCGTGATTTCTCTGCTCTCAGAAAATTTATCGACAAAATTGTAGTAAATTTTGTCGGATTTATTTATGTAGCGACAGGAAAAATTGCTATTACCCTAAATGACATTTCTCTCAGAGCGGAGGCTGGCCAGGTGATTTTCTACAAAGCAGGAGACTTCATCTCTGATGTTCTCTTTTCTACTGATAGCGATGGAATACTATGTGGAATTGAGGCTACTGTGCCGTTTGAGAGCAGAAGTTCAGTTGGATTTCCACAACTTACCTCATTGAAGGGTAACTGTATGGTTTTTAACATCAATAAAGCTGTGGTAGCTCTTCTTGGAATCTATAGTGAATTATTGGCTAAGAAGTATTCTATGGGCATAGAAAATGTACGGTTCACAATAATTTCATTAATGGAGGATTTGCTTTCTTCAGTGACTCTTCCTGGGGCGGATACAGATAAGCTACCGACGAGGCAATCGGCAGACAGACTCTATCAGCGATTTTCCACACTGCTGATTGAATCTTATCCCAAACCAAGAGATGCACGCTGGTATGCGGATGCACTTTCAGTATCACCAAACTATCTTGCCAGAGTCGTGAAGCAGATAAGCGGTAAGTGTACAATGGAATGGATCAACGAGGCTATTATGTCCGATATCAGGACTTCGCTGATACACACTGATGAATCAATAAAGGAGATTTCTGTCCGATTAGGCTTCAACAATCCTGCTTTCTTTGGTAAATACGTAAAGAAACACTCAGGGTTGACTCCAAAACAGCTACGAGCATTCTTGAAAAGAAAACCACCTAAATCCTAATATACTCTTGTTGGAGTCGTACAATTACTTTTTCCCAACTTTATCAAGTATAATCCTTATAGTATTCCGAAAAAGCGGCCATTTGACCGCTTTTTCGGAATACTACTTGGAGATATAAGAGTTTATTGGTAACTTTATGCTCCGAAAAAATGGTACATGTACCACAAACCCGAAGTAAAAGTGTGGATTGCTATTAAGCTAATTATTTGTCAGTTTCCAAAGAGAAGGAGGGCAGTTATACTTGGCAGTGAACAGTGCGGTGTTCAATGAGCCATTTCTGCGGTGAAAGTGGTGAAATTTTTGCAAAATCACGCTTGAAGGTAGCCAAAGAACGCCCTGTGTAAGTGGCAAATTCTTCCATGCTCATATCCTCCGCGAAGTGTTCCTCCATGAATTTGAGTAAATCTATCTTCCATTCCTCATTGAAATCAAATAATACTATAGCTCAAGATGATTTATAAGTAAGCAATCAAGTACTTCCCACTTTATCTGGTTGCATTCTTCCAAGTCAGGTAAAACCTCTGCTCCGATGAATGTACTTTCGTTGATTAATAAATAATTTGAAATATTATAATATGGTGGAATACTGGACTTTGATAGAGAGTGTGTCGGATAGAAAGGAGTGTGTGGGATGTAATGGTTGCCGGCAGGTTTGCCCGACGCAATGTATTACTATGCAGCAGGATACTTTGGGATTTGAGTATCCAAAGGTGGAGAGGGAGAAATGTATCGGTTGCAAGTTATGCGAGAAAGTCTGTCCAATCCTTAATCAGAACGGCCCACGGAGGCCTCTGCAGGTTTTTGCTGCCAAAAATCCTCAGGAGTCTATTAGACTTCACTCATCTTCCGGGGGAGTTTTTACTGCTTTGGCTGAAGAAGTAATCAAGGGTGGTGGAGTGGTCTTTGGTGCTAAATTCGATAAGAATTTCGATGTGGTTCATGGTTATACCGATAGCAATGAAGGACTGAGGGAATTTCAGGGTTCTAAATATGTTCAGAGTCGGATAGGTGAGACCTTTTCAGAAGCGAAAAGATTTCTGGACGCAGGGAAAATAGTATTGTTTTCCGGGGTGCCTTGTCAGATAAATGCATTGAGATTGTTCCTTCGGAAAGACTATGGAAATTCCCTGATATGCATAGACATGGTGTGCCATGGTGTGCCAGGTCCCGGAGTTTGGCAGTCGTATCTGAATAATACCATATCAAAACTTGGAATTTCTCCGTCCGATATAACCAGCCTCACCTTCCGGGATAAAAGACTCGGTTGGAGAAGGTTTGGACTAGCGATAACATCGACCACTTCCACTTTCTATCAACCCTTAGATGAGAATCCCTACATTCAGGTATTCCTAAAGAATCTGGATTTGCGACCATCCTGTTATAATTGTCCTGCTAAATGTGGGAAGTCCCATTCTGATATTACTTTAGCCGATTTTTGGAAAATGCGTAAGTTTCATCCGGATTTTTTCGACGATAAAGGAGTCTCACTTTTGATGGTCAACACGGGGACAGGTAAGGAATTGGTGGAAAAGACGGGATTGGAGTTAACACTCTCGTCTTACCAACAAGGTCTTTATGGAAATCCATCAATAGAAGAAAGTGCTACCTTACCACCGGATAGAGCCAGCTTCATCAAACTCTTCACTACGAAAGGCTTCTGCTTCTCTAACATAAGTGAAGTGGAATGCTTCCTCCAATAAAAATACAGTTACTATTCCAGCTCACCACACGGATAGTCACTATTTTTATAGTGACTAAAATAAAAGTCGCTAATTCACATAGAATTGGCGACTTTTATTTTGTTGAGGTGGTGCCACCAGGAATCGAACCGGGGCACAAGGATTTTCAGCCCTATGGCATCTATCCTAAATATCTTATCGCTCAGTGGGTTAATAATTATATTTTTTATTGGTGCATTTGTTTTTTGTAGACTGCAAAATTAACAAATATATTGATTATATGTAACCCATTGCAACGATTTTTGAGAAATAAATTCTCCAATATGCAAACAATAATCAGACCCCAATTTATCAGAATAGAGATTGTAACGTGATAATGTTCTGGGCAATTGCAGAATGGGAGTTTTTCTTCAGACCATAAGGCGTTACAAGTGTAATATGTACAGCCTTTTTTGTCTTTGTGGCTTCAATGAAGTTACCGCGACGACGGCGGAGTTTCATTTCCTCGTCTTCAGTGATGGCATATTCTTGTGCGGAGAATTTCATCTCGCACAGGTTGATTACTCCATCATTGCGGTCAATCAGTAGATCTATCTGAGTTTTGTCGATTCCTTTGTCTTCATCCGCCTCTGTTCGCCAGCTATAGACGTTGG
>CAYNUE010000191.1:0-3600 GCA_964400325.1 uncultured Sangeribacter sp. | reverse complement strand
GAGCATCTGACTACGGATCAGAAGGTTACAGGTTTGAATCCTGTAGGAGTCACTTGAGAGAGACAAGTTTTTTACTTGTCTCTTTTTTTGTTAGTGACTATATCATTTGCCCAAACTATTTTTAGCCGGACTCTTGGAGCCCATCTCACAAAAACTTTAGATTTCTACTGTTAAACGCAAATTAAATTGACGGTGGGTCAAATAATTCGGTACGGCATACTGAATGTTGTTGACATCAGTAACCCAATAATAGCTGCTGACATTAGAGATGTCAAACAGGTTGAAGACATCAAACCCGAGCACAATACTCTTGAAATGTCGCCATACGTTATAGGGCCTAACACCTTCTGTGGGGGCACCCACAAACTGATAACTAATTCCTATATCTACACGTTTATATGCCGGAGCACGGAAATATGAGTCCGAACGGTTTACGTGTGGTGCAGTCATAGTCAAGCCATCCGAAATTACTCCGCGAAGTGAAAATTTTAACTTGGGGAATTTTGGGAAGTAATCAGTAAAGAATAACGATACCGAATAGCGCTGATCACTTGGCAAAGGCACTTTTACACCATGTAGTGTCTGTTGCGTTTTCATGAGGGAGAACGTCAGCCATGAGTCGGTTCCTGTTACAAATTGGCCATAAAACTTAAGGTCAAGTCCCATAATGTATCCCTTTGAATCATTGACACCGCTATAATTAATTTTAAGGTTGTCATATTCATAAGAAATAAGGCGGCTTAAAAATTTGTAATAGGCTTCACCCGAAATCTTAAATGGTCGGTTCATTGCGCGGAATGTATAATCGGTTCCTACAATGAACTGAAGACTTGACGGAGATTTAATGCTGCGGTTAAGGACAATCATTGAATTTCCTAACCCATCGGTAACAGCCTGTCGGTATTCTTTATAGAAAGGCGACTGGTAATATAAGCCGGAGGCAACTCTAAAATTCCAACGGTTATTGCCTACGGGTTGAATATTAAGGTTTACGCGAGGTGATGCTAAAAACTCCTTATTAAAGTCCCAATAAGAGAATCGCAAACCGGCATTTAGCGAAAGAAAAGCTTTATCTGTTTCAAACGAAAGTGCATCTTCCAAGAATAAAGCCAGACGATTATTACCAATATCCTGTTTCGATGATAGGTTATAGATCAAATGGACACCTTCAGGTTGAGTGGGAAGGGAATATCCGGCTGAATCACGCCATTCCCATTCTTTTGTGCGATCCCTGAAATTTTCATGCTGATAATTCAGACCGTATGTAAATCTGTTTTTACGCCAGGAAGTCGTTCCCATAAGCGAAGCCTGAATAACAGCAGCTTTAAGACGGTTTCTGGAGTGTTCCATATATTTGCCTACACCAAGTTCACCGCCAACGGCATCTCCATCAACACCTCCCGTACCGGCTTGATCAAGCCAATATTCTCCCGAAATGTCATAACTTACGAATTCATTAGTCAGAAATGCCGCTAAATTAAAAGAGAGAGTCGTGGCTCGGTTATGACGGTAGTTAAGTGATAAAGAACCAAGATAAGTTTCAAACTTATCTTTTTCTTCACCATCGAAATAGACCTTAAAATGTTTTACATCTTCAGCCGTGCCAAAATTCGTTTCACGATCGGAAGGCTTGAAATTGTAATGATTAAGCGAGATGTTGCCTAAGAAGCCAATGCTGAATTTATCAGAGGGCTTGTATGAAATGTTTGTCTGATAATCAAAATACAGTGGATCATATTCACCGCGTGTCTCAAGAGAACTTAAAAGAGAGTTGTTTTTCTTGAGTCGCAGGCCATGTAGTTGGGAAAACTTTCCAGAGTTCTGACCAACAGTAATTGATCCTCCCATTAAAGAAGCGGAAAGTTCCATCTCAAATGGTTCCGGTTCCCGATAGGTTATGTCAAGAACTGAAGACATCTTGTCGGTATATCTTGCAGGGTATCCACCTGTAGAAAATTTAAGGTTTCCCACCATATAGGGGTTTATGATGCTAAGCCCTTCCTGTTGACCCGATCGCATAAGTTGAGGACGATAAAGTTCGACTCCATTAATATAGACCGAGTTTTCATCAAACGATCCACCTCTTACACTATATTGGGAACTCATTTCATTATTTGAATTGACACCGGCCATGGTTGAAAGCATTGACTCAACACTACCTCCTGAAACATCGGGAGACAATTTATAGCTGTCGGTGTTAATCGATTGCATGCCGTTGATGTTGTTGCGGGTTCCTATAACTTCCACCTCCTGAAGTTCAGAAGCTTCTGTGTATAGTTTTACATTCAAAGTTATATCACCCTTGGGATTTAATAAACGTCTTGTGACTGTTTTAAAACCGATGCAACTGAAAACAATATCTACGGTATCTTTCGCATTTGTTGAAAGCGAATACATTCCTTTCAGATCTGTATTAGTGCCAATGGCAGTTCCCGCCACCCTGACAGTAGCAAATTCCACAGCCTTATCTTCGTTGTCAGTTACTTTTCCGGAGATTTTAATATTCTCTCCCCACAGTGACAACGATGTGATGACGGCGATTAAAAATAATATGTTACGCATATATACTGATCTGAAAGAACAAGGAGCTATTTAGAAAACAAACCTCCTTGAATAAGTATAAAATTATAACGTGTCATCACTATCTTTATTATTTTATCTGACTATATATGGGCAAGCAATCCATTAATATTGTCAGATTAAGTAAAGAGTTTAAATCAGCCATAGTCAAGAGGATGTGAATGTATTGGAAAATAGGAACTCATAGAGTCCGCTTACAGTGCGTTCTTCAATCTTGTTAAAGCGATGAAAGAACGAGCCAAAAAGATTGTGGGGAGTGAGGTTTGTAGAGTATAATGACAGTATAACGGCAATCTGGCCTCCCTCTTACGATCTTCCTGACGGGTGTATCGAGGGCGTGAAAATTATTTTTGTTGAAGCGTGATTTTTTTGAAAAAGTATCTGAAAATTTGGTTAGTAACGAAATATTTACTATCTTTGTGATGTCGAAAGACAAAGAGAACAATAAGTTTAATCAATAACTCTTCAAAATGACAGACGAAGAATTATAAAGACACTATGGCTGAAAATAACGAAAAAAAGAATACAGATCCTATTCTCTCCAAAGTAAAATTCATGGAGCGTCAAGACCTCCTGAGAGTTGTTAACGGAGCATATATTGCTGAACGCTTTTTCGGAAAGTCCGGAAGTTGGTTTAGTCAAAAACTTAACAACAATATCAAGAATGGGAAGCCATGCGAGTTTACCCCTGAGGAGATTGAGACCCTCAGCAATGCGCTTCACACTATTGCTATTGAACTACAAGACTTAGCTGACGAGCTGCATTAAGAGTAAAATCTTCGTCTGTCAAACGTTGCAGTAGTCAGCATATTCGACCCGATTGACCCACAAAGTCAGTCGGTTTTTTTTGATTGATAGCATTTGGAATAAGAATATATTAATGAGTTTGAAAAAATGTCTCAAAAATTTGTGTATTCAACAAAAGTTGATTAATTTTGTATTGTCATTAAGACAGAGAGATCATTAACATGTTTAACTAAAAAGATTTTCAAAATGAACGACGAAAAATTCAAATTGAGA
>CAYNUE010000190.1:0-3653 GCA_964400325.1 uncultured Sangeribacter sp. | reverse complement strand
TGGTAAACCTCTTCATGAATGAGGCATAACAATATTTGCAGGCATGAGGACAGCCTACATAAGGATTTATGGCATAACGCCCTATCTTAGATGCAGTAAGATAATCCTTCGTTTGGATCTCTTTTACTTCCATTTTTCAATTTCAAGTTTTTAGAATGATATTTATTCAAGGTATAAAGTTACTAACGAAAGTGACGTCAATGATAGCACAAAACGTGACTAAAATAGAACAATAGCGGACACTTGAAATATTGCATAAATAAGATGGTAGTTCATGGCATTTTATAAGCAAAACAATAAAAAAGATACTATTATGAGCAAAAGAACAATGAGAACCTGACCTAGATGCCAGAAAACTTTGAAGACCGTTCGACTCCTGACGGAATAGCATATATACTTTATATTAGGCATCACTGACAAGCCAAAAGGTGTCATTTAGGAAAACCATTCTGTCGTCAACTAATGTGAGCCGTTCGAGGCCGAAATGCATACTGGTTCGAGCTATGTGATGCTCCAGTATTCGGTATATTCATTCCACATATTCGTAGAAGAGGTATTCACGACCCTTCTTAATGTATCTGATGAATAATATATGCGTGAACCATTCCGCAAACATGTGTTGGCGCACAAGATAGTCTCTCGCTTGATACAAGAAGCTGAGAGCGTGCCCGGTAATCATTATGCTAATTCTGTTCCACGACTTGACAAGGCGTTTAGTGCTTTTTATTCCGATATTCCCCCGGAGTGATGCCAGTCTTTTTCTTGAAAAAACGTATAAAGTAATTGGGTGTTTCAAATCCTAATGTATCTGCAATCTGATTGATGTTCATATCGGTGATGTCAATCAGATTTTTAGCTTCCGCAATAATCCTGCTCTGAATATAAGCACGTGCGCTTACCCCTAATGAAGAATGAGATATTTTATTCAGATAATTGGTGGTTATGCAGAGCCTATCTGCGTAATACTCAACATTATGATGCCTGTAAAGTTCGCTGCCGACAAGATTTACAAATCCAGTAGCGTAATTTCTAACAGGAAGTTCTTTTGACTCATGACCATTTTGCTGATACTCTTTTTCTATGAGAAGTATCAGATGCCAAAGCTGAGCACGCAGAAGATCATAAAACTTATTAAGGGAAGTAATCTCTTCAATCATCTCTATGATAATATCTCTTATCCATAGGAAGCCTTTATCAGACACCGGAATGAACGGCTCATGATTTGCAGATTGAAGAAATGCCGGTCGTTGAAGCAACAAAGGGTCTTTAACTACGGACATAAGAAAATCCGGCTCAAAGATTACAACTTTCCCCTTTATTTGCGGATCATTCTCCCACTCCCATATCTCTCCCGGTAGGCCACACATAACAGTGCGGGGACCAACTGTATTACGAACTCCATTAAGTGTGAGAATAGTTTCTCCTTCTTCAACTAATAGGAAACAATAAAAGGATTCACGATGGACTGGGAATTTATTTATACCAGGCTTTATGGCATCAAATTCCATTGCATCACAGCGCTGGTCAGAGCCATACTTACTACGATAGAATTTATATAGTTTAATCTCTTTCATATTAAGGGCTTCTATTTCATCTATGTAAAATTACTAAAATTTGTTGATAGCACAAAACGTGACTAATGGAAGATTTTTCAGTATCAATTTTCATTGTTTAGGAGTCTTCTTAGCATACCATTGTACGCGCGTTATCGGTAAAAATTATACGGAGTACGATGTATTTGATACGCCCACGGGAATTGTTGATAGTAATTTTGCATTATAAAAAATTATAGAGTTATGACAAGCAAAATATTGATTTCCTCTAATGTCTGCAAAGATGAGGTGGTGCGTTATTTGGCAAGAAGATACAAATGCACCCCGACGGATATCATAAGCCGGTTCCTTCAACAGGAAAGATTTGTAAGCGACTCTAACAAATACGAACAACCTCAGACGATATTGGAGGATAATGAAATGGAGATACTAAGGGATATGAATATATGGCCTTCTGAAATAGAATTTGTTTAACATTTCATTATTAAAATAAACGGACAAGATGAAGAAATATATACTGGCATTAGTGATATTGATTGCTATTTCAGCGACCATTAACGCAAGAACCTTGGTTGTATACTACAGTTATACAAACAATATAGAGACAATAGTCAATGAATTGAAAACTCAGATTGACTGTGATGTCGTGGAAATAGAACCCGCTGAAAAGGGGCTTGACTATGCTGCCAACAATTATGCCATAGGCAGTGCGCAGATTGCTGCTATCCGCAATAATCCTGATGATGTCTCTTCTTATCCTGCCATTGACCCGGTAGATATAAATCTTGATGAGTACGAAACAGTGATAATTGGCGCTCCACTTTGGTGGAGTCAGATGGCCGCTCCATTACAGACATATCTGTTCCACAACGGAGCTAAGATGACTGACAAAAATATAGGACTGATTGTTTCGAGTGCCAGCAGTGGAATAAGCGGTGTTGTTGCTGATGCCAAGAGGCTTATACCTGAAGGAAAGTTTCTTGAGCCAAATCTTTGGATTCGTTCATTACAGACCTCTGACAGTCATGTCCTGATAGAGCAGTGGCTCAATGACATTGATTATTCAAACCTTCTTGCTGGAATATCGGATATAAAGGTCGATACGACACAGTTTTCAGAGAGGGAGATATTTAATCTCAACGGAATGCGTGCGGGAAAAGAACTGACTATGCTACCTAAGGGCGTGTATATAGTTCGTCAAAGTGGAAGGTCATTAAAAGTAAGATTATGAAATAGATTTAATTATTATGGACTGCGTAACTCTTAATAATGAAGTAAAATGCCGACTGAGAGTCTTCGTAAACTCGGTATGGATTACCTCGACTTTATGTTTCACGATGCCGATGCAGTCAAACAATTCATGAATTGAGGAGGGTTAGTGTAGAAAAATTTTCAATAATTTTTTCAAAATAAAGGCAAGATTCTTGATTTTCAGGAGTCTTGCTTTTTATTTGCGAGAATTTTTCAAAAAATATGCTTTGAGCTTGAGAGCAACACATCTTTGAGCCTGAGAGCAACACGGTGAGCTTGTATATGTGGTAATTTTGCATCGTGATTAAAACATAAAAGATATGAACAAGAAAATAGTGATAATAGGAGCTGGCGCCGGATTGGGGTTCTCCATCGCAAAGAAATTTGTTGTAGAAGGGTTTGATGCAATCCTTGTGGCACGTAACGAAAATACTCTCCGTGATATGGCAATGCAACTCTCTAACGGAAGCAACTCTGTGACATATGAGGTAGCAGATGTATCCGATTCTAAAGGCCTCAAAAACACTATTGAGCGCATAAAGATGGTCTATGGCACTCCTGACTGTGTAGTATATAATACCGGTATCACCGCACCTGACTCAGATAACCTTTCGGCAGAAGATCTTGTAGAACATTTCAAGGTAGATGTCGCCGGTGCATATACAACGGCAATGTCCTTCATCGACGAGAAATTCTCTGAGAAGAAGGGGGCAATAATCTTTACAGGAGGTGGTCTGGCAATGTATCCGGCAGACGGTTTCCTTCCTCTCTCTATTGATAAAGCTGCCCTCCGTGCTCTTACATATATTCTTCACAACAGATATAAAGAGTCTGGAGTATTCATCGGCA
>CAYNUE010000189.1:0-3703 GCA_964400325.1 uncultured Sangeribacter sp. | reverse complement strand
ATAGTTTGGACTGATGTACATCCTCATTCCAGCCTACTTTTTTGCAATTAGTCCGACATTTTGAAAGCATCATTGTTTTCTACAATGTTTTACCCAAAATGACAACAGTAGAAGTGGTTTGCTACAAATACAAACCATTAAGAAACGGAGAGTTACCCTTAAAGATTAGGGTGACTAAGGACAGGAAAGTCCGATATGTAAGTCTTGGTGTTTCTACCAGACAAGAGCATTGGGACTTCAAAAAGAACCAGCCAAAGCATGACTGCCCCCACAGAGAACAAATTGAAAAGCTAATAGCTAATAAGATAAGTGAACTCAAGGCAGAGATTGTTGAGCTAAAGGCATCTGACAAAGAGTTTTCTGCAACCTCTTTGATACGCCACATATCAAGTGTTGGCAAATCTTCATCCGTGTCTGACATCTTTCTAGAGCACATTGAATATCTAAGGGAGATGAAAAGGACAGGCTATCTGCTGTCTATCAGACAGACCTACAACTCAATGCTCAAATTTGCCACATCATTAGACATACCTTTCAGTGAGATAGATTGCGGATGGTTAAAGAGATATGAGACATGGCTCAGAAAGCAAGGTAAGTCAGAGAATACCATAGGCATTAGGTTTAGAAACCTGCGAATGATATACAACATAGCCATTGAGAAAGGTGTAGTCAAAAAAGACCTTTATCCTTTTGATAGCTATAAGGTATCAAGGTTACATAAAGAAACTGCCAAGAGGTCTATTAAGAAGTCTGACATACAAGCTGTTCTGAACTACTCCCTAGATGGAAAAGATTTCTACACTAAACTCGCGGTGCATCTATTCTCTTTCTCATATTTCATGGGAGGAATAAACTTTGTGGATATGGCATATCTGACAATGAAGAATGTTGTTAATGGTAGACTGGTGTACAATAGAAAGAAGACTTCAAAACTCATAAATCTACCTTTAAGCTCAGAGCCAATGAAGATTATTGAACTATATAATGGTAATGGAATGTATCTCTTTCCTATCCTGTCACCTATACATAAGACAGAGCAGCAGAAGCTAAACAGGCTTCATAAGGTCATTACTAAGGTAAATAGAGCCTTGAAAGAAATAGGGGTTGAGCTAGGCTTACCTATTAAGCTGACAACATATGTAGCAAGGCATTCTTTCGCCACAGTCCTAAAGAGAGCCGGAGTCTCCACCTCAGTTATCTCCGAGTCATTGGGGCATAGTTCTGAAAAAATCACTCAGATCTATCTAGATAGTTTTGAAAATTCCCAGATAGATGAGGCTCTTTCTCACTTGAAATAAATTTGTAGTCATTTCTTTTATTATTAGGAGAAGTGACTACAAATTTGTACTTTTGCCACACAAATATATTACCAATGTCAAAAGAAAATAAAATCCCAAAAGTTAGTGATGATCCTGATATACAAGAAGCCTATGAGGAATGGGTCAATTTTGGTGTATCTTCAATTCTAAGTATTGGGAAATATGAAATATTATTTAGAACGCATTTTGAGAATGATCCTGCTACAAATGAAGTAGTTGAGGATAAGGCTATACAGTTTCTGAATAATGGCGAAGTATGCACAAATGATAAGTTACAGTATAGCCTTGCATATGATGAAGAAAACTTTTCTATTATAGGTTGCAATTTCACAATGCCATCTAAACACGCATGGCTGGGTGATGTTTTTGCAACACTTCCGTATGGTATAATCAAGAAGAATAAGACTGGTATAGGAGCAACAACATTAGAGCTTAATTCCAAGAGGAATAGTATTATAGTTGTTCCTACTAGAGCATTAGCATATGAAAAAGCCAAGAACAGCAAGATACCAAACACCAACAAATATAAGGTACTATATTGTGGTGGGAAACTAAAGGATTTCACTATTCCGTCACTATCAGAGTATCTGGCAGATGAAGAAATACCCTATAAAAAACTTTTGGTTGTTGCTGACAGTTTACCTAGGACTCTCGAAGTAATTGGTGAAGAAAACTACAAAGATTTCTTTATAATGATAGATGAAATCGACTCTTATCAATATGAAAGCCACTATAGACCAAACATTGAAAAAGTAGTAGATTGTTATTTCAAATTCCCACAAAGTCAAAGATGCATGATTTCTGCCACCATGGGCAGTTTCACAAATCCTCTAATTAAAGAAGAGCCAATTATTAATGTCCAGTTTACAGAGATTGAAACAAGAAAAGTCACTCTGCAACCAACAAATAATCCTATAGTAACAGCAATAGATAAAATACTTCAACTCCGAAGGGATTTTCCCCAAGATAAGATACTGATAGCATTAAACCTGGTGACAAGAGGGATATTGCCTATTATAGAGAGTCTTCCTGATGAGTTAAAAGCAGAATGCTGCGTACTCTGTGGAGACAAGAGTAAACCACATGTAAAAGATTACTTATATGAAGTGTTGGATAATCAGCTTCCAACTCCTATTACATTTATGAGTTCCACATATTTTGTTGGTGTTGATTTTTCTGACAGATACCATTTGGTGACAGTCATGGACGCAACTTATCCATGGACTCTTCTCTCTACTGATAAACTTCAACAGATTGCTGGTAGATGCAGGCATAAAGACGGATTACTCAGTGAAACAATCATATATAACACAATCAGCTCATCATCTAATTCAATAAATTATGAGGAACTTGAAGCTGGTATTATAAATGATGCTAATATTCTCATTGATTTATCTTCATCCTTTAATAAAGCAAAACAAACATTCCCCAAATTAATCAAGACGTACAATGAGATATATTTAGACGAGATAATAAGGAGTTCTGCAAAGAGCTATTTAGGCAGTTCCTCGGTAAGACTTATTAGAGATGCTGCTGATAAAGTCAAAATAGCTTATTTCAACGTAGATAATATTTTAATACAAGTCAGACTCCTTCATACAACATATGCAGATAGCTCATCCTTATCTGAAGACTTAAAGGGAAATGGGAACATTGTTAATTTACTCCCATTCAAGAATGAGTTAAATGACATTTCGGAAGAAGTCAAAACCAGAATAGCGTCTCAAAAGGAAAAGACAGATAAAGAATTGATGGATGCTTTCATCTTAGAGCTCAGGAATAGAAATACTATATTTGAGAGAGAAAAAGTAGCACAGGATTTAAGAAACAATTACACCAATAAGGTCGGTGTATTCTTAGATCACTTTATTGAACTACAAAAATATGTCCCTTTTGAGTCATTAATCTCTTTATTACCCATGTATGATACCCCAAGGCAATATGAACATTTTTATAATGCTATAGTATTTTGGGCATTAGATAATGGACATCCTGTGAAGCAAGCGTGGGTAGCATCATTTATAGTTGGAGAAAAATATACGGGTGCACAAGTAGAAGAAAAAGTCAATGCCATCTGGAACGGAGCATTAGGTTTGAATAATTTAAGCCGTAAACAAGCTATGACAATAGCTCAGGAATATTTCGCGGTATTAAATCAGACGCGAGCAAGAATAGATGGAGGAACACCTCAAAGAGTGTATGAGGTCATTTCACTTAATCCAAAGGGATTACCAGAGGAACGTGTTGACTACATTCAAGCAGATATTAACATTCAAAGAAAAATCAAATTGTAGTCACTTCTCCCTATAAGGATAAATATAAATGACTACAAAATCCCCTGTTTTCAGCGATGGAAATGGGGGATTGTTGTATCTGCACATATT
>CAYNUE010000188.1:0-3726 GCA_964400325.1 uncultured Sangeribacter sp. | reverse complement strand
CCTGGGGGAGTTTGTAGGGTATCCAAAGACATTGGAGGTTCGCCAGAACTAATCTATCCATCAAAGCTGAAATACGACCAAAGCAGAAAGATGCCATTTTTGGCTATGTCAGATCGCCTAACGAGTTTCCTTCTTAAACCTCATGCGGTCTTATTTGTCTGTGGATATTCATTTGGAGATGAACATATCAATGACACTATAATAAATGCGTTAAAAGTGAATCAAAGTGCGAATGTGATCGCTTTGATGTATGGGAAAATGAAGAAAGTTTCTGATGGAAGTTTTGCAGCACCAGAGGCTGTAAGAAGAGCCTTGGAACGTCCGAATCTCAATATTTGGCATGATGATGAAGCTGTAATTGGCGCACAACATCGTGAATGGTCAAAGTTTGTAGACGACAAAAATGAATTTGCAAATTATAATTTAAAGATACACGATGATCACGTTTCTTTCGGGGATTTCGCTGATTTCACATTATTTCTTTCAGATCTTATAGGAGACGACATAGATGCAGACAAAAAGTAATCCAGCCATAATAGGATCAGTTAGGAGCATTTCCGGCACAAATGTTTCTGTTCAGCTATATCCTTCAATTAACTCAACCATTTCCTATATATACGGACATGGATATAAAGTGGGACAAGTAGGCGGTTTCGTAAGGATTCCCCAAGGATTTATTAACTTGTATGGTACCATCGTACAAATAGGAGCTGATGCAATACCTGAGTCTATGAGAAACGACATTAATAATGGATTAAAATGGATGACTGTGCAACTTGTTGGGGAAGGCGCAAAAGGACAGCCATTTGAAAGAGGAATCTCTCAATACCCTATGATAGATGATGAGGTTTATATTGTCACAGAGGATGATCTTGTAAATATATATGGTCGTGAGAAAGGGATTGAGTTTGTGCCTGTGGGTACCATTTCTGGAGCGGAGAATATTCCGGCTTTAGTGGATATCAATAAATTACTGACTAGACACTGTTGCATTGTAGGCTCAACCGGAACTGGTAAATCTACAACTGTAGCTGGCTTAATCAGTGCCCTCATGGATTCTTCAGCATTCCCTTCTTCTAGAATAATCTTGATTGATATCCACGGGGAGTACGGTAGTACCTTCAAGGATAGGGCAAATGTCTTTAAAATAACTCCTGAAGATGACAAAGATAAGAGGTTAGTTGTTCCGTATTGGGCCATGAGTTTTGATGAGTTTGTTAGCTTTGCATTTGGGGATATTCAAGACAATGATAGGTTCCCTCTTTCGCAACTTGTCCTAACTCTTAAGAAACTAACAATTATAAAGAATCCTGAGTTATTTGCGTATCTTAATACGGACAATATTACAGTCGATACACCAATTCCATTTAGCCTGCAGCGTCTCTTTCTATATTTGTATAGATTAATGTTTGCAACACACACTTGCACTGGGACTGGACAAAAAATATGCGCTATTGATAAGGATTTCAATGAAACTGAAACAACTGAGGCTTTTGACACAGATGCACATGGCCACAAAATAATGGGGTCGATAGATCCCTTTAGGTTGCCCAAGTATAAGGAACAGCACAATGGAAATATTTACTTATCTGCTGCTTCCATGAATTTGAGAAAGCAGTTGATTGCGTTACAAGCAAAGATGGCAGATCCACGATTTGATTTTGCTTTAAAACCAGAAGGCTATATCCCCGATCATTATGGAAAAGTATTAAATGACATACATTCACTGTTGAAACTATGGATGGGAGAAAAGACTCTCTCAGTATTTGATGTCTCAGGAGTACCAAGTAGTATATTACATGATATTATTGGAATTCTTATGCGCGTTATGTATGATTCAATATTCTGGTCTCGTAATCTTAAGCAAGGAGGAAGGAAACGTCCATTATTAGTCGTAATGGAGGAAGCGCATAATTATCTTGGAAGTGACAATTATAGCAGGGCTTCTAAAGTTGTACGTCGCTTAGTGAAAGAAGGTCGAAAATATGGCATTAGCGCTATGATTGTAAGCCAAAGGCCATCGGAGATTGATTCTACTATTCTTTCTCAATGTGGCACAACAATAGCTTTAAGATTGACAAATTCTAATGACAGAGCAATAATCGCCAACACTGTTTCCGATAATCTTTCAAATTTGGTTAATATGCTTCCAATATTGAAGACGGGAGAATCAATTGTAGTTGGTGAGGCAGTGAGAATGCCCATGAGAAGTATAATTACTTTCCCAGATAAAAAGAACAGGCCAGATAGCCATGACCCCATTGTTGCATCCGATGAAGTTGGTAAAGGTGGTTGGAATAGTGGTTTAGATATTGCCGATGAAGATTATCAAGACATTGTAAAAGCATGGAGATTGCAAAAAATTAATTTATAATATTTAATCAGATGGAAAGACAATATGTTTCATCATCGAACATCGCTTCGATTGGTTATGACCCTGATAACATGGTTTTAGAGGTCGAGTTTTTGAATGGTTCGGTATATCAGTATTACGATGTACCTCAAAGTGTATACGAAGGATTAATGGCAGCCGACTCACACGGCAAGTTCCTTGCAGCCTACGTGAAAAAAGGTGGCTACCGCTACGCTAAAGTATAGGTTATGCGTATAGATCATAGACTTCAACGCATCCAAGTAGAAAGTTTTGAAATTTCGGATGAACTAGTTTATCGTTATTTCAACTCACTTCCTGATAATGAAAGGGAATCCGCTTTAGTTCGTGCGATTCGTATAGGAGTACTAGCCGCCATGGAAGACAGGTTCTCTGCGTTCCTATCTAAGACAACTAATGACTTAGGGATGCAATTAGAGAACCTGAAACTACTATTTGACATGAGGCAAGAGGTTTTTCATAAAACAGCTATTAAAGGAGTCGCGGCTGAAAATGATATTTTAGAATTTCTAAAAAAACACATTGAATCATATAACTTGGGGGATGTTGTTTCATTATCTAGCACATCAAAAGGTTTATTAAAAAATAATAAGACCGGTGATATTATGGCCTATGTCGGAGATGAAAACAACGGCAAGAAAATAGCCATAGAATGCAAGTTTGATAAAAGTATCAAATTAGGTAATATCGATTCGCCAGACATAGCATCAAATAAATATGATACTGCATGGAGCCAATTGCTTGAGGCTTCTGTAAACCGGGATGCTAATACAAGCATTATTATATTTGATAAAACGTTGGCAGATGCATCTATACAGCGAGCTGTTGAGGGAGTATCCTATATTGATAATATTGGTTTTATCTGCATCATTGATTATGAGGCATCAAATTATGACAACTTAGCGATTGCTTATAATTTAGCTCGCGGATTAGCTTTAAGAAACGATGGAAAGAAAATCGAGATTGATTTTGTGAATATGCTTATACAGCGTCTATTGAAAGATATCCGCGATGTGCAGAACATTGAGATGTTAGTAAGAACTAACATAAGGAACAATCAACAAATTCTGAAAAATATTGAGAAAAGTCTTCTGTCAATTGACTTTAATCAACAGTATCTAGTGAAATATCTTGAAGATGGGTATCTCAGCAAAACCGATTTATTAGATTTCTATCAACGAGAAGATATCCGTACTAAATACAAGTTACTCTCAAAGGAAATTGAGGGGTTTGAGGAATAGTAAAACAATAAAACTTCTCATCAGGCCGTTAAAAGTATTAGTTTTTTCGTTCAGAATTCTTTTTTTGTATGAGATATAACATTTAGAATTAGC
>CAYNUE010000187.1:0-3726 GCA_964400325.1 uncultured Sangeribacter sp. | reverse complement strand
TCGAATCAACTTTTAAATTTAATCTACCTTCCTTGAATTTTACGCTACAATAAAAAATATATATTAGAAAATTTATTAGAGTCGCCCCAAAAATGAAACCTGCATACCAAACGACTCGGTTAGTATGGTAAATACCGATTACAAATGCAATTACTAATTTTATAACTACTTCAAGAAACCCTATATATGCGTAAACCGCCATATTTTCTTTTGCCATGATCATAGAGGTAAAGGGCACTTGAATAACTGATAATATCACGGAACAAACAGAAAATTGATATACAAAGAAAGCTTCTGACTCGCTTCCTGCAGGGATTACCATCTTATTATTCAGAAACCAAAGCCCTACTGTTTCAGCCAAGAAAGCTATTACTAGACTAAAAACAATATGTATGATAATGGCTTGATTAAAAACTACACCTACTTGACCATTCTCTGATTTCCCTATTTCGAAAGAAAGATAACGTTGTGTTGAAACTGCTAATGCTCCATTAACGAATGCAAGCATAACAACGGCTCCTGCGATTACATTATAAAGGCCAAAATCGTCTATTCCCAATTCTCGAATAACTATTCTAGAGGTGTACAAAGATATTGCCATGCTTAATCCCATTCGGAGATAAAGCATTATTGTATTTTGGGCAATTCGCTTATTACCAGATAATTTTTGAGAATCTTCTGTTAGCATAGGAAATTACTAAATAGTTAATTCATCTTTTGATAATGAACAAAAGCGATGGCAACCCGGAGGTAAATATGTGTGGAATGTGGATATGAAGATACCCCTCCGGGCTTACCATGCGCTTATCTCAGTGATTAGTATTAATGAATGAATTATAAATGATGAATTGAGGGGTGTGAGCGTTTCCTGTTGACAGCGTTGTCGTAGAACTTAGGAATGGTGTGCTCATTGTGAAACTGCAGAGAATAGTTTCAGTAGGTTGGAAGCCGTGAATGATTCTACTTCTTTTTGGGAAAACGTTATGAAGAGGATGGAGTCAAAAATCAATTGGTTACGTCCTTAAGATGATCTATCAGTGTGAGGTTGTTGGAACTTTTCAACGGGATAGATGAACATTCTTCCGAGTCTTTTGGATGTGCTATCAAAAGAAATCTGTTGTCTTCTCGGTGAGGTTCTGAATGGGTGGAGTGGTATCTGTCATATGACCAGAATCCCTTGCGAGCCATATTGACAAATGTCCTGATATAAGCATTGAGCCGTTCATCATTAGTAAGCAATCCTTCTGGTAAATTCTGGCCTAATAAATGATTCACATTTTCTAATTCAATATCTATTTCATCCGATGATAGAAATAGCGGAGAGGAAGCCACTTGAGCAATACAGTCTGTGATATATTCATCATCATTCAATTCCTCTGGTAGCATTGCTCCAAAGGTTGCACAATGAACTGGCCTAATCCCTCCTTCAAGTTCTTGAGCAAAGAAAATATCGAGGTCTCGAGAAAGCAATATGGATTCTTCTATGTTCATGATTCAATAGTTTGATCCAAATAAATTAACACAATTCTCGCATCTGTCGATATGTTCCAAGGTACGGGGTCGGAATGCCTCGCTCAGCATAAATTCTTTTGAATCGAAACATGACTCTATATAGTCTCGTCCACATCCATATGGATAATATGGGTAAGGATTATTACGGCATTTTTCGCAATCATAAAGAAAGGCATTTACGGCACTTACCTCAGCACATCTTCCGATTGGGTATTCAGAACCTGATACATGACTCATTTCTCCAATTTCACCTAAGTTTTGGAGCATCCTTCTAAGCGGTGATCTGAAAGAGTTGGGGATTAGTTTATATTGGCCAGAGACTCCATAGCTGATACTACTGCAAATCACTGATTGAAAACAAGCGGCACATGCAGGATAGGATTGTACTTTGATTTTCAATTCTCCTTGACGCATTTTCTTTTCGGTTTCAGCAGCACAATAAATGGCATATTGCAATGCATGCCAATTCAGCTGATGAAGAGAAGGAATTATCATGCGATTTATGTCTATTTTGTCAGCCATGTGCTTATATGGAGCCTTTCAACTCGTATTATTTCGGCTATTGCCAAAAGCTGTCGGTGTCTACGGATAAGTCTTTTACTTCGAGGTCATATTTGATTTCGCCGTCTTCGAGGGTGGTTGTGAGAGTTGCTTCCAATGGGAATCCTTGATGGCACTCAAAACCATCGCCTCTTTTCATATCACCATCTGAACCATATTGCAGACGAACCGATACATCCCCGTCTACTCTGAAGACGCAAGAGTCGTGTCCGAATCCTGTCAACGATATTGAGGATATGGAAACTTCTTCTATTTCGTGATGAGTTGAAAGGCAATCAATCTCATTTAGTGTGTCCGCAAATAGTTTCTCTACTATTTCTTCATTGATGGAATCCTCCAGTTCTCTTACTATCTGGGCTCTGCATGTGGTGATTTCATTAAAGAAATCTATGAAGGATGCGGCTGCTTTCTCTGAAATCTTTACAACCTCGGCGTCATCGCAGTCGAAAGTGTCCGCATTAACGTGGGTGTATTTGCTCAGAGTGTCTATTGACTTTTTAAGGTTATCAATTACTTCTGTCAAGTCAAGCCCTAATATATCGCATACATAATCATCTGATAAACTTCTTTGAATTGCATATTTCATCCGTTGAGGACGCGAGATCTGATTGGGATTGTCTGGAACTGCAGGCGTAAACCATACAGAATCGCGCACCAAGTCATCCGGTGCAAGTCTTTTAAGGATATGACGAGACAGCTCTCTGAGAGAGTAGGCAAAGTTGTTTAGTCTCAGTTTATTACTTTTGTCGTTCAATTGACTGAGAGAGGATTTTGCCAACTCCTTCTCAAACTGTGTGGCCAGAATTTCGTCAAATGTTTTTTGCAGTCTCTTTATCATAGCGACCTTCCAAAGAGGAACCTAAAGCGGTAATTCACGCATAGGAGGATTGATTTTGAACTTCGTCTCGCTAAAATCATCGGAGATAGCTAAGACGATTCTATCCCCGTCAAGGTCTATTCCTACGTTTCGAGCCATTTCCTCCAATTCAATAGTTTTTTGTAAATAGAAGTTTTCCATAGCTTGTGCCTTTTCTGCATTTTTCTCTACGGCAGCTGCTGTGAATTGGTTGGCAGTAGTGTTATAAATCAAGTCGTAGTAAGCCTGTAAACTGTCATACTTTGCTATGATCTGTTCCTTGATAGAGTCTGGGAGTGAATTAAGATTGTTTAGGCCTTCCATGTTATTTTCGTTAAAAGATTAAATTTGTGGATATGAATAGATGCCGCTTGCCATAGAGCCACAAGCGGCTTGGCGGGGTACAAATCTGACGCGCGCCTGGACGGTAGGCTTCGCCCGCTGAGCGGGCTCCCTGGGTCGCGCACGGAGTGACGCGACTTCCATATTTGACGCGACTTCTACGCGGGGGTTAGAAGGGGGAGTTGAAATCCTTGAGCAGGGGATGGCAATGAAGCAATGCTTCAAAGTAACTAAGAGTTAAGAGTCAAGAGTCAAGTCAAAGGCAAAAGGCGAATCAAAATCCTTAAAAAGTGGATGCTTTCCATCCTTCTCCGACAGAATAGACTTCCCCGCATCTATCTGCCAGTCGATGGCGAGGGTTTGGTCTTGGATGGAGAGGCCTCCGTCGGCTTCGGGGTGGTAGTAGTTGTCGCATTTGTATTGGAAGATGGCTATGTCGCTTAGGACGGCGAAGC
>CAYNUE010000186.1:0-3736 GCA_964400325.1 uncultured Sangeribacter sp. | reverse complement strand
GCTCGTTCAACATTACTGGGCAATGCGAAGGCCTCGAAGAGTGGAACGAGCAACGATATCGGCACCACGCTTTTTGAATAATTGTATGCTGGAGTGTGTCAGAAGAGGAGGCAATTTAGGACACATGACTTTACAGTTAGACCATAGTACTTAAACTTCTAATTTAGAAATCATGACGGACAAAATAAATATACCAATGCCAATAGATACCAGTGTATCTGAGCAAGAGCTTGCAGAAGGTATAAAGGATGAATATGGGGTTATCTATAGTAAGGATGGTAAAAAACTTCTGAAAGCACCAAAAGATTTAGAAGATTATACGATAAAACAAGGGGCTTTGATAATTTGTGACGAAGCATTTTCTTTATGTAAGTTGTCCTTAACAAACGTCACTATTCCCAGTTCAGTTACCACTATCGGGAAAAGTGCCTTCTGGGGGTGTCGCTTATTAAAGAATATCATCATTCCTAGCTCAATTACAACGATAAGTGATCACGCCTTTTCGCGGTGTGACACTTTAGAAAGCGTTATCATTCCTACTTCGGTGACAGCACTTAGTGGATGCTTTTCGAGCTGTCGTTCCTTAAAAAGAGTTAATATTCTCGGTTTAGTGAAATCAATTGAGTTTGGTACATTTTATGGTTGTAGTAACCTTGAGAGTGTTATCCTCCCTGTTTCTGTGACAACGATTGGGCGCAAAGCTTTTCAGTATTGTCGTTCCTTAAAAAGGATTACCATTCCAGATTCCGTAAAATCAATTGAGGTGAATGCTTTTTCGGGGTGTAGTAGCCTTGAGAGTGTTGATTTTTCCAATTCTTTGACTACGATCGGTTATGGGGCCTTTTCGGGTTGTGGTTCCTTGAGAAACGTTGCTCTTCCTGACTCAGTGACTACGATCGGTTATGAGAGTTTTTCGGGGTGCCGCTCCTTGAGAAGTATCATTTTACCCAACTCGGTGACAACGATTGGTTGGGGTTCCTTTTCGGGGTGTAGCTCCTTGAGAAGTCTTGTCCTTCCCGGCTCAGTGACAACGATCGAGAATAGTAGCTTTAGGGGTTGTAGCTCCTTGAAAAGTGTTACTATTCCTAACTCAGTGACGGTGATAGGTGAGGAGGCCTTTGCCCGTTGTAGCGCCCTTGAAAGTTTAGTTATCCCAGATTCTGTTACAGTAATTGGGGAAGAAGCATTTTGTGACTGTTCCTCACTTAAGCCTCCAGTTCTACCTGATTCTGTGAAGACTATAGGCGAGAATGCATTTCTTGGATGTTGTTTTAACAAGATAGCGTCTAAAAGTTACATTGTAATAACTTGTTCTGATGATGCTGATCCAAAATTCAATCGAATACAACTCCGTACTGACCCTCCAAAATATATAGAGCTTCAACCCGGAAAGAATATTCTTACTGTAGAGGAGTATCCTGATTTGAAATTTGGATTTTCTCAGATTGATAATCACTCTGTGTTTGAAGAATCAGATCGTTATGAGTACAATGGAGAAGGTATCAGAGGGATAGATTTGAGTCATTTTGATGGTTCGGAATTAACAAATATGGATCGTATGTTCTATGACATGCGTTATACTGAAATAGATTTAGGGAATCTCGATACCAGCCATGTAACGTCTATGGTAGGAACATTTTATGGTTGTTATATGGGGGTTGAAGGTTATAATGCCTTAGATCTTTCTAATTTAGATTTATCCAAATTGAAGGATACTTCAGAAATGTTTTCCTGGACTCTAGTTGATACCCTCATCTTACCTGCACTTCCTGCGGTTTCAGAGGCTTACGCTATGTTTGGAGATGCTGAATGTTATATAAGTGAAATTATTTTCAATAAGGTTGACGATTATGATATCCTGAAAATAATAGGTGAGTTTGAAGAGGTTAGAGCGGGTCAGACAGATCTTTTCTTCAGAGGTATAAGGAAAGCAGAACAAATCAAGAACATAATCATATTAATTGAGCAAATTAACAGCCGTTTTTCTTGGCCTTCTTATACCTACAATTTCGCCAGCAATATAAAATATAGGGTCGAAACTAATGAGTATGGAGACACGAAGTCTTTGATTTGTGATATTCATCATGAAGAGAAACGAGCCTTAAAGATCTTTGATATAGATGGCAACACGCTTACATCAGTCAAGGATAAGGGCATTACAGTTGCGTATATACCGGATGGTATAACGGATATAGGGGAAAATGCTTTCAGGGATTGTACGGAGTTAGAGGCTGTGGTGTTACCGGAGAGTATCAAGAGAATACATGATTACGCATTTTCCGGATGTAAAAATCTGACGTTAATCAACATTCCAGAAAATACGAAATATATAGGTGATGGAGTCTTTAACGAATGTGGTAAGCTCCGACATCTTTATATTCCAAATCAGATTTCCTCTTGGGGCTGGATAGGTAGAGGTGTGAATTTGGATTACCTAAGAATACCATATGATATTTGGGCTTACACGCGTATAGACCATATAAAAACTAAAAATCTTGTTATTGGGCTTTCAGAGGACAAAGAACTTATTTTGAGCCCTTGGGAGAATATATGCGATAATTATAATATCATACTTGAGCCATATGCCGCTACGGGTGATCAATGTTCAGTTGATGGCTACCAGGTCATTAATGGAATGATTATGGGATTTACTGAGTATGGGAGCGATATTTATAGCGTATGGAGCATTTTTAGCATCCCTAAACATATAACAGCTATCCCCTCTGGAGTAGAGAGAATCTGTAATACCTGTGGGCAATCTGTAAGTATGATTTATATGCCAGAGACGGTTTGGGATATCGAGGATGGTGCTTTTTCAAGCCTTGATGTGCCTATATTCGTTACTAAAAAAGATAATCTTGAGAGGCTGATTAGTATTTTACCTATTGATCTCGGTTTTGTGAGAATTCACACTATATAGAGGCGGGTAAAATTCTTGATGAGTGTAAAAGATGAGCTTTTATTCCCGATTAAAGGGATGTTGAATTAAAGTCGAAGTAGTAATTTTATAATTATGAATAGAGAAGGTTTTAAACAATATTTGAATACTTTAGGTACGTCTGAAGCCACGAGAAATCATTATCTTCGGGAGTTGGATTATTTTTCACCCGGGGAAAGATATCATGAATATCTTAATGGAAATAATCTTAATGTAATTAAAAGTATATATGAGATTGAGAACCTTGCACAGTGGAACAATATATACAATAACATTAAAGCAATTACAGAAAATGGTGCTTTTGTTCGTAGTGCTTTAAATCATTTTCGAGCCTATTTTCAGGTGAGCCAAAATGGAAATGGTACACCTGTGCAAGCAGTTCAGGGGAATACCGCCAATGGTGCTACTGAGGTGGAATATGAGGATGGGATACCTGAAAGATTATCTAAGCTTATCAATTTGTTGAAGGCAAATTATAATTTGATTCTTACAGGTGCTCCCGGTACTGGAAAAACATATCTTGCAAAGGAGATTGCATCATATTTAACAGGGAATAAGGAAAACGGCAACAAAGGCTTTGTTCAATTCCATCCCTCGTATGATTATACCGACTTTGTGGAGGGATTAAGACCAATAGCCGAAGAGTGTGAGGCTCCGAAGCAAGCGCATCAATCAGAGATTAATTTTACACGTGTAGACGGTACTTTTATGGCTTTTTGCAGAACGGCTATACAAAATCCAAATGAAAAATATGTCTTTATAATAGATGAGATTAACAGAGGAGAGATTTCCAAAATT
>CAYNUE010000185.1:0-3762 GCA_964400325.1 uncultured Sangeribacter sp. | reverse complement strand
TTGCCTCTCACTGCCGGACGCAGTAGAAGATCAACCGTGGACCGAACCCCAATACCAAATACTTGAAACTTTCAAAGTAGGTGGTAAAACTCATGTTGCCAATATTTCGAATTGCAAAAATGTGAAGAAGCGATGAAAATACGTTTTACGATCTCCACTCCCGATATGCTTTCGGCTTTCTTAGGCAAACATATTATCTCAGCTGGATAATGTCTGATAACTTCAATACTTTTATCAATCATATCGAATCTGACTTTTGGCGTGAGATTTGCGTCAATGAAGGACACTTGCAGCATTATCATCGAGGCGCGGAATTTGTCAAAATTGGCGATGTAGCCCGATATATTGGCTATTTACAGTCCGGGACCATGAAGTATGTTGCCTATTCGCCGGATGGCGCTGAGCATGTAGTCGGCATGGTGTTTGAGGGTGAGTTTGTTGCAGATTATCCTTTCTCTCTTTTCGATACAAAGGCTAATGTGTCAATCATTGCAACAACTCCATGCGAGATATTTTGTTTCCCTGTAAGGCAACTCGTCAATCGGATGAAGCAGGACACAAAGGTTAAAGATATTATACTTCGTTCATCAGCAGCCGTCTTTTCCACGGTATATGAGCGCTATATCGATCTCCATTGCAAGACTCCACAACAACGCTACGAGGAACTTGTTAAACGATATCCAGACCTCTTTTCACATTTTTCGCTTAAGGATATTGCTTCTTTTCTTAACATTACGCCGATTCATCTCAGCCGAATACGAAAAATGAGATAAATATTGTTGTATATCCTTAACTCTAAACATATGTTAAGAGTTAAGATTTAGTTGTGTTGTAACTTTGCGTATTGTTTCCGTTTAGTGCGTATAAATTAAAACAAACAATAATGACGAAGATTATCACATCACTCATCTTGTCGGTACTCGTCACAATCCCTGTTTTTGCTCAGGAGCAAGTCGATACATTAAAGACACAGGGACTGAACGAAGTGGTGGTGCATGCACAGATGCAACACACATCCCCGACCTCTACGACATTTATCCCGACGAGTAGGCAAAAGAACGCTTCGCAAAATGCAATCGATCTTTTGAGACAGATGGCAATTCCACAGATCAGGGTTAATCCTATCACAGATGCTGTCACCAATAATGCAGGACAAGAAATAGCTATCTTTATAAATTATCTTGCAGCATCTAAGGAGGATATGGAAGGACTGCGCACTTCCGAAGTAAAAAAAGTGGAGTATCTTGAATTTCCAACAGACCCTCGTTTCCATGGAGCGCAATGTGTAATCAATTTCATTGTTCTTGAATATCCGTATGGTGGGTACTCAAAGTTGTCAACAAACGAGAATATCCTTATAGGCTTTTCAAGCCGCAACAATATTTATTCGAAATTCACCTACAAGAAAATGTCTTACGACCTTTATGTAGGAGCTAACAATTCGAATAATCATCATTTAGGCAACAACATAAAAGGAATATATTCACTCGAAGATTCAGATGGGAAGGAACATCAACTCACTCGTACCGAATCACTTGAAGGCTCACATTACAAACTAAGTGAATATCCTGTAACCTTTCGTGCCACATACGGAGGGGATAAAATGCAGATACGCAATATGGTAAGTTTTACACATTCAAGCATACCGATTTACGAACAACGAGGCAATCTGACCTATCAGCCGGGAAATGAACATAATTACATTTTCAACAGAAGTAATCCGACCCACTTCAACTTTCTTGCATATCAGGGCTCATTCTTTTTATCTTTACCCAAACAGTTTTCAATCGATCTCTCACCACGCTTTAATTATACGCATAATAATGATTATTTATCATATTCCACATCCAACGCTCCTGAAATAATCCGAGACGCGCGTGAGAATGTTTATAATTACCGTGTGGATGCTTACTTACAAAAAAGTATTGGAAAGAAACATACTGCATTGTTTGGAGTAAACGGGGGCGATAACATCAACAGACTTCGATATTCCGGGACGAACAGTTACTATGATCGCTTCCATAACGCTTTTGTAGCCGGATTACTTGGTTATCAGATGGGGTCAATGGATTTAAGACTTTATGCAGATGTGGGAGTATATTGGAGTCAGAGCGATATTAATGGGGTGGAATATACTGATACTTATCCCTTTGTACACGTCAATTTACGATACTCGCCGAGTTCTAAATATTCATTTAGTGCTTTTCTACAGTTCGCGAACGCCACTCCGGGTATTAACCAAAAATCGTCTGACGTATTGCGTGAAAATGAATATCTCTATGTAACCGGAAATCCTCTATTGGAGAATAGCCGAAACCTCATGTTCAATCTTGGCTATACATGGATGCCGGGCAATGCGCTAAGCCTGAACGCATTCTGTAATTTCAATTCCTTTTTTGATCGTCAGATGATGACTTATGAATCATATGATGAAGGTAATGCTCTTATAAGGAACTACCGTAATAGCGGAGACTTTATTAAAGGAGAAATCGGCTTTGCAGCTAACTGGAAGCTACTGAATGGAAAATTGCAGTTATATGCAACGCCTAAGCAAACATTCTATAAATCCACCGGTGTTTATAGTAAATCCTTCAATCCTTTCACTGTAATTGCCCAAGCCACATATTACCTAAATAGTATATACTTTCAGGCCTATTACCAGTCTCCCGACAAGCGAATGTATTCCACCTCACCGCAAATTTTCAGAGGCAGGAATTTCCACACTCTGACTGTAGGCTGGGCTAATGCCGACTGGAATGTCCGAGTGATGGCTGCAAACTTCCTTAATCGAGGTTGGGGGAGTGCTGATGTAGTTACTGAATCTCAATTATATACAGAATATAGGGAATATATTGACACCTCATCGCATCCACGTATAAATATCACCGCCACTTATACATTCGGTTACGGCAAGAAAGTGCAACGCGGAAATGAAGTCGGCG
The DNA here is from genome assembly GCA_964400325.1 of uncultured Sangeribacter sp. Taxonomy (GTDB): domain Bacteria; phylum Bacteroidota; class Bacteroidia; order Bacteroidales; family Muribaculaceae; genus Lepagella. Next base: position 820 of record CAYNUE010000185.1, on the reverse strand, counting down.
AACAGTCCGGTGCATCTTCTGCAATATTAAAATAATACCAACAAACGGGATACTTTTTCCTTCGACGTGGATTACATTTAATCGTACACTCATCAAACTTATCGATATCAGAATATCAGAAGATTCCCTAAACTCCTCTATATATTTGTAGACATGAGGACAGTCTACAGTCTGAATCGTATAAAGTAAATAATACAAGCGATACTGAGGATAGCACACAGCGTGACGGAAATAGAACAATAACGGACACATGGAGTATTGCGTGAACAAGATGATATTCCAAGACATTGTATAAGCAAACAATATATTATACACCGCTATTTAGACACCGCTATGAGCAAAAGGACAATTTACAGCCGATTTCGGGAGATAGTCAATAAGTATCCTGAAAACCCTGCGATAATCGAAGATAACCGCACCATCAGTTACTCGGAGCTTGACTCTATGGTCAACGCCATTCTTGCTAAGTTCTATAGTGCGAATCAGTCGTTTATCGGCATAGTGATGCACCACGGTGCGAAACAGATAGCAGCGATGCTCGCTGTCCTGAAGAGCGGAGCCGCCTATGTCCCGGCCGAACCGTTCCTCCCCAAGGACCGCATTGACTATATGATGAAGACCGCCGGTGTGAAACTGGTGATAACTGATGATTACTGTGAGGATCTTACCCCTGTGACGAGGGCATTTGAAGACCGCTCGACACCCGATGGGCTTGCGTACATCCTCTATACTTCGGGTACCACCGGCAAGCCTAAGGGTGTGATTCAGGAGAACCACTCGGTAGTGAACTACTGTGAGGCGTTCGAGGCCGAGATGCACA
>CAYNUE010000184.1:0-3767 GCA_964400325.1 uncultured Sangeribacter sp. | reverse complement strand
TTGCTGTTTTCTTTTGGAGTAAGACGAAAATTTGCGATCTTTGCTCCGAGGTTAATTGTTTGTACATGAGCAATACAAAATTAGTTAATCTTTAGGAGACTTCGGTCTCCTTTTTTTGTATTGCCTGTTGAAAGTTACCTTTTGCGAGACTTAATGTCGGATTGGGGAGGGGCTGGGAGCTTGTGAAGCCCCATCCCCAATCCGATATTAAGTCTCGAGCGTCAAAAAATATTGGGGCTATTCAGAACGATAATTTTGCACTTCGTTCTTGAATCTACAATAAATACAAGGAGAAGGTCGGCGTTTGCTTTTGATATTTTCAGTTTTGTTTTTCAATGGATGTCAGGGAACTGGGATATTATTGTATCTATGGTATCAGCAAATAAATAAGCGAAAACCAATTTAAATCTATGTCACGAAACGCCACATAATGTTGGGATTGGGAGCGTTTGATATGGCACGGTAGAACTCCTGACCAAGAGAGTCAGCGGGAAGTACTGGTGGTGGAGACCATATCAACGGTATGATATAACTAAGACTGTCTGTCTTATCTGTTTTTCGTTTGGCGACAATAACAGTGGTATTGGCACCGATAAGCCGCCTAAGGCGTTGTGGCTTGTTAAGGTAAACTCTTTTTTCACTCATAGAAAATTTGTATATTTGCTCCATGCAATCAGCAATCTACATATCCGCATTTATAGCAGTTATTATAGGGGCTATATCCTTTATGCGTTGATTTACGGGACTTATATCGCATAAAATGGATAATGTGTGGATAAGATTATTATGTACACTGACTATTGGTGGTATTCTTTGTATAGGCTTGCTTTTCTGCTTATTTACAGTGAGTATGAGTTTAGCTCCAGTTAAGTCGGCATAAATCAATTTATTGGGGTCAACCGTCTTTCCCTTATCAAGGAAAAGCATATCTAATTCAAGGTCGTATTACTCAAATTCCACGTCCTCGATGTCGATAATTTTAGAAGCGTTTTCAATTACTTGAAAATCTCGTCCACGCTGTTACAGCATCATCTTTCTTTAGGTCGATAATTTTTTGCGTAGATCTGGGTGGTCCTGACATCTGCATGTCCCATCAACTTGCTTGTGGTATACAGGTCAGCTCTGGCAGTAAGCATCATTGTTCCGAATGTGTGGCGTGACGTGTGGTATGTTACTCCACCGCATTGTCCTGATGTCGCTGATTCGCAGCGATGTGTAGCATGAGAAAAGATAAGCCATCTTCACAGTATTATCACGGCAATCGGTGGCAATCAGCCGCTTGACTTCCTCGACAGTTAGGTATTGTCGTTGGGACTTTAAGTCTATAAGCAAAACACCCAATCTTACTCCCGAAAGTGGGTGTAAAATTGGGTGTTGGCTGATTAATTGCCTGGATTGTTAAGCTTTATTGCGAAGGAAGGGAATAGTCATCGTGTGGCGCTCAGGGCATCGAGTGAGGCTTTGATAGCAGCAATCTTTTCGAGCGCATCAGCTTGTTTTTTGCGCTCCATTGCAACGACTTTCTCGGGTGCTGACGAAACGAAACGTTCGTTAGAGAGCTTCTTTTCAACAGTAGCAAGGAAACCCTGATAGTATTTAAGGTCTGCTTCGAGTTTCTTTGTTTCCTCTTCGACATTAATATTGCTTTCAAGAGGTACTGAATATTCTATAGCACCTGCTATAAAGGCTGCTGACATAGGGCCTTTTTCTTCAACCAAAGTAATCGACTCCAGATTACCCATCTTTGTAAGTACAGCATCAAGTGTGGCATCGTGAGCGCCTTTTATCTCCAGACGCAGAGTCTCCTTGTTAGGTATCTGTTTCTGTTTACGTATAGTGCGAATACCGGCTATGACTTCTTTAAGATGTTCAAAACGTTCTACAACAACCGGGTCTGTATCTACAGGTTGAGGTATCTGGGCAATCATGATGCTTTCACCCGGCTTACGTTCATAAAGATGCTGCCAAAGTTCTTCGGTGATGAAAGGCATGAAAGGATGCAGAAGTTTGAGCAGCACATCGAAGAAGGTAAGGGTAGAGCGGAAGGTAATTCCATCAATAGGCTGACCGAAAGCGGGTTTGATAATTTCAAGATACCATGCCGAGAATTCGTCCCAGAACAGTTTGTAGACGGCCATGAGTGCCTCAGAAATACGGAATTTCGACAATAAGTCAGCTACTTCAGCCAAAGTACGGTTAAGCATTACGTCAAACCATTCAACTGCTTTAGCCGAGGCCTCAGGTTGCTCAATCTGATCGTCATACTTCCAGCCCTTGACAAGACGGAAAGCATTCCATATCTTGTTGCAGAAATTACGTCCTTGTTCGCACAGTGAGTCATCATACATTATGTCGTGACCAGCTGGAGCTGCCAACATCAGACCCATACGCACACCATCAGCACCGAACCTGTCGATAAGTTCGAGTGGGTCGGGAGAGTTGCCAAGACTCTTTGACATCTTGCGGCCTATCTTATCACGTACGATACCTGTGAAGTAGACATTATTGAAAGGCTTGTTGTCGACAAACTCGTAACCGGCAATAATCATGCGGGCTACCCAGAAGAATATGATGTCTGGTCCTGTTACCAAATCAGCAGTGGGGTAGTAGTAGCTGAACTCTTTATTGTCTGGGTCAAGTATACCGTTGAACAGCGATATAGGCCAGAGCCATGAAGAGAACCATGTGTCGAGACAGTCAGGGTCCTGACGCAGGTCATCAAGAGTGAGTTCTGGATTACCAGTCTTTTCAATAGCCTTTAGCAGAGCTGCTTCGTCAGAATCAGCCACTACATAGCCACCGTCGGGTAAGAAGTAGGCTGGTATACGATGACCCCACCACAACTGGCGAGAGATGCACCAGTCCTTGATGTTAGTCATCCAGTGACGATAGGTATTTTTGAATTTGGCCGGTACGAAACGTATGTTGTCTGTTTCTACAGCCTCAAGAGCCGGGCCTACCAGCGGTTGCATCTTCACGAACCACTGCATCGAGAGCTTAGGTTCTATTACGGAGTCAGTACGCTCTGAGTGACCTACTTTGTTGATATAATCCTCAACTTTCTCTACCAAGTTGGCAGCTGTGAGGTCTTTCATTATCTGCTTACGTACATCGAAGCGGTCCATACCGACATACATACCACCGCGCTCTGAGATGGTACTGTTGTCGTTGAATATGTCAATAGAGGGAAGATTATACTTCTCACCTAACATATAGTCGTTTACGTCGTGTGCCGGAGTCACTTTGAGGCAACCTGTTCCGAAGTCCATCTCTACGTAGTCGTCCATGATGATAGGTACAGCACGGCCTACCATTGGCACAATCACCTTCTTCCCCTTGAGCCAAGTGTATCGTTCATCGTTAGGATTAACGCATACAGCCGTATCACCGAGTATTGTCTCCGGACGAGTAGTAGCTACTACGATATACTTGTCGGGCTCTCCTTCTACGTAATAGCGCAGATAGAAGAGATTACTTTTTTCTTCTTTGTATATAACTTCTTCGTCACTGACGGCAGTCAGAGCTTGGGGATCCCAGTTGACCATACGCACTCCGCGATAGATAAGCCCTTTTTCATACAAATCGCAGAATACACGTATCACACTCTTGGAACGTATGTCGTCCATAGTAAAGGCAGTACGTTCCCAATCGCACGAAGCACCGAGCTTGCGTAGCTGTTCAAGAATTATACCTCCGTATTTGTGTGTCCAGTCCCATGCGTGGTTAAGAAATTCCTCGCGGCTAAGGTCAGACTTCTTCACACCTTC
>CAYNUE010000183.1:0-3781 GCA_964400325.1 uncultured Sangeribacter sp. | reverse complement strand
TTTCGGGATTGATTTCGGTTGCAAATTTAATAAAAAAAATTGAAACTCAATCTAATAATACACTATAAAAATCTATCAATTATATTTTGTAAAATACATATAATCAGTTATTTATACTGTGTTATAAAATTAATATCTATCATTTCACATTACTAAGATATTCTTCCTTACGATTAGCGCAACTTTCAATAATCAATTTCTTAAGACGAGACTTACGATTATATAAATTTGAGGGCTCAATATCAAAAATCACGCACATTGTACGCGTACTTAGCCCCAATGTCAGAAACATAAACAGACGTCTTGAATCGTCCTTTAGATTCGGATAGTCTTCAATAAATGATGAGTAAAGATTATCAAAGCACTGATCTATAAACGACCCCATTTCTTTAAGGAAATCACTATCTGAGAAATCACTTAAAATGCGTTCCATTTCTTTTTCTGCTTCCTTCTTTTTTGAATTAATGAGTCTATTCTGGAAATAGGAATCACATAATTCGTTTATTTTGCTATATCTTTGGTGAAGAATATTTAAAAGAGAGGATGATATTATCGCATTTTTTTCTTTGATATTATTATTAAAGGTCATGATTTCTTCATTTCTAATCATCAACATGCCTAAATCTAATCGCAGTGATTCAAGAGAAGATTCCAGTTGCTCACATTCACGGACCTTCTCCCCCATATGCTTCCTATACCACCAGATAGAAAAAAAGACTGCAAGCAATAATGATAAAATTATAATACACCAACTTAGACGTTCATTTCTTAGCCTTTCAAGCCTAATAATATTTTTTGTTGACTCGTATTGATCCAAAGATTCGGATACTCCGTTTTGCATTATTTCTTTTAGTACACTATCCTGAATATTTTTATAATATTCTAAGGAATAATAAGCTTCTTTAAAACGTCCAGCATTAGCCATTTCCTTAAATAACGGCATACCACCTACCCTGACTATCATAGTGTCGATAAAATCGTTCATATTGGAGGAAATCGAATCTCTATCAATGTTAGCCGCCGAAACTTCAATATTATAAGAATGTCGATATTCAATGACAAATGGATTCATAGAATATGCTGCTAAATAACTATCCAGTGCCCCTTTATAATCTTCTAAGGAATATCTACAAGTCCCAATTAACACCATACATTCTGCTATTAGAGCAGAATCCTTCTGTTCTTGTGCTATTGCAAGTAAATCAATTGTACCATCCAAAGCTCTTTTATGTAGCCCATTATTATGATAGGCTCTCATGATATTAAGTTTTGAATAATTAGCCCATTCCCGATAATCACCCTTTATATATGCATTATTTTCTTCCAAAGCATATTTGATTTGTTCAGAGGCATTCTTCAAATTACCGTAAATAACATATAGCCCTCTTGCGCACTGTCCTTCCCACATATAATGCTCACCCTCACGGGCAATATCTAAACCTTTCTTGAAAGAAACAGCGGCTTCACCAAGACGATTGGCATTCATCTGTATTCTACCCTTCAAGAAGAGGGAACGAGAAGCCCGTTCGTTATCACCATTCTTCAGAAAATAATCTGCAGAGGCATTGATAAGGCTATCATCTGTCTCGTCAATAAAATTCTTGTATCGTGCGTGGGTGAGCAAAAGACCCCAATAGGCACTGTCGGCCTTTGAGGCTCCCGGAGCAAGTTTATACTCATCAAGGAGCATCATTGCTGAATCCGGGTGATCTTCCAACTTAGAGTCTATCTCTAAAAGCATCGGGTCAAACCCACTGGAGCAACCGAAAAAAACACTTATAATAATAAGCCCGACAATAAATGACGGACCAGAAAGACGATACAGGCTAAATTGAAAATATTTGTTTCTCATTGGAGGGCATCAGTTATATCACCCTGCAAAGATAGAAAATTTCTTGCAATCCGCAAAACCACTACCCTCAAAGACGCTCTTCTACTCCATGATTATGCCAAAAATATACCAGACGCAAATTTTTACTTTATTATCTACTCCTCATAAAAAAGAAATACGCTGAGGCATCCGAAGATACGTCAGCGTATGTCTTAGCGTATGACTTTGAGTATATGCGTTCAACCTTTATTACTTCATACGGGCTTCGAAGCCGGCTGCGTGTACAGCCTCGATGATGGCGCCGTGATCGACAGTGCCGTCTACAGTGGCAAGTCCGGCGTGGAGGTCGACTTCAACGGTATCGACGCCTGCCACTGAGGCTATGGCTTTCTTTACTGCATTCTGGCAGTGGGGACAGTTCATCCCTGTGATGATGTATTCCTGTGTCATTTCTGTATGTGTATTTGTTTTTGGATTATAAAATCTGCGAATAAGCGAATATATCAGCAATCCGGCAAGTATGGCGGAACATATGGTCGAGAAAGTACTGAACTCATGGTGGCAGGCTCCATGAACCGCTGTATCATGACCAATGGCAAACCAATGGGCAGGCATCAGATAGTCGATTGCAAGCCCCATAGCCATTGCTCCGACGATAATCGAAGCGAGATAGACAACTGCCGCGCGTCGGCCCATCTCACGCGAAATAAGGGTGAAGGACGCGAAATTCGCCGCCGGACCGGCCATCAGCAACACAAATGCCGTCCCAGGGGAAAGACCTTTCAGTATCAACGACAGCGCGATAGGAATAGATCCGGTAGCGCATACATACATCGGGACCGCAACTATCACTGCGATTATCATCGACACTATAGGTTTATTGCCAAGGACAGCGAAGAAATCTGCCGGGACATAGACTGTGATCAGAGCCGCTATTATGAGCCCGATCGTAAGCCATAGACCTATGCTGCCGACAAGATCGACAAAACCATAACGCAAAGATGCCACAATCTTACCTCCAAATGTTGCAGGTCTATCTTCAGCCGCATCCTGGGCAACCTTACAAACCTCAGACTCTCCTGAACTGCGCTCTGTAGCGCCGACTGCCACCCCACCGAAAACAGCCGTCACAAGAGCTGCTATGGGACGCATCACTGCAAATGCCGGCCCCAACAGCGACCATGTTGCGGCGATAGAGTCAACACCCGTCTGCGGAGTAGAGATAAGGAATGCAGATGAGGCAGCCCGCGAAGCACCATTTCTACGCATGGCGATAGCAGTAGGAAGCACACCGCATGAACACAACGGCAACGGCACACCAATGAGAGCCGCCTTCACTACAGTGCCCGGCGATCTGCCTGAAAGATGACGGGCAAATGTCTCGCGCGACACGAAAGCATGCAGCAATCCGGCAATGAGAAATCCCAATAAGATATAGGGAGACATCTCATTGAGCATGTATAAAAGAGAGTCAAGAAAATTCATATTCGGTTGATAGGTTTAGGGGGGTTAATCGGTTTAAGTGGTTTAAGTGGTTTAAATCCATCGTGCGATTTTGTTTTGCAAAATTAATGCCTGCATCCAATAACTCTATTATATATTCTTGCCAAAATGTTATATGATCCAGGCACCATTCTTTATGAAAGAGTTATTTTCTACTCTTATTGTATCATGTCATGTAACAAGGTGCAGGATGACATTTCGTAATAAAATCTTAAATGCAGTTCTTTTTCAGAGTTATTTTTACTTTCTTCCTGCTACAAGGTAGCATCTTCAATCATAATTGTCACAACACGTTGAAAGACCTTTGTTTAGAGACGGAATGAACTATTTTGTTTCAGAATTGTTGCAGTCATATTTCAGCCTGTTTCAATAATGATATATTAATTTAATCACGTGTAATACGCTATCCCATAGCGTGTTGCAAAATTGTTTAAGGATTGTTGCGCT
>CAYNUE010000182.1:0-3820 GCA_964400325.1 uncultured Sangeribacter sp. | reverse complement strand
GGTATCATCAACCGTCTGCCTTATCTCTCAATGACCGATGGCAATACCACTAATGTATGGGGTGGTGAAGACACATGGGCAACCGCAGGTTTCTTCGGTCGTATCAACTACGACTACAAGGGACGCTACCTTGTAGAGGGTAATCTCCGCTACGACGGCTCTTCACGCTTCCGCGCCGACAGCCGCTGGACATGGAGCCCCTCTTTCTCTCTTGGTTGGAACATCGCCAACGAGGATTTTTGGAAAGATTTCACACAGACATGCAATCAGCTTAAGCTTCGCTACTCTTGGGGTAAACTGGGTAACCAGAATACGGATAACTGGTATCCGACCTATGTAACCATGGGCTATAGCGGCAACTCTTCAGGCTGGCTTGTAAACGGTAATAAAAATGCTATTGCTTCTATGCCAGGTCTCGTTTCATCAACCCTTACATGGGAGAAGAACCGTACCTGGGACATCGGTCTCGACTGGTCGCTTTTCAATAACCGTCTCACCGGTACGATAGATTACTATAACCGTAGCACTATCGACATGGTGGGTCCCGGCTATGTACTCCCCGGTGTATTCGGCGCAGACGTGCCTAAAACCAACAACCTCTCTATGACCACCAAAGGTTGGGAACTCTCTATAAGCTGGCGTGACCGCATAGAGGACTTCAGCTATGGCATCACATTCAATCTCTATGACCATACCACTACTGTTGACGAGTATCCCACCAACGACACCTATAATCTGGGTAACTACTATAACGGTAGCAAGCTTGGCGACATCTGGGGATATACTTCTGTTGGCATAGCCAAGACCAATGAACAGATGAACGCTCACCTCGATGCTCTTGATGTTGCATATACGCAAAAAAATGGGGTAGCACCGAGTAATCCTCGCTCCGGTCAAAATCGTCTCGGTACTGGATGGCAGGCAGGTGATATGATGTATGCCGATATCAACGGTGACGGTGTGATCAGCAATGGAGCTAACACGCTCAAGGATCATGGTGACCTTAGCGTAATCGGTAATACAACGCCTCGCTTCAATTTCGGTCTGAATCTCGAAGCACAGTGGAAGGGATTTGACCTGAAGGTCTTCTTCCAGGGTACCATGAAGCGTGATTACTGGGCAGGTGGCCCTATGATGTTCGGTGCTTGCCAGCAAGGGAAATGGCAGGCTGTAGTATTTGAGCCTCATACCGATTATTTCCGTCCCGCTGACACCTCCGATCCCCTTGGTCCGAATGTGAATTCTTATCTCCCTCGCGTAAACTGGGGCGGCCCTAGCAACACCGAAATTCAGACCAAGTATCTCCAGAACGCAGCTTACTGCCGCCTGAAGAACATAACGCTTGGCTACACTATCCCTACAGTACTCACTCGTAAAATCTGTATTGAACGCGCACGTGTCTTTGTATCGGGTGAAAACCTTGCCAATATCACCAACTTCACAAAGATGGGCGATCCCGAGCTTATTGAGGCTTATAACAATGGCTACGGATTTGGAAAAGTTTATCCTATTTCGCGTGTTTTCTCAGTCGGTCTTAACGTAACATTCTAAATTTGGACTCATTATGAATAAATATATTAGTTCTGCCTTAGCTGTGGTGGCCGCATTTGGTCTCACATGCTGTAACGACTACTTGGATCAGCAGCCGGAGGATAAACTTATTCCCGAAAATTTCTTTACCTCCCCTGCAAATCTTCAGGCTTACACTTTAAATTTCTATACCATTCTGCCAAGCCACTCTGGTAATGCCTATCAGCTCGGAACTTTCTCATCCGACAATGGTACTGATAACCAGGTGTATCGTACAATAGGCAATATGTACGTGCCGGGTGAATGGCGCGTAGGCAGCGGCACAGACAACTGGGCGTTCGGTAATATCCGTTCACTCAACTATTTCCTCAAAAATACAGAGGATGCCATCGCAAACAAAAGCATAAGCGGATCAGAAACTCTAATCAATCAGGCTCTCGGTGAAGGCTACTTCTTCCGCGCTTATGTCTATTGGCAGTATTATTCTGCTGTGGGTGACTATCCCATTATAGACGAAGTGCTTCCTGACGATAAGGAAGTCCTCCTTGAGGCTTCGAAACGCCAACCCCGCAATAAGGTGGCACGTCATATACTCGATGACCTAACCAAGGCTGTACAGTATCTTCCGGAAAACTCTTCTTATGGTAAGAACGGCCTAAGCAAAGACGCTGCCAACCTCTTCCGCAGCCGCGTAGCCCTCTTCGAGGGTACATGGCTCAAGAGCCATAAGGGAACCGCCCTCGTTCCCGGTGGAAAGGGATGGCCCGGCGATCAGGCTATGCTCGATGGTTTCAGTATCGACAGTGAGATCGATTATTTCCTCAAAGAGGCTATGGCTTCTGCAAAGGTAGTAGGTGATAAGTACGTCGATAATCTTGTTGAGAATACGGATGCTCCCGAAGGCATGACCTCCGGCTTCGCAGAGGCTAATCCTTATTATTGTATGTTCTGTGCGGTTGATCCCAGCAAATATAGCGAGGTACTTCTCTACAGATCTTATGCTATTTCGCAGAATCTGGCAACTCAGATTCAGGCGCAGTTCCAGAAGAATGCAGGTGGTACAGGCTGGACCCGCGGTATGGTAAATTCATTCCTTATGCGTAACGGTCTTCCCATTTATGCTGCCGGATCTGGTTATGATCCCGAATGGGAGAATCAGGGTGTCTCTGCCACTATCCAGGGGCGTGACTCACGTCTGACTATCTTCACCAAGGGCGACGAATCGGTGATTTCTCTCGGCCTCGATGGTGCAACCCCCAGTCTTTATAACATGAACTGGATGTTCAGCGCTGATAATGCCACCCGTTGCCCTACCGGTTACGCTATCAAGAAAGGACAGGGATATGACTATAAAGAGGCTCAGGGTAACCTTCAGTCTGTCACCGCCTCTATCGTATTCCGTGCAGCCGAAGCTCTGCTCAACTACATGGAGGCTTGTGTGGAGCTCAACGGAAGTGTTGACGGAACAGCTGACGCCTACTGGAAAGCGCTGCGCCGTCGTGCTTATGTGGATGAAGATTACAACAAGACGATCGCCGCTACCGTCATGACAGAGGAAGCTAAAGGCGACTGGGGCGCATATACCCAGGGAATTTTGGTATCGCCGACACTTTACAATGTACGTCGCGAGCGTCGTAACGAGCTTTGCGCCGAGGCTCTTCGTCTGCTGGATCTCCGTCGTTGGGCAGCTCTTGATCAGCTTATTGCAGAGCCTTATCAGATAGAGGGTATCAAATACTGGGGTACAGTATATAACGATTCTACCTCTAATCTGGCTATCAAGGATGCCAATGGTAAGTATATCAAGCCTGTCGTTGATGAAAGCGGTAGCGACGGGAATATGTCACCTGAGGCTAACAGCCCCTATGTTCGCCCCTTCCAGATCAGCAAGGCTGAAAATCTCGTATGGGATGGTCTGAAATTTACCCGGGCACACTATCTCTCACCAATCGGCTACACGGCACTTGTAAATGCCTCTGTTGACCGTAATGATGTGTCAACAACAGTTATCTATCAGAACCCCGGATGGCCTGTCAGAGCAGGAGAAGGAGCTTTTGAGATCAATAAATAATTGGCTACAATGATTGCGGGCGACTCTTTAATAGGAGTCGCCCGCTTTTATTTATAAGAATTATAAGATTTCTTTAATCATCTCTATATTCGATATTTGGGACTGTCTAATAATCCTATGTTATTCGGTCCCTTTTTTATGAATCTTACTTCAATGAACCTTATTTTTTATAAGGCCTTATTCATCTGCTTTTTCTCTGACGGATTTTATTTCTTTCAG
>CAYNUE010000181.1:0-3833 GCA_964400325.1 uncultured Sangeribacter sp. | reverse complement strand
CTTGTATTCGTCATGACTTACCACCTCAGCTTTACACCCATAACGGTGAGCTTGCATCAATGCATATGGCAGCGAGTTAGTCTTGACAGAATAGCCAATACCAACCTTTGGAAACTTATCCGATAGCGCGGCTCTAAAGGCCTCGATACCACGTTTAAATTCCGTTTCGGATAAGATGTAGCAAGGTGTGAGCACTTTTCTAATCATGCGCCATCACGGTAAATTTGAATAACCTTTGCGCAAGTTTATATAAGCCAATTCGTGCGCCAAAAGACATTAATCGGACTTTAAAAGGTATAGGAAAATGTTGTTCCTTCATTTCATTGTATATCTCCTTTAAGAAGATATCGTTCTTCTTTTGAGAAAGTAGTTTTACCAAGTACTTGGTTCGATACGAGCGGTATGCGTCAATGTCGAAAATATCTTCAAAATCTCCGATTTTCCCGATAACTTCGAGTGTGAAAAGAGTTCGGATGCATTTGTCACAAATACCACAATTTAGTTTTGTTTTCCCCTTAAGATAGACGTCAGTCCCATACATGTTGTGTAATTGATTGGACCAGCATACATTGAGATGTCTTTTTGCAACGTCGCTTTTGCTCAGAATTTTGGTTTTTTCTACTCGAGTATAAGTCGGATTACTATTGTGAAGTCCGGTGCTTTCTGTGCTGAACAAGGGGACAAGAGCATATTCGGCGTGAGAGACATCTTCCGGATTCATAGAGAAGTTGTCGATAGGATATGACGAGGCGTATGTGTATGATTTGAAGAGTTTCTGTAGTGTAAGAGGAAATGCACAAGTAGTTATGACGAACCGATGGAGTAAGGGATATTTGTACTCTTTAAAAAGCTCATTTATATTAGAATTGATTCCCACAACATCCAATCCCATTTCTTTCGCCGGCTCTCTTACTGCCTCAACATCGATCAGGAATTGTTTCTCCGCACCTTCAAGGTTTGTATCTCCATGTTGTCCTGAGTTAAACAATGCAAGATGTGTTAACCGATTTTGTTCAGGTAACTTGTCGGACATTAAATCTATAATGGCACTAAACGAATCTACTCCGAAAGAGCAGCCTGTGCCGTTTGCGGTTCCTCTGAAAGTTGTAGCTATAGTAGGCGCGGTTATGTGTATCTGTTTGTTATCAGGATATAGCTTGTTAAGAATGGGCATTACACCATTTACTATGTTAAACAGAAGCCTCTCAGAAACCGGACTCTCGGAAACTATATCTTGGTTGGATAGCATTGCTATTTGTAATACTATAACCAAGAATGGATCTGCGATTTCGTCATTTAGGAATTCCAGATATTTTCTTTCAACGGAAAACCATAAATTATAATTTTTTCCCTTCTTTTCGTCGCAAACTAATGCTGAAAGATATGCTGAGTCTGCTTTGAGTTCAATTTGAGGTTTCTTTATGTATATCATCTCAGATTACTTATTAGTCTTGATTTATATGAATCTATCTTATTATTGCCAGGCGCCGAAAACCGATTCAAAAAACTCATATATTTGTTCCGGAAGTCTTGATTAAACTTATTCACCATTCTTACAATTATTAAGGCATGGTGTATGAGAATAAGTAGATAGATAATAAGATTTTATACCTTTCCGATTTTATATTTAAGGAAATCTATCACTTCATCAGTTCTTTCTCCAAAAATCGGACCAGAACACATCTGCTCCAGTGAGATGCCTGGATACACAGTGTTTCCTTCTATTAGTATAGGGTTACTCTCGGAATCCAATGCAAGATCCCAACCTATAACAGAACACATTGGAACAAATCTATGAAGGTTAATTGCGGTACTTATCAGTTTAGGGAAGCTTTTTATCTTTTTGCCTTCAAACTTTATGCCATTATGCGTCAAGGTAGTTTCTCCGTTTCCATAGAACCCGTGATTTGCAACTGTTCCATCAGATGAGATACCGACGATGACACCTCTTTTACCACTACCAATATTATCCACAACGGAGTTCTTCGGACCACATTTAATTGCCATTGACCCAACCGAAACATGTCCATTTAGATTAAGCGTGGTTATGCGCATACAATTCAACGAACTTGGATTGAAAATAGCTGTTTCTGGATCTTGATCAATTAGTTTCTGAATTACGAAATCACTATTGTTAGAAAGAATGCTGCGATTTCGTAATTTGCATACCAACTCGGGAATTTTGCTTACGTCATATTTTTCGATTCCAATGCCTTGCTCTGAATCCGTTGCCGGTTTATATAATAGATCAAAGTCGCACTCGGATATTACATGCGTTGCTTCTGTTGAAGTCAAAGGTTTGTAATTCTTATCCAAGTATACACCTCCATAAGAACGAAGAACTGTTAGAGGTGTTCTTACTCCACTGCCATATAGCATTTCAAGCATTGCTTTGTGACTTAACAATCTCTTCCATGCTATAGGATTTAAGATGTTCTCAATATAAGGAAAGAAATAACTTGACGGAACAAAGTCTGGTTTAAATCCGAACAGCGGTTTTAACCCACGAAAAAAATCTAAACCATTTTTAATGGGAAGATGCAAGCTCCCCCATGTTTCGTAGATTAGAGAAATTTCCTCTTTAGTAAGCTTGGTATCGTCAGAAAGATAATGTTGGATATGCTCATAATCGTAGATCTGTTGTCTTTTAGATCTATGGGTGCATATTGCTTTAGAATATCCTCCTTCAATCGCTTCCTTTATCTTATGCAACATATTATATATATTGTTTAATTTTGCTCCACCAGCCTTTTGTTCCGAAGAATTCGAGTAACTCATAGTCTGGATTATGATTTCCTTCAATAAGTTCGATACCATCTTCTGTGATGGCAACATCCCAGCCTATGAAACGGCATTCAGGAAGCATGGAATGTGCTTGTTTTACTCCATTACAAACCGTATCCCAATAGGGAATTTTACGTCCGAGCATATATATGTCGGTTTGTGGATGTATAAAAACCTCTGAACCATCTTTTTTAAGACTCGGGCTGATTATACGGCCTGTTTCAAGTTGAACTTCATAGACACATCCTCCATGAGCGTAATTGTCCACAACGCTGTCTCCCACACCTACACGAAACAACATTTTTGATAAATGTACCTCACCATTTTTGTCAATTATGGAGTGAGCACGTATTGTGTTGACAGATGTATTACCATAGACCATCTCAGGATGCTGTATGAGGCATTCTTCAATCATGTATGAGCCGGAAGAGAGTTCTTCAAATAATTTAGACAAGCTCTGTAAGTCTCTGGGGGGGGGGATTTTACGAATATTGCATCCTTCGACACCTTCTTCGGGCTTTATAATTAGGTTTTCGCAATTACCGCATAGTCTTGAAAACTGCTCAAAGGTCATTTCTTTGGAATATAACCACTTCCTTCTTATAAACGGTGCAAAATGAGCATTAAAGAGATGTTTACTGTTGAGAATCTTAATATAATTTGGTGTGTTCATATTATCAAATGCCTTGATAATACGTCGGTAAGTCAACGATTTTCTACGTTCGCAACCTTTTAATTTATAAAATTGACCGCGTGTGTAATGATTGATTATTACTCCATGAACTATCGAGCACCACAGGAAATCTGCCCAAAGATATACCATATTGCCTTCTCCTTTTCTGGAAAGGTCTGTTAGTTTTGTATGGCAATCCATTAAGTATTTTACAACAAATTTAATCGTCATATTAGTTCTTCCCGTTAAACAGTTCTGTAGTGAACTGTTTTGAGTTGCAGTTTTCTATATTTTCTTTTTTTATCACACCTTTGAGAGTAGTCCAAACTATTGAGCAGTCGGTTTTGAATGATATATTGTCGACATACCATACGTC
>CAYNUE010000180.1:0-3896 GCA_964400325.1 uncultured Sangeribacter sp. | reverse complement strand
TGCCGCCTCAGATTGTCAATGCAATGTACTTCGGAGTGCCGCAGCACCGTGAGCGCATTTACATTGTTGGATTTAGAAAAGACCTTGGCATTAAGCCAGAAGACTTTTCTTATCCCGAACAAAAGGAAGTAACCAAACACTTTATTGATATTCGAGAAAAAGACCCGGTTCCTTCCAAATATTATCTCTCTACGACCTACGTTGATACTCTTGTGCGCCATAAAGCTCGCCATGAAAGTAAAGGTAACGGTTTCGGCTATGCTATTGTCGGCGACAACGAAGTTGCTAATGCAATCGTTGTTGGAGGTATGGGTAGAGAGCGTAATATTGTTATTGATACTCGCCAAACCGACCTAACTCCGACAACTCGCATAAAAGGCGAATATAACAAAGACGGCTGGCGTCGTATGACACCGCGAGAATGGGGAGCATTGCAAGGCTATCCTGTATATGACAATGGCGACGGCTCGCCTGTTTTTCAAATCCCGGTTGCTGATGCATCGGCTTATAAGCAGTTCGGCAACTCTGTAGCCGTCCCTGCAATTCAAGCTACTGCGGCACAATTACTTGACTGTCTTAAAATCAATTGACCTTATGGCTACTATATCATATAACAATGGTGAATGGGCAGAAGTCTACATCTTCTTCAAAGTCATGTCAGACCGCAAGTTGTATACTGCCGATGCAGCATTTAACCCAATTAAAGACGTATACCTTGACGTTATTAGCGTTATTCGCGAAGAAGTTGCAGGGAAGGTCTATAAGTATAAGACTGGTGACACTGTAACTATTCTCTTCAATGATGAGCCGGTTGCAAAAGTGCCGGTTAGCGAGTTCATAAAATACAAAGATTTCCTTTGGAAATTGTTGGAAGAAAACACCAACACAACTTTCACATCCGAGGAAGTGGAAGAATTTCTGAACTCAATTTACATTTTCAATCCGAAGTCTCCTGCTCAAATTATAAGTAAGTTCTGTGGTGGTACTGTTGACATCGTTCTTGAAACAAAAGATCGTAGCGGTGTGAATCGTATTCTTGGTTTTTCTTGTAAATCCGATCTACGTACAGCCGCCACTTTGCTCAATGCCAGTGGTGACAACACCAACTTTATATTTGAAGTTACCGGAATGATGGATGATGAAAAGATGAAACACTTCAACAATATCTTCCGTGTTGTTACTCGTAAAGGAGAAACTTGTTACGATATCGCAACTACTGACCGAATGCAATATCTCCATGATATAGGTTGTAACATCCACTTCGTTAAAAACGCAAAGGAGCTTGCAAGGGAAAATCTCGTAAAATGTGGCGGTCTTGAAATGCCAACTATCGTAGGTGGTATGCTGAAAAAATATTACTTCGAAAATCTTTCAGGTACCACTTCGATGGAAGATTGTATCGAATATCTTGCAGAGAACGATATTGTCGGCTATGGTTTTAGTGACCTCAAGGGTACTTATAGAAGTAAAATTGCGCTTTTGCTTTTAAGCACGTTTACGGGAATGCGCCTCGGGGCTGCGTGGAATGGCAGACAGGATGTTAACGGCGGCTATATCGTTGTCAAGAACAACGGTGACGTAGTCGCTTTCCACTCTACAATTGCCGACGAGTTCAAAGATTTCCTTGTGGCTAAGATGATTATGGAGAGTCCGTCACATAGCCGCCATAAAGATATGTTCATTTATAAGGAGAATGGCAGGTACTTTCTTAAGCTTGCGCTTCAGCTCCGATTTAGTTTGAGTAGATAGATTGAACTATCATCTAATCCGTGTGTTATGTTAATATGAATTACAACGAAGCAAAGATCTCAGTACATAATAATCAGCATCTTATAGGCACTTTAAATGAAAAAGGATTTGAAGTGTCCGATATAATAATTGTACCTTCAGATCAAATACATAGAGATGATTTCATAAGATTATTTATGATGACCAGGGATGCTGTTAAATCTATTCAACCCTTTATAAATGATGAAGTAGAAGTTTGGGGTATAGACACCAAACATCTTTTTATGGCTAACGTTCTCTTTTACAAAGTTATCGAACGATAATAATTAAGAAATTTAGAATGAATTTGTATCGTCGTTTTCTTAATCCACTAAAACTCGCAGATGTGTTTACTCCAAACACAACTGCTACAGTTACGTACATTGAACGTAGTAAAATTGAAGAAGAATTTCAAAAAAACATAGATATTACAGGTAGACAGATCATAATATATGGACATTCAGGCAGCGGAAAAACAACTTTAACGCGTAGGATGTTGAAAATGTCTGGTGTTAATTTTATTATCACACACTGTGAGACAGCCACAACCTTTAATGATTTACTGCTGTCTGCTTTTGACAAACTCGATAGATTTTACATTTCTCAAAAGGAGTCTAACAGTACATACTCTATTTCAGCATCAATGAAAGCTGAGTATCAAAGTTTAACTGCGGAAATTTCTAAACAAAATTCGACATCTTATACTGAAGTTTCTGTTAGGGTTGTTCCACCTCAGTTGACACCTCAAAAATTAGCTCAATTTTTAGGTGAAGTAAATGCTGTATGGATTATTGAGGACTTCCATAAAATCAGCATTGGTGAAAAGACCCGTTTAGCAGATATTCTCAAAATTTTCATTGACGCGGCTAACGATTATCCTAAAGTAAAAATCATTTGCATTGGTGCTGTTGGGTCTGCGCGTGAATTAGTGACATTTGACTCTAATCTGTATCCTCGTATTTCTGAGGTACATGTGCCTCTTTTAGATGAAAGGGAGATTAGAGAAATAATCAATATTGGATGCAGGTGTTTGCATATAGAAATGTCTGATTCTCTAATTGATAAGATAGTATTCTATTCAAATCAACTTGCTTCATTAACACATCAGATGTGTTATGAAATATGTTTTAAAAATGATGTCAAAAATACTAAACCATTAAAAAAACATATAACTGATGACCAATTTAAGAGTGCTATACAAGGTTATATAGATAATAATTCGGACACTCTTAAGGGGATCTACGAGTCTATAACAAAAAATAAATTAGTATGGTATATCCTTAAAACTATAGTAACAGTAGAAAAGGAATCAGTTACATTTGAAGAAATTAAATCTCGTATTAATACGAGAAAACATAATTTTCCTGATACGGATATAATTTCAGAATTAAAAAATTTGTCTGAGGAAACTGTCGGTATTTTGAGGTTTGACTCAAATTCTGAAAAATATTCGGTTGCTACGCCATTTTGGGGTGCATTTTTAAAAATGCAATTAGCAATTGAACAAGCCGAACATGATAAGAGAAGAAAAAATAAACAAAATAAGAACTTAATTATAAAAAATCAAGACGACATAGACGCTGATGTCTATGATCTGTTATTACGTCAATTGGAATTATTACGGAAATTGACTCAATCATAAATCGGAATTAAATGACTATGGATGAACACGACACATTTCAGAGTTGCGGAACCGCCGCGCTTTCGTGAATCGAGCCAGTGGTCTCGACCGTAAGGCTTCAATCGCTAACTCATACAGCCTTCCCGGAAACCGCCGAGGGGGCTTGTTGTGTTCGGACTGTCGCTTCGGAGTGGCGAACTTCGCTGAATAAGGAACTCTACCGGACTTTAAGCCCTTTGTGGGAGGGTTAGAAACTCTCTGACCCTTACCATATTTTCATCGCCTCTCACGGGGCGATTTTCTTTTCTGTTCCTCGTCTGCCGGACTTCACATTATCGGTTTCCGCTGTTGCCGTGAGTGATTACACGGTGGAGCGGTGTATTTGGTTGCGGTTGGGAGAACCGCCGAAGATGTAACGTATAGGTCATATTTTGACGAGCCGTTGTAGGAGGTATTAACTGATTATCCGCACCTAAGCGCATCTGATATTTCACTGTCGCAAAGGTAG
>CAYNUE010000179.1:0-3905 GCA_964400325.1 uncultured Sangeribacter sp. | reverse complement strand
CGCGCGAAGCTGGTTTCCGCTCGGAGCTCTGCTCCGGTTTATACACAAAAGAGAGGCGCTTCCACGACGCCTCTCTCACGATTCCACTATAAACTATATCTAACTGAACTTAATCTTCGTATTCGGCTATTCTCGCGAACCACCGAATACTTATCCATATTGCTTTCTATATGTCTTATCTGTATTGCTTTTTGTATAATTACAACATCTGGGATTTCTGATGGTTGGATACCAGCACTGCATTTTAACATCTTAAACATCTCTTAACACTGCAATCCCCAGTCATATTTCATCACCCATCAGCAAGCCTCTTTCTACTGCCACAAGAGCCGCGACAATACCATTGACTAACACATAGCCTCACCATTCGGATTTATTTTTGTACTTTTGCATAGTCTCTCCGAGCTATATTCTCCCCCAATCCGACTATTCGATGAATCTCGCTCTTTTCATAGCACGCCGCCTGAGTCTGGCGGCAGGAGGCCGACGTACTGCTCCGGCAGTACGTGTCGCCACTGTAGCTGTCGCTTTGTCGGTAGCTGTCATGATGGCTTCGATAGCAGTGGTACAAGGTTTCAAAAAGGAGATAACAGACCGTGTCACTGGTTTTAATTCGCACATATCAATTTATGCCGAACGCCTGTCTGACCGTGATGATAATGTCATAACTCTTACCTCTGCACTACGCTCCGTGCTCGATGCACAGCCCGATATAGCCGACTACTCACTTCAAGCCATGGCACCGGCTGTTCTCAAAACCACAGATGACTTCAAAGGTGTTTACCTGAAGTCACTGGCCGATTCAGCCATGTCTGCCTTTATCGGCGCACATATTGACGAAGGCACACTTCCAGACTTCAATAATCCGGACAACGCCAACAAAACCGTTATCTCACGTATTGCCGCACGACAGCTCGGTCTTGCTGTCGGAGACCATATAGATACCTATTTCATAACTGATGACGTACGTGTGCGCCGTCTTGAGATAGCAGCTATCTTCAACACTCATTTCGATTCATACGACAACGTGCTTATCTACGGTTCTCTACCGTTACTCCAGCAGATAGGCGGTCTGGAACCCACCCAAGGCACATCACTACAAATCACACTCCACGACTTCAACAACGTACAGTCAGCTACCGTTTCTTTGCGTGACTCACTAATTCATGCACTGGCCGACGGCCGTCTATATCGACATTATCATGTCGACAATGCCTTGAATCAAGGTGCTGGCTACTTCCGCTGGCTGTCACTACTTGACACCAATGTCATCGTCATTATCGTACTTATGACAGTTGTAGCCTGTGTCACCCTTGTATCAGGTATGCTCATTATAATACTTGACAAAAAACGATTTATCGGCCTTATGAAAGCTTTAGGCTGTCCCGACCGTAAACTACGAGCCATCTTTATCTATCTCACGTTGCGTGTCTCGCTAATAGGTATGGCAGCTGGCACACTGCTCATGGGCATACTGCTTTGGGTCCAACATTCGGCACACATTATCCCACTTGATCCTGAGTCATATTATATAGATTACGTCCCCGTAAGCATACAATGGCCTGAGATTGTGATACTCAATATAGCAGCCTTCATCATAGCAGCGCTCGTACTGTTAGTACCATCATCATTTGTAGCACGCATCTCTCCTACCGAAACCATGTCGCGCTGATTCTAACTCTCCGGGCGCGGTCTACAAACCGTAGGCCGCGCCCGTTTGTTGTATATATTGAAAGCCCACAAACCGGTTTGGCACGGTTTGTGAAGTACTACTGAATGGACAGTAATTTACGATACGGTCCGAATTAAAAAGACTTACTAAAAATACATATAAATATATGGCTACAGGCAAAATCGGGGTAACTACTGAAAACATTTTCCCCGTAATTAAGAAATTTCTTTATTCAGACAATGAGATATTCCTACGTGAGCTGGTCAGCAACGCAATTGATGCCACGCAGAAATTGAAAACGCTTTCATCGTTCGGAGATTATAAGGGTGAACTTGGTGTCATGGATGTGCGTGTCTCTATCGACAAAGAGGCCGGCACACTTACCGTGAGCGATCACGGTATTGGTATGGACGCCGAAGACATCGAAAAATACATCAATCAGATAGCCTTCTCAGGAGCTGAAGAATTCCTTGCTAAATATAAGGATACAGCCAATTCAATCATCGGTCACTTTGGTCTTGGTTTCTATTCAGCTTTCATGGTTTCAAAGAAGGTCGTGATTCGTTCACTGTCTTATAAGGAGGGTGCCAAAGCTGTCGAATGGACATGTGACGGAAGTCCTGAATATGAGATGCACGAGATAGACAAGGACCACCGAGGCACTGACATTATACTTTATATTGATGACGAAAACAAAGAGTATCTCGAACAGGCTCGTATAGATACTTTGTTGAAGAAGTACTGCCGTTTCCTTCCTGTACCTGTAATCTCAGGTAAGGAACAGGAATGGAAAGACGGTCAGTACGTAGATACTGACCGTGATAAGGTAGTCAATGCTACTGAACCTCTCTGGACCAAGAAGCCTTCAGAGCTTACCGATGCTGACTATTTGCGTTTCTATCATGAATTGATGCCTGGCATGGAAGATCCTATGTTCTGGATACACCTTAACGTAGACTATCCATTCACTCTGACAGGTATACTTTATTTCCCGAAAGTTAAGAGCAACATAGACTTGCAGCGCAACCGCATACAGCTGTACAGCAACCAGGTTTACGTTACTGATCAGGTCGAAGGTGTCGTACCTGAATTCATGACTCTCATGCAGGGTGTAATCGACTCGCCTGATATTCCTCTGAATGTCAGCCGAAGCTACTTACAGGCCGATAGTCAGGTTAAGAAAATATCAAGTTACATCACCAAGAAGGTTGCTGAGAAACTTGCCAAGATGCTTGCTGATGACCGCAAGGCATTTGAAGAGAAATGGGATGACATCGAAGTCTTCATAGCATACGGTATGCTGACCGACGAGAAGTTCTTCGAGGCTGCCCGCAAGTTCTTCCTTTTCAAAGACACTCAGGGCAATTACTACACTCTCGAACAGTACCATCAGCTTGTTGAACCTACACAGACTGATAAAGAGGGCAATGTAGTTTATATATATACTACAGATCCTGCTGCACAGCACTCATATATTAAGGCTGCAGAAGATAAAGGCTATAATGTTCTGGTCATGACCGGACAGCTTGACTCTCACCTTGTAGGTCTGCTTGAAAGTAAACTTGAAAAAACACGTTTTGTACGTGTAGACGCCGATATACCCGAACGTCTTATAGCTAAGGAAGACCAAAAAGAGAATGGCCTGTCAGATTTACAGAGCGAAATCATGACTACCGTATTCACCTCTCAGCTTCCTGCTTCTGACAATGCCAATTTCCTTATCGCTTTTCAGGCTCTTGGCACAGCTACAGCTCCTGCTACTGTAACCCAAAACGAGTTCATGCGACGTATGAAGGAGATGGCAGCCATGCAGCCCGGCGGTGGTTTCTATAGCCAGTTGCCTGACAGCTATGAGTTGGTAGTCAATACCGAACAGCCTGCAGTACGTAAGGTTATCGATGAGGCTTCAGCAGCTCTTAACGCACAGGTAGAACCTCTGCACAATCAGATAGAAGCAGTTAATAAAGAGATTGCTGATGCCCGTAAGGATAATCAGAGCGCCGATACTGCTGAACTCGAAAAGAAGGTAGCAGACCTCCGTGCTGACGAACAGCGTATAGTTACTGACTATGCAGCCAAACAGCCAATCGTTAAACAGATTATAGATCTTGCTCTTCTCCAGAGTAATCTTCTGAAGGGTCAGGCCCTCACCGACTTTATCAAACGTTCGGTAGAGCTCCTGTAATAATCTTCATTAACATAGATTTGATTATAAAATAGGTGTTCGGCCTAT
>CAYNUE010000178.1:0-3974 GCA_964400325.1 uncultured Sangeribacter sp. | reverse complement strand
ATCACATACCGAGTCATAGATATGTAGTCTGTGAACTAAAAGTCGTTCCATTTACACCGGAATTTGCAGGAAAATTAAATTTCTATGTTTCAGCCGTCGATCACTTACTGCGTGGTAAAGAGGACAATCAGACGATTGGATTGCTCATCTGTCGCTCTAAAGATGATACAATTGTGGAATGGTCGTTTGAAGGAATTGAACGACCAATAGGCGTAGCTGAGTATGAGAATGAGATTAAGCAATTAATCAATAATCTTCCAACTCCCGGGCAGATTAAAGAAAACATTTAATCGCAGTAATATACGAAAGAAAGGATAGAAAATTTATTAAATCAAAAAAGGGAGATATTGCAAAATATGAAAATAGTAATTATTTTTGCACCTGCAAGGCGCTTTGATTACCTCCGCAAGGATTGATTAAGTTCTCCGGACGCGGGTTCATTCTTGATGAGAGGTTTGAGATAGGCGTCCTGCAAGCTAAAGCCTTGACTTTTTGTTTAAGGCACGATTTTTTTGAAAGCGTTTATCCGCGCTGATTCTTGACTTTCCGGAATTCTCGCAAAATTCAATTAGATGTCAAGGAATAGCAACGGTAGATGCCCGTTGATATGTAATAGTCAGTGTACGGCAAAGTTTCTCGTTAGAGTTGCTGGCGGACACAATGATTGCATATACAAGCGTGGGGCTTCTGCGTTGCTCGTTTGAAATATTTGTTACAACATTGATAGTCAAGAAGTACAAAGCGACATTGCGTAATCAAGAACCAAAACAGAACCAACAAAAATAACAAAATAATAAAAGAGGTCGCTTGACCTCTTTTTTGTTACCACCGGTTGTGACAATGAATTGAAAATCATGGGATATCAATGAAAAATAAGCTACATTAGGTACATATCAGATGCGTTTAGGTGCGAATAATCAGTTAATTCCTCCTACAAACGTCTCGTCAACAATCGTGCAAATGAGAGCAGAGCCGAAGTTCTTTGCTTGGGCAAAGCGCCATAGGCGATAAGTTCGGACTATGCCGAGTGCAGCCAATTGAAGGCATATCCAAAATATGACGACCTATACGTTACATCTTCGGCAGTTCTTCTAACGGCACCCAATTGAAAATCGCTGAATACCTATTAAATCAAGCCAATATGAAGCAAAAACGCCACTCCACCGTGTGTAATTTCACACTGCAACAGCGCAAAACCGATAATGAGAACCCCGGTAGACGAGAAATAGTAAAGAAAATTGCCCCAGTGATAGGCGATTTAACAAATGGGAAGTGTCAAAGAGTTTCTAATCCTCCCACAAAGGGCATAATACTCGGTAAAGATCCTTGTAAAGCGAAACGTTGCCACTCCGAAGTGACAAGTCCAAATACAACAAAACCCCTCGGAGGTGTCCGAGAGGTCGAATGAGAAAGGGTTTTACTCGTCTACGATCTTTGACCCAATATTTAAGTGCTAAACGATGACGACGTGTAAGATTTCATTCTTTTGATCTAATCTTGGCTTACGATACTTACCAAAAGTTACTTTTTATATTGAAAATAATGCTACTAGATGTTACCTATAAATAATTTTAGCACTAAAAATAGTTGAGTATTCTTATTCAACATCATAAAGTGTAATATATAGATATAGAGATTCAGCTGAATAGATAAAAGTCCATAACTTGTTGTATTTTTCAACAAAAGTAATGTACTATAAAAGATAAAGGTTATTTTATGTCAATTACACCTCTTATGTATCCATATCTAGCGTTGTATCCAGTACTATTTGAGCCGACTAAATTACCTCCATTAAAATTATAAAGATATATCTGATAATTGTAATCTGCGTTATACGCTGTTTTTGTCATATAGCGATATCCAGAACTAGTCGAAAACGGATCTCCTCCAAAAGTTTTTAGGGCTTGATTAATATCACTATACATCATGCTAATAATAGATGCTTGAGTTTTGTTCGGTAAGATATCAGAGTAAAGTTGTAATGCGGTTTCTTTGAAAACTGCATCAGACTGTTCATTGTGTAATTTAATAATAAAAGATTGATCTCCTAAAAAGATTACAACTCCTTCTATCTCATCAAATTGTTCTGACTCAAAGTCCGCTTTTGAAATAAAAATTCTTTCTCCGTCTTTTACAACAGATAATTTGAAGTTATTCTCGTTTTTCCAGATTATGGGTCCACTATTATTTATATCAACTACACCTCTTATGTATCCATTTCTAGCGTTATATCCAGTACTATTTGAGCCGACTAAATTACCTCCATTAAAATTATAAAGATATATCTGATAATTGTAATCTGCGTCATACGCTGTTTTTGTCATATAGCGATATCCCGAACTAGTCGAAAATTGAGAGAATCCAACGTTATTTAAAGCCTTATTTATATCACTATATCTAGCACTAATTACGGAAGCCATATCTTTAGATGGTAATAAGTTGCTATAATAAGTCATAGCATAGTCTTTAAAAATTGCATCAGATTGTAAAAGTGATGGTGAAATAATAAAATTCCCCAAGTTAGATAACACTGTAAGACCTTCAACTGTTGCATTTGTAAGATTTGCATTTTTATATTGCTCAAGAGTTAGGTAGTAGCGAGTATTATCTTTCCATATAGCAACGGACAAGTCCATGGGCTTTGTGGAATAGATTGTTTCTTCTTGTTCTCCGGGATTTTCGGGACCACCTACTGCTTGATACAGAGTGCTAATAAAGTCTTTTGCATTGGTCTGTGCTTTTACGAAATCATCTGCAAGAGAGCTTGAGCAGTCAAGTACAAGCATGATGACGGCAGAACTACGCTCGGTAACTATGTCAGAGTTCTCTGTCTTATCAAACTCTGAGTTGATTTGCCAAGTATTGTTTGACGCGATATAAGTCCATTCGTCAGTAAATTCGCTCTTGATTAATACATTGTTATCAGTATGAACGCCATCAAAAGTAAAGTTTACGAATATACCGTCTACTGCACCTTTAACAGTAGTGCCAGACGTTGAAGTTAAGCCCACATACTGAACTTCTTCAAGCGATTTGTCTTTCAGGTTAAACTTACCCTGGATGTAAATTTGCGATTTATTGGCTGCATTAACGTTATCAAAAGTAAAACGAACGCGAGTGCCGTTGGAAAGTCCCGGCATTTTAAGATTGATGGTCTGAACATAATTACTCTGAGATAGTTGCTCGGCAATTTCTTTGAATTTTGCATTAACCTCCGCCATACTGGTAACTTCAGTAGCATTTTCAGCTGACGAAGCAAGTTTCGCAAGATTAGTACGAAACATATTGATGTCGCTGACGTCTTTACCTCGTATGCCGATAGAATATGCTGTAATGGGTTGTCCTGAAACCGTTTCATTTTTAATACGGTGGTTTAGGGCATTAAGATATTCCATTTCATCATTATATGAGACACCATCCATCATAAACGAACCCTGATCCAAACCGTCCGTAAAAGTAACAATCGCAGCCGTTGTAATATCTGAGGGTAGTTCTGTGGCTTGCATAGTATTTAATGCCTGGTCTACAGAATAGTAAAGAATCGTACCATTCTTCATAGTGAGACCGTCAACAAAATTGCGGAAACCGTCAACTGAACTTTCAGAAAGTTGTAGGACAGGATACTCATAGAGTGTCTGATTAAAACCAGTTATGCCAAGATATATACCATTATCTAATTCTGAACTTGTGAGTGTGGCAGCCACAGAAGAAGTATATCCGCTTTCTACATCACCTACCACAGCTTTTACACGATAGAAATTTGAACCACGTAATGGCTTTGTATCTGTATAGGTTGTTTCGGTTAGTTTTGATGCAAGTATTGTGAAATTCACATTATCAGGCGAACGATAGACATTATAGGTGGCTCCCTCTACTGGACTCCATTTGATTGTGATTTGATCTTTTGATACTGTTGCATTTACATCATCGGGGGCTGGTATGAGGTCGTTAACTTCGATGTAGTCAATATCGTT
>CAYNUE010000177.1:0-4107 GCA_964400325.1 uncultured Sangeribacter sp. | reverse complement strand
GGTTTACCGACCCTGACGAGCCTGAAACGGGCTATTATATGGGATATATTGACACGCCCGACAATTTCCGTATTGGTTTATTTTATTACAAGATCAATTCCGGTTCGGTTGCTCATAAAAAGGTCGGTCTTCGGAATCTGGTAAAAGAGTGGATACATAAAGACAAAGGAGAGTTTGATGCTGCAATAGTTGTGTTTGATGCTGGTCAAGACTGGCGACTTTCTTTTGTGTGCGACATCAAGGAGGAGGCAACCGCACCCAAGCGATTTACTTTCGTTTTCGGAGAAAAGGATAACTTCTATCGGACTGCGATAGACCGCTTCACACAGTTGCAAGTACAGAAGCCTACTTTTGAAAATATCCGCAAAGCGTTCTCAGTGGAGGCTTTGAGTGATGACTTCTTCGACCAATACCGTGAGCTGTATGCAGATTTTGTTCAGTATATTACCGGTAAACGATACGTCAAAGAAAGCAATAAATGGGTAGAACGGGTAATTTGCGACCCGAATTATCAATACGAAACCACCTTTGGGCGTGATGATAAACTCGTGCGCGACTACATCAAAAAAATGTTCGGGCGCATCGTGTTCCTTTACTTCCTTCAGCGTAAAGGTTGGCTCGACGGAAACCGTCAGTATATGCACGACCTTTTCTACTCTTCTAACAAAAAAGATAATTTTCTCGATGGAGTTCTTGAACCTCTCTTTTTTGAAGTTCTCAATACGGATAAGCCTTATCGTACTGCTGAGGCGAAGGCTATGCCCGGCAGCGATAACATCCCATATCTTAACGGAGGTCTTTTTGCACGCGATGAAATAGACGCACTCGATTGTGTTTTTCAAGAAAACCTGTTTAGGAGACTCTTTGATTTTCTCGATAGCTACAATTTCACCATTGACGAGAACGACACCGACGATGCCGAAATCGGCATCGATCCCGAAATGTTAGGCCGTATCTTTGAAAATCTTCTTGAAGACAATAAGGATAAGGGAGCTTTCTACACGCCAAAGGAAATTGTAGACTATATGTGCCGCGAGTCCATTATCGCGTACCTCCTTAATGGACTGCCGGAACGCTCTCACTCTCTTATCCGCAACTTCGTTGAAACATTTGACACTACCGAGCTTAATTCCGACCAACGCCTATACATCCGCAAGAAGCTCCAGGCAGTGAAGATTTGCGACCCGGCAATCGGTTCAGGCGCATTCCCTATGGGACTCGTAAATCTACTCTCCAAACTTTATGTGGCTATGAAGTCGGACACCGATACAGCAAAGATGAAACGCCACATAATGGAGCAGAACATTTATGGTGTGGATATTGAGAAGGGCGCAGTTGATATTGCTCGTCTCCGTTTTTGGTTGGCGATGATTGTCGAGGAAAAAGAGCCAATTCCTCTGCCTAACTTGCACTTCAAGATAATGCAGGGCAATTCGCTTCTTGAAAGCTACAACGGCATTGACCTCTCCGATCTAACAAAAATTAGCAGTCAGTCAAGATTATTCGATTCCGATAATTCTGAAAGAGAGTCTTTAATATCTTCTTTGATGTCTTACTACAAGACTTCTGATCATGCACAACGCGACCGTCTTTTCACCGACATTATCCATAATGTTCGTCGACAACTCTTTGACAAAGGTATCACATTACCACAAGGATTAGACCCCTCAGCCAATACAGACTTCTTCCTTTGGCATACATGGTTCTCCGATGTATTCGCTAAAGGTGGCTTTGACATCGTCATTGGTAATCCACCATACGGTGCATTTTTATCAAAAGAAGACAAGAAACTATTAAAAGGATTGTATGCAAATGTACATATGCGTACGCCTGATACCTATAACTACTTCACTTCACTTGCACAAAAGATATCTAAAGAAAACGGGATTTTCTCATATATCGTTCCTAATACTCTTCTTTCACAAAACGAATACGAGAAAACAAGACGATTCCTTATAAGCGAGAATCAAATAATAACTATCGCCAACATTGGTGAAGATGTTTTTGAGGAAGCAGTTGTTCCCACTTGTGTCATAGTAGTTAGAAAAACTAAGAAAGAAGATTACTCATACTTATATATCGATTTCAAGAACGTTGACAATTCTTTCATTGAATGGAATGCAACCGGACAAATTGTATCAGCGATTTCGAATTTGTCACTACCGGGAGCAGTTATAGGTATCTCCTTGTCAAGTATTAACCTTCTAAAAAAAGTAAAAGCTTCCTCCGTTACAATTGATGATATTGCCCACGAAATGGCAGCCGGTATTTCTACAGGTTGCAATAAAGCCTTTATTGTAACAGAACGTGATATCACCGATCATTCAATTGAGACTGGGATTCTACGTCGCCTTCTTTTAGGAGGTGACATAGACCGATATAAGTTAAATTGGGATAAAAGGCATATAATTTATACAACAAAGGATACTGACATATCTCTTTATCCAAATGCTCAAGCTTTTGCGATGCCTTATAAAGAGAAACTTGATAAACGTAGAGAAACTAAAAATGGTCTGATACCTTGGTGGGCTCTAAATTGGCCTCGTTATGAAGAACTGTTTAAAGGTGAAAAAATTATTATGCGTCAGACTTCAGATTCTATTCGTGCTGTTTATGATGACAATGATTTCTACCCCTTAAACTCGATTTTGACACTTCGTCTTAAACCGGGCTGCAGCTATTCGTATAAGTATGTTTTAGCAATTCTTAATAGCACACTTACGAACTATTTCTATCAAGAGATCTCTCAAGAAAAAGGCCGTACATTTGCAGAAGTCAAACCAATAAACGTTCGTAAACTTTTCATACCCAGGGTGGCCGAGCCTGAACAAAAGAAAATTGAAGCAATAGTGGATATGCTTCTGTGTGAGAGAGCTACAGATTCCCACAAACGGTTATTATTAGAGGTCGACCACATCGTATATCACCTCTATGGGCTGACATACGACGAGGTGCTGATTGTTGACCCTGAGACTCCGATAACCCGCGAGGAATACGAAAACTTTGTTTAATAAAGATATAAGTCTATGGAATGGCAGATTGAGTTAATAAAACATTTGACTATTGATTATGATGCAGCAAATATCGGTCTTTCAAATATACCGATAGAAACTTCAATGGATATTAAGAGAGAGCATCTAAAGTTTTCTCTTAAAAAGTTTTATCGTCCTACAATAAACAATCTTTCAGACGTTGCGAATCAACTTCTTTGGTTAGCAGACCCATTAACGTTCAATGATCCTAACGATTGCCAACTCGAAGTTGAGAAAGACTTTCAAATGTATTGTTTAGATAAATTTACCGAAAAGTGTGATTTATTTTCTCAAACAGAGAAGTCTCAAATATATTCTGCAAAAAGGAAAAAGCAGGACATTTATTCCCCCCAAGTTTATCCAATCTTGCAATTGAATAATCGGTCTAAGTCTTTTGATGATTACTATTTTAATCTAAAATGGAAAGTCGATAAATATATTGAACAATTAAAGAATCAAAAATATCGCATTGCATGCTTCGTACAGGATTTTGCGAAACCGTACGAATATGATGATTTAATGTGGGCTCATTATGCTCAGAACTTTCAAGGCTTCTGTGTAGAATATGATGTAGAGCGGATTTTTGATTTTGTATTTGATAACCATTCCGTTTTTTATTGGAATTCAAAGAGGGACTATCTAAATGGATATATTGATAAAGAAACCCTTAAACGAATTATTATTAATGGTCTTTTCCCTGTATATTATTCTTCTAAGCCTCAAGTAATAACTTCAGGTAATGCCTATAGGATTGGAATAGGCAAAATAAATGATAAAATTCGTCAAGAAACGGAATATCGTCTGCTAAAAGCACTAATTACAAAAGGTCTAATTTGGCAATATGAACGTGAATGGCGTCTTATTGTTTCAGATGAAATAGTAAAACGGGTTGGTTATAAAATTCCATTCCCATTCATAAAAAAAATTATACCTGGTTCAGGAGCATCTAAAGAGCTCAGATCTATATTGGAGATAATTGAAAAGTATCTTGGTATCAACAAAACCAATGAATAAGGTGTTGCGGCGCCGCCGGGTTTTCGTGAATCGAGCCTAAGGTCTCGAACAAAAGACTTCA
>CAYNUE010000176.1:2395-4198 GCA_964400325.1 uncultured Sangeribacter sp. | reverse complement strand
CAAACTGAATGATTTGGAAAACAATATGGATATTAGCCGTATTCCAGATCCCACAGAGAAAGATTTAGAACGGCATAAGCGTTATAAGAAAGAATACGAATTCTTAATGACAATGTAGGCAGGATGGCTGTGTATCTTCTAAGAAGCATAACCACATGAGATGGGACTCTACCCATAATGCCCCTTAGTAGGCTCTAATTAGCCTACCTCCCCAGACTCAGCACTCTGCACCCAAATTTTCCAGCTAATTCTTAGCGATAATCTCAGAAAAAATTATTATCTTTGCAATCTATATGCGATTGCGCAGACAAAAGACCACACAATGCAAGTATAACTTATATTCAGCATATATAGAAACTTCCTTGTAGTCGCAAAAGGGTTGGTCGCCTGCCTGCCTATGAGGAAGCTTTCCGCTTAATATGATGCAATATCAAAGAACCCTTTTTGAGGATGACATAGAAAACGTATCAACTATCAAAGATATTTGTGATGCACTAAATTGCTCTTTCAATACTCCAGGTTGGCCTGACCTTTTTGGGGAGGCTTTGTTGCATTATATTTCTTCATCTAATAGCGGTACTATCAAAACACTCAGTCTGTTCTCAGGAGCAGGTGGTCTTGATATAGGTTTTCACGACCTCGGTTTTGATATAATTGAATCTGTTGAGATTGAATCTAAATTTGCAGAAACCTTACGAATAAATTCCGGAAAGGGCAAAAAATTTAATCACAGTAAAGTCAACTGTATCGATATTCGAGAGTACGAAGCCTCCAATATAGGTAACATTGATTTTATCATTGGAGGGCCCCCTTGTCAAACTTTCAGTGCTGCCGGAAGAAGAGCGTCAGGAGTTTTAGGCACTTCTGACGCGAGGGGTGTATTATTTCGTGAATACGTGCGTTTACTTACTCAACTCAAACCTAAAGGATTTCTATTTGAGAATGTATACGGTATCATTGGAGCGCAAAATGGCGAAGCTTGGGAAGAAATTCGTAAGAGTTTCGAAGAGGTGGGCTATAAGCTTCACTATATGATTTTGGATGCAGCTGATTTTGGAGTCCCTCAACATAGAGAGAGGCTTATAATTGTAGGTCTCAAAAATGGTACTTTTAAATTTCCTCGACCTACTCATGGTCCAGATTCTCGAGGTATTCCATTTTATAATGCGGGCACTGCGGTTAAAGGGTTATCTCTTACTTCTGAAGAACAGAAAGTTGGAATTTCAGGACGATTTGGTCATCTTATAAATGATATACCACCAGGACTAAATTATAGTTTCTATACATCTGAGATGGGACATCCAAATCCAATTTTCGCGTGGCGTTCAAAGTTCTCAGATTTTATGTACAAGGCCGATCCTGAAGAACCCGTTAGAACCATTAAAGCTCAAGGTGGACAATATACTGGCCCATTACATTGGGATAGTCGATATTTTGCCGTTTCTGAATATAAACGCCTACAAACTTTTCCTGATGATTACAAAATAAATGGATCTCGCTTAGTTGCAATTCATCAGATCGGTAATTCCGTTCCACCTCAACTTGCACGTATGCTTGCATTAGCAATACGTATACAGGTTTTTGATACAAAATTTCCTTTTCAATTGGAACTTTTAGAAGCGAATGCAACCTTGTCGTTCAGAAAACGTAAAAGAGACCTAACAGCAGCTTACCGTAAGAAAGCAACCGCTGCAATTAAAACTATATCTTCTAAATCAAACAATGAGGATACTTTAAAGAATAGAGATTTTTTTGCTACACTTTCAAAAAAATTTTTGCTACTATAATTACCCATAATCAATC
>CAYNUE010000176.1:0-2385 GCA_964400325.1 uncultured Sangeribacter sp. | reverse complement strand
GTCAGATATTTTAGTAATTGATGTAACAGAGACCTCTGCACAGAAGACCGAAAACACTACCATAAAAATTGTTCCATCTACAAAGTGGGATATGCCTGTTAATACCATTATGATGGTTATTAACTCCAAAAATTGGACAGGGGTAACTATGGCCTGGAAAGTTCTCGACCGGGAATTGATACTCAATCACATAAAAGCAGACTTGGTACAATTAAATGGTTATTACCAATACCCATCTAAACTATGCTGTGAATTGATTGAAACAACTCTCCCGGATGCGAATATATTCTCATCAATACTTTCAGGAGAAACTGTAAGTCAAAATTTGACCACAAACCAACTCGCTACTTTGTGGAATATTAGTGCAGACCTTGTATTGAGTAAAGCTCTGATGCTTAGAGAACTTGCCTTTGAGATTAGAAATCAGTCTACTAATCCTCAAATGAAAGAGGACGAATGGCTTCTTCCATATAAGTTTCCTACGCTTTTACCTGAAAGTGTTCAACTTAACAAATCATTAGTTCAATGAAAAAGAAGCAAGAAATACACTTAG
Source organism: uncultured Sangeribacter sp. (assembly GCA_964400325.1). Taxonomy (GTDB): domain Bacteria; phylum Bacteroidota; class Bacteroidia; order Bacteroidales; family Muribaculaceae; genus Lepagella. Next base: position 1,832 of record CAYNUE010000176.1, on the reverse strand, counting down.
ACGTGTATAAAAATCGTAGTGAATTACACTACGATAAAGATGCAATAGTGTTTTTTGAGGGACAAACTAACGAAGACGCTAATAGGAGATATGCATCCATTCAAGAGCAATTAAATAATGGTTTCCTTGAGGATTTGTATAGTAATATTTCAACGTATGACTTTTCAAAAGTATCTAAAGAAACTAAGATTTTACTCGACAAACTTGTTAATGGAATAACAAGCGAGACGGGGCGGGCTTTAGTAGGGCTCGCATTCCTGCAAATTACAATAAAAAGTTTAGCGCCTTCACAATCAATTCGTCTACATAAAGGATCAACCCAGCGTAACAGGTTTTCATGGGTTGAGGGTATTCCAATGCGAGTCTTAGATAAAACATATAATACCCCCTTCTTACGTGAGAAAGGACTGCTTAATATAAATCAGTACGGGGTTATGATGACTCGTTCCTTAGCTGAAAATTATCCTTACTCCCAACTCTATAAAGCAGATATGCGAGGGCCCTTTGTGGAATGGATTTCAGTAGTGGATGCGCTTGAAGATGGTAGCATTGATCCATTGCCTGCTTTGCACTACTTTATGTCTTTACTGATAAATCGTTCAAATAACTTTGAAGCATTAGCCGATGAGACTTGTGCAATTTTGCCTAATCTACCAGTCCTCTCTCTTGATGAAACTACTTTAATTTTATCGGGGTTCTTTAATCAAACCCAGTATTCCGCGCGTGCATTTGAGGTTGTGATACACGGTTTGATGCAAGCACTTTGTTCAGAACACATTATCGAATTAGATTTGGTGCCTCTTTCTCAAATGCGCTCGGCTAACAAGAAACACGGTAATATTGGAGACATAGAACTCCGTGATGGTAAAATCATTGTTGAATCATGGGATGCTAAATTTGGGAAACCATACCTTTATGAAGAATTATCCGAACTCAAGGATAAGTTGGAATATAATCAGGGAGTTCAAATAGCAGGTTTCATAGTAGATTCTAACTTAATGCTTAAAAAGGAAATTACTGACAGACAAAATGAGTATTCGGTTTTAACGGGCGTCTCTATTCAATTAATGGAATTTACTGATTGGGTTCAATTTGAAACTGATGGATTATCTGAAATTCAAAAATCTAAAATTGCGTTTGAATGGCTAAAGGCTGTTGTCGAAACGTTTGCCCGTAAAAGAATTGACATTGCTCCATTAGATGAGCCATGCGAAGATTGGTTAAGCGACCTTAAGCGAATTCTTCTGTCTTTAGTTAAATAAAGAAACTTTACAATTACTGGCACTATGAATTATTCTCCTCAATATTTTGTAATTTATAACCAGGAAAGACTATATGAAATTACCACTTCGAATACAAGAAGTAAAATCGTTATGTTAGGTTCTACCAATGACATATATTATTTCAAGACCTCCTTAAACAAATTCGTTGATGGCAAAGTCGGTAAAGAGTTTCCATATGGGTTTTGGGCGGGAATGATAGCATAACTATTAGGCGATAGGCTTAATCTACTTATACTTAGAAATGATATAGCGCCGAACATAGATATTAGGCGGTATTTCTAAGAATATGGAACAAGATTACAACGAAATAACGGAAAAAAGACGTCAAGAATTCTGAGCATATCAAGGAGCATCGTACTAGCTAGAGTGCATATATACTTCCATAGTGAGCAATAATATAAATCAACATAGTATGAAATACAAATTTATAGCAGCAATTCATCATTTACAGCTGGAAAAAGATAATCTATCAATCGATTTAAAGTAAGCATTAACTCAAGTACAGGTCCAAGGTCCAACTTATAACAAGATCGGCTACAACTTATGTGA
>CAYNUE010000175.1:0-4231 GCA_964400325.1 uncultured Sangeribacter sp. | reverse complement strand
GCCCCACCACCGACTTGTGCAGCGGTGACTGCCCATTCTTCCTGTGGTTGACATATTCAGCGAGGTCCTTCTCGAAACCGTTGACGTTCGGTCCCATCGGTACAACCCAGTTGGTGTCGAATGCCTCCTTTATAAAGTCCATTTCTCTGCCGCTCATGTGAGCAAGACAGAGATATATTCTATCGCGCATATTTTTAGTTTCCATAATTCAATACACAACCACCCCATGAATAACCTACACCGAATCCACAGATTAGAATCGGTCCAAAGAGTCTACTTTCTTTTCTTGCATCTGCAAGTGCGATAGGAATACTGTTGCTCACTGTATTACCAATCTCTGACATATTAATATAGAATCTCTCAGGAGCTATTTTAATTTTCTTTCGCAAAAAATTAAGCATGTAACTGTTAGCCTGATGGAATACAAACATATTTACTTCATCTATACCAAGCTCATTCTTCTCAAGCGTCTGTTTTACAACAAGTGGAACATTCTTTTGGGTAAAAGTAAATATCTCCGAACCATTCATAAACAGATAATCAGAAGAACAGGGATTGCCATTTTCATCAAATTTCAAATCTTCAATCTTTTGTGGATATCTGGCTGCTCCAGTTCTAACTATGAGATTCTCCGCACCAGCCCCGTTTGTTCCAAGAGCAAAATTGCCGATTTCCGCGAAGCCTTCTGTAGAGATTAGGGTTGCAGTCGCGCCATCTCCAAATATTGTTCGATTACCCTTGTCTTTCGGGTGAATATACTTTGTGTATGTTTCTGCTGTCAACAATAATATGTTTTCTGCTATTCCAGCACATACCAGGCCCTTCGCAACAGCTAGGCCATAGATGTACCCTGAACAACCAAGATTGAAATCAAAGGCTCCGCACGTGGTAGGAATTCCAAGTCTGTCCTGAATAATACATGCAGATGATGGTAAAAAATAATCTGGACTTTGTGTACACAGAATTACAAAATCTATATCCTTCCTCGTGATTCCAGGATTATGTACAAACAGGTTCTCCGCCGCCTTTACTGCTAAATCAGTTGCAGTTTCATCATTAGAGGCTACATGTCGACAGTTTACTCCTACCTTATCGGCAATTTTCTCAACGGTCCATTCCGGAAATTCTGTCACCAGTTCCTCATTGGTAACCCTACCCTGAGGAAGAAAATATGAAATAGCTTTTATAAAAGCTGCCATTATCATGATTTTAAAGTAAACTCACCTCCGCCTGTTATATCAATACAGCTACCAGTCATCCAACTACTGGCATCGGAGAGAAGATAGACTACAAGATTAGCCACATCCTCAGGCTTCCCATATCGTCCGAGAGGATATGACTTTTCTGCTTCATGGTAATCGGTTCCTGTCATTTCCGCATCACGTTCGATTAGTTCTGTCCATACCATTGCTGGACATACACAATTAACCCTTATCAGACGATTTGCCACTTCAAGACCAAGTACCTTGGCATAAGCGATAAGGGCACCTTTAGAAGCAGCGTAGATTCCGTTACCTACAGTTGGTGCGAACGGCGCCCTTGAGGCTATGAAGACAACTGAAGAGGAGGGAAGAAGCTTTTTACTTTTGAGCAATGCTTTCTGAAGCAATACCGGTGATTCAAAATTAGTCCGCATCACTCTAGAAATATCTTTTTCCTTAACAGCCCTGAGCAGCGACCTGTCACCTATGCCTGCGCAATGAACCACTCCGGTCAGTCGGGGAAGTTGAGAAATCAGAGTATCAGTCTGCTCTGTATCTGTAAGATCCGCTGTTACATAAGAATTATTATCTCCCTCAAGAAGACGAAGTGTGTCCGTAAGTTTTTCTTTATTCCGCCCGGTTATCACAATGTCCGCACCCATTTTCGAGCAGGCTATAGCGGTAGCCCTGCCGATACCTGAGGAAGCACCTGTAACTAGAATTGTCTTACCCGCAAGGGAAAAGGGATTAAATGTGCTGTTCATGTTTCAATTAGTTGCGGGATTGTGATTCTATCTGTTTCAAAATATACACTACCCCATGAAAGACCTACTCCGAAGCCACAGGCCACATGCTTCAGTCTTTCTGAAGTAAGTCTGTCGCGCTCACGTGTGACCAGCGTCAGAGGTATGGAGGCGCACGAAGTATTACCGAACTCGTCCATACTGTACGGTACCTTTTTCGCAGGAAGTCTGAGCTTTTTCCGGATCATCTCGTTCATCATACGGTTGGCCTGATGAAAAGTATAGATATCGATGTTATCCGGTTCAAGAGCAAAGTGCTCACAAAGCTGTTTCACTGATTTAGGAGCTTTGGAGATGCCAAAAGAGAACACTTCTATACCATCAAGTTCAAGGTCTGTGCCACAACGTGAGAAATTCTCTCCAAGAATGATTTTCTTCAGTGAATCCTCACTGAACGGCCTACGGAAGCCGCCATCCCGACATATTATAGTCTCGTAACCCTTGCCGTCAGTATTGAAAACGAACTTCATACCCATAGACTCAGTATCGTGTTGCAGTGCGGTCGCTGTACCGGCATCTCCAAATAAAGGGAATGTACTCTTATCTTCCGGCGAACATATCTTCGTAACTGTATCACCGGCCAGAAGTAGGCCTTTTCCAATAGTTCCGTTCTGCATCAGAGCACTGATAACGCTCAGGGCGTATACCCAACCTGAACAGCCGAGGGAAATATCAAGTGTATAACATTCTTTGGAAAGACCCAGATGCTCCTGCAGAGCGCAAGAAGTAGCCGGAAGCATGTGGTCAGGAGTCTGACTTACGAATACCAGTATTCCAATCTCTTCTTTTTTCCAACCAAGAGATTCAATAAGTTTTTCCGCTGCCTGCTTACAGAGATCACCTGCTGTAACTCCAGCTTCAGTTCGTCGACGGGATATTATTCCCGTTGACGAACTGAAGCTCTCCGCTCCCTCCCACCTGTAGACCTCAGCTATATTATCTTTTGCCGATGGCACACAGGCCGAGATACCTCTGAGAGAAACATTTCTTATGTCAAGAAAGGCCATACGGTTTATTTATTATTCAGCAGGCCATAAAGTTCCTGAATTGTGTTTACACCGCGGAGTTCATTTCCGGTAAGCTCAACACCAAATTCCTCATCGGCAAAAGCAATTACACCTAGTGCACTGAGGGAGGACCATTCATCAAGTTCACGGAAATTGGTGACAGGTGTGAGAATAGAGGCATCTGTATCGTCGAAGATATCGGCGAATTTTTCAATAAATTCTTTAATTTCCATAATTTAATATTGTATTTTTTTTGCTGGATTTCCAACGTAGGTATATCCGTCTTTGGTGTTGCGCAACACTACACTTGAAGCACCTATAATAGTGTCATTTCCAATATTCTTGTACTGTAATACAACAGAATTGACTCCTAGAAAATTACGGTTACCAATTTTTACTCCGCCAGAAATTTTTACAGCAGGCATTATAGAGTTGAAACTGCCGATTTCTGTATCATGTCCCACAGTTATATATCCGTTAAACATGTTGAAATCACCGATGCTAACATTGCAGGATACAAGACAGCGTGAACAGAAGACATTCCCGCTGCCCATACGTACATTAGCATGGTCAAGAAATAATAAGTCAGGGGCAATTATATTCGGAAAGTCTATATTCTGATTAGTGATTTTACTAAATAGATACTCCACAATCTTAGGAGAACCAATTGCAAACACTACTGAAAGTGGGTCTGACCATCTGTTCAGAGTATCAAGATCTCCCAATACCCTTCCATATTCGTTTTCTGTACCTGTCTCGATACCATCATCAAAAAAACCTATGATATTCCAGGTAGGTTCTGTTTCATGGTTTATTCTTTTCAATAGACAGAAAATTTCACGTCCAAATCCACCGGCACCGTATATCGCTATGTCTTTCATCTTTTTAATTATTCCCATTGAAGGCTTCTGCTGTTGCTTGTCCCTCAGCAGATATTCCGTCACGTTTTAGAACTTTTTTAATGGTTGTAAGAATTACCCTACAGTCTGTAAGAAAGCTTATGTTGTCTACATACCATACATCAAGTTCAAATTTCTTTTTCCATGAGATTGCATTACGGCCATGACATTGTGCCCAGCCTGTTATTCCTGGTCTCACCTCATGTCTTCGAGCCTGTTCTGAAGTATAGAGAGGTAGATATTTCACCAAGAGAGGTCGGGGACCTACCGATATTTTTTCAATATCAGTATAGCACTTTATTCCGGAAATGTCTTTTCAC
>CAYNUE010000174.1:0-4236 GCA_964400325.1 uncultured Sangeribacter sp. | reverse complement strand
AAAATATTGGCCGTGTAGTCTACGTAGACTACACGGCCAATATTTTTGTCTAAGTTTTTCTGTTTTAATTTTCTATTTTTAGGTATACCACTAAAAAACAAAGGTAACTGTTCCGTCAAGTGGGACAATTACCTTTGCTATATTATTTTAGCCTTCTTGCGGCCAATCCGTGAGTTAGAGATAGTATTTACTGACTTAACTCACATTAAGTTGTGCTTTTTTACTTAGCGTCGGGAGTGGCAACCTCAGCAGCAACAGCAACAACAGTGTCAGCACAAGCGCTGTCACCGCAGCAAGCGCTGTCAATAGCAACTTCTGCAACAACAGTTTCAGTAGCAGCAGCAGCTTCTTCAGCGTTATTTTCAGCATTCTTGTTACCACCGCAAGATACGAGGGCTACACTTGCAACAACAGCAAGTGAAAGGAAAATCTTCTTCATGTCTTTAGAACTTAAAATAATAAAACAATTTTTTTGCTATCAAAAACTGTGCAAAGTTACTAACTATTTTTGAAATACAAACTATACTACCTAAAAAAATAACCCTATTTTTAACTTTTTCACACTTTCTCACCGCAAAATATCTCCTTTTCTTTCAAAAAACCCATCAATAATGACTCATCCCTGCGCAGTGTAAAGGCATTCTAAAGGATAAGCCTAAATGACTTAGAGAAATATGGAGGACTTCTAAAGAAGACTTCTATATAACTCTATATGTTTATCAGCAGTACGTTGCCATGAAAAATCTGCAGCACGTTTATAGCCCTTCTGACGCAATTCTAACCTTAAATTCTTATCATCAAGCATACGCACCAAAGCATTTGCTATAGAGTCGACATCAGCAGGATCAAAATATAGACCACTATCTCCAGCTATTTCCGGAAAACAACTTGCATTGGCCAATGCTACAGGGCAACCATTAACCATAGCTTCCAGTATTGGCATACCGAATCCCTCATATTTGGATGGAAATACAAAGAACAGAGCATCTCTATACAGTCTGTTTAAAGTAGTTTCATCAGCTTTTACCACCTGTACACGCTCAGCGATTCCGAGACGCCTCAACATCTCACTTTCTGAGGGTGTAATGTCACTACGTGTACATACTACCTTAACTTCAGGATAACGTTTCGCTATCTGGGCAAAAGCAGTAATAAAAGTATCAAAATTTTTAAAAAGATGACGGGCACCCACATACAAAATATAGGGGTCTTTCACTACACGTTCGTTTAATGACTCTGGTATCACTGGCATGTCTATCCCGTGGTGTATAACTGTAACCTTGTCAGGGTCAATATCAAAGTGACGTAACATGTCAGCTTTGGTATTATGACTCACCGCTACCACAGCATCAGCACGCTTCAGAGAAGCAGTCTGAAGTTTCACCATACGAGGCACATAGTTATGTTCTGTAAGGAAATTAATGTCATGATAGGTAGTCACTAGAGGTTTATTGCCTATGGCCTTAAAGAGATAAGTGTCAAAATTAGTCTGATGCACCACATCATACTTATTTCTATTAAGTCGCATATAAGCCAAGGCAGTAGGTTTGATTATTTCCACCATCATACGTCCTTTCCCTCTGAAATCTTTTCTCGGGAAAAAAGGTATCTGTTTGAACAGCCCGTAATGACGCGCATACTCATTATTCGATAACCACCCCGGTACAGTCCAACTCCCCGAGGGCATACGTGTCATAACTTCAGCAAAATATTTGGATACTCCGCCATATACCTGCGAAGTAAAAATCTGTGGGTCAAAAAGTACTTTCATCTTTCAATTTATACGAGCTACTTAACAGAGGGAAGATAAGACTTATGATAATTAAGTTCTTTCTGGCAATGGTTTCAGACGGTGACTTAAACGTTCTATAACACTACCAGCCAACTCCGAACGCAACCAGCCACGCCAGGAATAACGGGCAAAATGCTTACGGTAAGATATAGGAACCTTTACAGGCACAGGCTTACGTCCTGCCTTTACTTCTGACACTACTTCTTTATAGAGTGCATTATAGGCACGGACACAAGCAGCCATGGAGAAGTCGGAAACTGTAGATTTTCGAGCTGCGGCCCCCATGCGATGACGCAGTTCCGCGTCGGCACCAAGACGGTCACAATAAGCTGGTATCTCAGAGGGGTCTTTAGCCACAAAACCATTGACACCATGCACCAGACGCTCAGCGGGAGCAGGCGGACCATAATACACTACCGGTTTACCCAACATCATTGCCTGGCCAAGAGTACCATCTATGGAAGAATGGCCCATCTTCGGGAGATAGTAAAGAAACACATCGAATTCCACACATAATTTCAGCCATTCATCATAAGGAAGAGCATCGACCATTTCCACATAATCGCGTCCTTCAGCCTGACGACGCACAGAACTGTCAGCAGGTATACCGGCTATTACAACATGTTTACCAGGGGTGGTTATACGGTCAGTGATTTTACAATAGTCGGCAGGTACTTTACCTGGTGTACTTCCTCGACCAAAAATAACCTGACCTGGTGTAGGTACCCAGGCTGCGGCCAGTCTTTCTGTCAATTCAATGTCTCTTTGTGTAGCACCGAAATAAATATGCCTTTTCCTGTCAGTAGCCACAAAGTCAAACAACGGATCGCGCATAGCGGCACGATCTATCATCACAACACGTGTGGAACGTGTCAGCTCTGCCACTGAGGGCAGCAACTGAGGATAAGAGGGTCTCTGACATATAGTAGTGATTATTGGAATGTCAAGTTTAAGGCGGTGTAAGGACTTCACAGCCCAATCGAACAATTCATACCCCGAGGTACGGAAATAATGTATTATATCATAATTTCCATCTGCTATAACAGTCTGTAAGGCAGCACGTGAGTCTACCTCATCTACAGCTACACCATCAATTCGACCGAAACTGTAACGACATACAATATGCGCCTCGACCGACGGATTGCTCTCTATCAGTCTGAGTAAAGTCCGTGCCGCTCCATCAAGCGGAGCGCACCTTCTTATCAAATAAAGCACTTTCATACGACAAAGGTAATGATTTTCTTTACTCAAAAGACCGATTTTACATTTTTTTACCCATAACTTTTTGAAGTCATTTTGAGAAGCAAACTCAAAATTGTAACTTTGCCAAAAACCAACCCGTGCTTCAATTATGAAAGGAATTGTTCTTGCCGGTGGCTCCGGCACACGTCTCTACCCTATCACGAAGGGGGTAAGCAAACAATTGTTGCCCATCTACGACAAACCGATGGTATATTATCCCATCTCCACATTGATGTTAGCTGGTATACGTGATATACTGATTATCTCTACGCCACAAGATTTACCTGCCTTTAAACGTCTGTTAGGCGATGGGGCTGACTATGGAGTCAATTTTACGTATGCTGAACAGCCTTCTCCCGACGGTCTGGCACAAGCTTTTATAATAGGAAAAGATTTTATCGGTGATGACTGTGTATGTCTGGTTTTAGGTGACAATATCTTTCATGGCGCTGGATTTTCACATGTACTCACAGAGGCAGTCAAAATGGCTGAAGAAGATGGTAAAGCTACTGTCTTTGGTTATTGGGTCAACGACCCAGAACGTTACGGGGTGGCGGAATTCGATAAGGAGGGAAACTGTCTGTCCATAGAAGAAAAACCTGAAAATCCTAAAAGTAATTATGCGGTTGTAGGACTGTATTTCTATCCTAATAAAGTAATCGAAGTAGCTGAAAATATAAAACCTTCGGCTCGCGGCGAACTAGAAATAACTACCGTTAATCAGAAATTTTTATCTGACGGCGAACTGAAAGTACAGACATTGCCTCGTGGTTTTGCTTGGCTCGATACCGGCACACACGATTCTTTAGCTGAGGCTTCTATCTATGTTGAAGTGCTGGAAAAACGTCAAGGTCTTAAAATCGCCTGTCTCGAAGGTATTGCTTATCGTCAGGGTTGGATTTCTAAGAAAAAAATGGAAGAACTGGCTCAGCCGATGCTAAAAAATCAATATGGCCAGTATTTGATAAAAGTTATAACCGAAATAGACCGTACCGGTAGTAAAAACCTTGACTAAGTTATGAATATAATTGAAACTGATATCGAAGGTGTTCTGATTCTTGAGCCAAAGGTATTTACTGACGCACGTGGTTACTTTTTCGAAAGTTATAATAAAAAGGCATTTGACCACGAGGTAGGACAGATTAACTTTGTACAGGACAACGAATCTTGTTCCTCTCGTGGAGTTATGCGTGGCCTACATT
>CAYNUE010000173.1:0-4238 GCA_964400325.1 uncultured Sangeribacter sp. | reverse complement strand
AGTTGCAACTTCGAGAGCCTGTCTTTATCTATGCCTGCTTATTAATTACTTCTTTTCAGCAAGTTTTGCCTTAATAGCGGCAGTCTCATTTTCATAACCGGGCTTCTCAAGCAGAGCGAACATATTCTTCTTGTAAGCCTCAACACCAGGCTGATTAAAAGGATTTACGCCAAGTATATAACCCGAAATACCACAGGCCTTCTCGAAGAAATAAATGAGCTGACCCATAGTGTGCTCGTCAAGAGTGTGTACCTTGATACGGATATTAGGTACACCACCGTCTACATGAGCAAGCAGAGTACCGAGTTCAGCCATCTTGTTCACCTCATCAACACGCTTGCCGGCGATATAGTTGATACCGTCAAGATTAGCGGCATCCTTAGGAATACGGTGTTCTACACTGGGCTCCTCAACTGAAATCACAGTTTCGAAGATTGTGCGTTCACCTTCCTGAATCCACTGACCCATTGAGTGCAAATCGGTAGTAAGGTCTACAGAAGCTGGGAATATACCCTTGCCGTCCTTACCCTCGCTCTCACCGTAGAGCTGTTTCCACCACTCCGAGAAGTAATGCAGCTTAGGATTGAAGTTGACGAGAATCTCTATCTTCTTGCCACTCTCGTAAAGGGCGTTACGCATACGTGCATAAGTCTGCGCGATGTTGTCGTCGCCAGGATGCTTTGTTGCCTCTTCCATAGCGGCGGCACCATCTATAAGCTTGGTAACATCAAAACCGGCTACAGCTATAGGCAGCAGACCTACCGGTGTGAGCACTGAGAAACGTCCGCCAACATTGTCAGGAATTACGTATGTTTCGTATCCCTCCTGAGTAGCGAGAGTGCGCAGAGCACCCTTGCTGGCATCGGTCACAGCCACGATAAGATCCTTGGCAGCCTCCTTGCCAGCCTGCTTTTCAAGCTGGTCCTTAAGCATACGGAAGGCAATGGCAGGTTCTGTGGTAGTACCTGATTTCGAGATTACGATAATACCGAATTTCTTACCTTCGAGCAGCTTCGACAGTTCTGACATATATTCCTCGCCGATATTCTGACCGGCGAAAAGTACTTTAGGCTCGTTGGGCTTTGGACCATAGAAATCAGCAAACATATTTGAAAGTGCCGAAATCACAGCCTTTGCACCGAGATAGCTACCTCCGATACCTACACATACTACATAGTCACAATTGGCACGCAGACGTGCGGCTGTCTTGTTGATACGATCAAGAAGATCGGCAGGTGTTTCAGAAGGGAGCTTTTGCCATCCGAGGAAATCATTACCGGCTCCTGTACCCATATCGAGGGTTGTAAGAGCGGTCACTGACTTGTCCTTAAGGGCTTCATACTGCTTGAGAGCGAAATATTCAGCATACTGAATATCAAGATCGATTGTTTTCATTGTCTTTATAATAGGTTATCTGATAATATAAGCCGTCCGGGGGCTGTTTTGTTCAGTCGGCGGACGGCTTATGTGATCACTTGAAACAGTCAGATATTGAGCGTAAGGCCCTGCGCGGATTGCGGCCTTCGTAAAGTATCGAGTACACACACTCGGCTATCGGCATATCCACACCACAGCGTTGTGCGTTGACTTCGTGTATACACTTAGTACCATAGTAACCTTCGGCCACCATATCCATCTCCATGATAGCTGCCTTGACGCTTAGACCTTTGCCTATCATGGCGCCGAAGTTATGATTGCGTGAGAAGCGGCTGTACGATGTCACAAGCAGGTCACCTAAATAGGCCGAACGGCAGATGTCGCGCTCTATCGGCGATATGGCGTCTACGAAACGGCGCATCTCACGCACGGCGTTACACACCATCATGGCCATGAAATTGTCACCTGCTTTCATACCGCTGATTATACCGGCAGCTATGGCATAGACATTTTTAAGCACAGCACCATACTCTATGCCTTCTACGTCAGAACTGGTTATGGTTTTCATCTTCTTACCGGCGAGGCAAGACGCAAAAGCAGCACTCTTCTGCAGGTCATGACAGCCGATGGTAAGATAGCTCAGACGGTCAAGTGCCACCTCTTCAGCGTGACACGGTCCACCTATTACCATAAGATTCTGTTCGGCGCAGCCGAAACGCTCCATAAAGTAATCCGTGACAATCAGATTATCATCAGGCACTATACCCTTGACGGCCGAAACTATGTTCTTACCTGAAATATCAACCGTCAGATTATCAATATGTGTCTTCAGATAAGGTGAAGGCACAGCCACCACCAATGTGTCGGCCTTGCTGCACACCTCATTTATATCGTCACTGAAGTCTATACGGGCTGTATCAAAATTGACATCAGTAAGATACATCGGGTTATGACCGTATTTTTTAAAACCTTCTATACGGTCACGACGGCGCATGTACCACAGCAATCTGTCGGTATTGGCTGCTAATAGCTTGGCAAGTGCAGTAGCCCAGCTTCCACCTCCCAGAACTGCTATTTTACCTATCGTATTCATGCCTCTACGGTGTTTTCGTCAGCTGCTGTGGCTTCGTCACCTTCGGCCTTGGTCTGTTTCTTCTCAGGACGCATCTGTGGGAAGAGGAGCACTTCCTGTATTGTGGTCTGACCGGTGAGCAACATAGCGAGGCGGTCCATACCTACACCCAAACCTGATGTGGGTGGCATACCGTATTCAAGAGCGCGGATAAAGTCTTGATCTATTATCATAGCTTCATCGTCACCCTTGTCAGAGAGTTTCATCTGCTCTACGAAACGTTCGTATTGGTCGATTGGGTCATTCAACTCACTGTAAGCATTGGCTAATTCCTTGCCGTTGACCATAAGTTCAAAGCGTTCGGTGAGTTCTGGATTATGACGATGACGCTTGGTAAGCGGTGACATCTCTATAGGATAGTCGATAATGAACGTAGGCTGTATGAAACTGCCCTCACACTTCTCGCCGAAAATTTCATCTATCAGTTTTCCCTTGCCCATCGAGTCTTCAACTTCTATGCCGTTGGCCTTGCAGAAGGCACGCAGTTCCTCTTCGGTTTTACCGGTTATGTCGAAACCTGTAGCGTCGAGTATGGCCTGAGTCATCGTGATGCGCGGATAAGGAGCTTTGAAACTTATCACGTTGTCACCTACCTGCACTTCGGTCGAACCATTGACGTCCATAGCAATCTTCTCAAGCATACGCTCAGTGAAATCCATCATCCAGTTGTAGTCCTTGTAGGCTACATATATCTCCATAGCGGTGAACTCTGGATTATGTGTGCGGTCCATACCCTCGTTACGGAAATTCTTCGAGAACTCGTACACACCTTCAAACCCGCCTACTATCAGACGCTTCAGATAAAGCTCGTCAGCGATACGCATATAGAGGTCTATGTCGAGCGAGTTGTGATGGGTGATAAACGGACGTGCCGAAGCGCCACCAGGTATCGACTGCAATATCGGTGTCTCTACCTCCACGTAGCCGTGAGCGTTGAAAAAGTCACGCATAGAGTTGAACATGCGTGTACGCTTCAGGAATATCTCTTTCACACCCGGATTCACCACAAGGTCCACATAGCGGCGACGATAACGCTGCTCAGGGTCGGTGAAGGCATCGTAGGCCTTACCGTCCTTCATCTTGACGATAGGCAGCGGACGCAGGCTCTTGCCAAGTACGGTTATCTCGCTGGCATGTACCGATATCTCACCTTTCTGTGTGCGGAACACATAACCCTTCACACCGATAAAGTCGCCTATGTCAAGCAGCTTCTTGAACACCACGTTATACATGTCCTTATTTTCTCCCGGACACAAGTCATCGCGACTGATGTAGACCTGTATACGGCCTTCGGAGTCCTGAAGTTCAACGAAGCTTGCCTTACCCATGATACGGCGGCTCATGATACGTCCGGCCACACTGACTTCACGCGGCGGAGTGAGAGTATCGTCAAAGTTTTCCTTGATTTCCACCGAATATCCTGTCACGGGGTACTCGGCAGCGGGATAGGGTTCTATACCCATGTCGCGCAGTGCTTGCATACTCTGGCGACGTCCGATTTCCTGTTCGGAGAGTTCCTGCTGAATTGCCATATTGTAATATTCTTTTTCTGTCTGTTTTGATTTGATATGTTTTTCCAAGTACAGTTGACACTGGCGCCCTGAACGCCATGTCTACATAGCTTATAACAGCTATTAAAATGCAAATCTACATAAAATCGACGAAATATCACACCGGCATTATGATTTTTTCACTATATCCCCACAGTGCTTTAATTTAAAGAATGGGA
>CAYNUE010000172.1:0-4240 GCA_964400325.1 uncultured Sangeribacter sp. | reverse complement strand
TCATCATCACCCAACGCGGCTACTTCTCCTTCTGCGACGAAGGCCGCCTCTGACCCATCCTCCAGCTCTCAATCCATCGTCTCACTCTTCAGGCTCTATTCCTATAAAAGCGAACGAGCAGCATTTGGGTGAAAAAACTTGAAAAATCAGTTGCACAATTGTTGTTTTGTGCTTATTTTTGCACTTGTATACCGCTCAGAAGCCCGCTCAGGGCTAAGTGGGTGGGATGCATAATATATTATTTAAAGAGCGTTTACTCGACGCTTCTACTGACGTTCTGGAACTTCGCAACTTCTTAGGTATTGTCAGAATGAAGCAACGGTAGATGCTCATGGATATGTGTATTCCTAATCTACTGAACAGGACTCTTGAGTGAGATTCCTGATCGGTTTGGTTATACATATATGCGTGGGCTTCTGCGTTGCTCGTCCTACAATACCGGGCAATGCGAAGGCCTCAGAACGTGGAACGAGCAATGAGCAACGGCACCACGCTTTTCATTAACCCCCATTTCCGTTCATGAGGGAGCCGACATGAACAAGTCTCTCACCATGAACTCTTTTAACAACCTGTTCAAAAGTGAAAATCGCGGTTATATATTCGTCAGCTCTTTACTTATTCTGTCGTTTATTATAAATGTATCTTTGAGTATCTATAGTTTCTGTATAGCTGATTTAAATCATTGGTCATATAGCGAGCTCCTTATTAACTTTCAGGGGGGATTTGTCAGAAGGGGTCTATTCGGAGAGCTTTTGTTTCAATCTTATAGTCTGCATCCATACAATCTCAAATTATACATATTTATAGCGTGCTATATATTCTTTTTTGGAGTCTTTGCGTTCTTTCTACGTCAGTTCAATAAGCATAAATACTGCTGGTGGCTCATCTTTTCCCCTCTATTCCTAAACCTCACTACTTTTATAATACGAAAGGACTATATCCTCTATGCAATTCTTATAGGCATTCTATATACAGTTCGGTCAAACTCTCCAAAGATTCTCAGCAATGTCTCTGCTTGTCTATTAGTTATCTTAGCCCTGCTTTTTCATGAAGCTTTTCTTTTCTGGGGATTCCCGATTTACGCCCTACTGATTCTTTCTGAAAAGAGATACAGTTGGATGAATTACATTTGGGTTTCCCTTCCTCTTTGTATTGCCTTTATCACATGCATTTATAAAGGGTCCACGGATACTACTTATGCCATTGTGAATTCATGGAACGCCATACTTCCGGATGCACCCATGATACATACCTCAAACAATAGCATTGGAGCAATCGGTTGGGCTTCTATACACACATTTCTATTTCACCTAAAAAGAAATATAGGACTGGGCGGAGCTGGTATAATACTTACTCCTTTCATCGCTCTCATAGCATATTACTTGTTTACGAATTTCCTATTTGTGTTTAGGAAAAAAGGAAAACATAACAAACTGAACAAACTAGAACTATCATTGCTGTATTCTTCAATGATGGTCTGTCTCGTGCCGATGCTCACCGTATTAAGCTGCGACACCGGAAGAGTGTTTCAATATGCAACCGTGACAACATTCAGCACTTTTCTAATTATTCCAAGAGAAAGGATACTTTCTGCTTATCCTCGATGGTTCAAAATAATGATAATGCGTTTGAATCATTGGCTTGACATCTTCTTTCCACCAAATAAAGTGATAATGACAATTCTCCTCCTGTTTCTAAGTGTAAGCCCGGTTGCTTTCGATCTTCCCCGCCTATGGGAAACTAGTGTAATTGGAAAAATCTTGTTCACTTTTATGACAGCGGGGCATAAAATAATCAAACTATTCTTCTTATAAATGATTAAATCTATCGTATCCTTAGTGCGTCCTCACCAATGGGCCAAGAATATATTCGTTTTAATGCCACTTTTCTTCAGTGGTAGGATAATGGATACATGGTGCTGGAAACAGGAAATAATAACATTTATCGCGTTTTCACTGATTGCAAGCGCAATATACTGTCTGAACGACCTCAATGATATCGCTGCAGACAGGTTACATCCTAAAAAAAGCAAGCGACCGTTGGCTTCGGGGGCTTTGAAGCCATGGCATGCCATTTGCATTGCCATTACTCTCGCTATATCAGGCATTTTAATATGTTATATATTCATGAGAGAGAACGTAATACCCGTAGTGCTTATTCTTATCTTCTATTTTGTATTGAATTTAGCGTATTGCTTCAAGCTGAAACAATACGCTATAATCGATGTGCTAATTGTATCATTCGGATTTGTATTGCGTCTTCTTGCCGGAGGGTTCGCATGCGATATATGGCTTTCGCCTTGGATCGTGCTGATGACCTTTCTCCTGGCACTACTTTTGGCTTTTGCAAAACGACGCGATGACATTGTTCTCTATGAGCGAAAGAATATATTGGTAAGGAAAAATGTAGTTAGATATAACGCTCCCTTCCTCAATCAAACCCTCGGGATGACTGGAGCTATCACCATTGTTTGCTATATTCTTTACACCGTTTCACCCGAGGTTATTGAACGGTTCAACAATCAGTATGTTTACATCACTTCCTTCTTCGTATTGGCTGCTATTCTTCGTTATCTCCAGGTAACGATTGTAGATCAGAACAGTGGGAGTCCGACAAGGATCCTACTCCACGATCGTTTCATTCAGACTTGTCTGTGCCTTTGGTTCTGCGCTTTTGTAATAATATTATATTTATGAATATCGCTTTTTTTGATTTCGACGGCACCTTGACAAAACATGACTCATTTTTAGGTTTTGCATTGTTCAGTAGGGGTAAACTCGCTTTTTTAAAGGCATTCCTTCGCTCATTGCCCATCTTGATCTCATGGAAAATTGGCCTTAAAACAAATTCGGAAGCTAAAGAAAGGCTTTTTTCAATGCTTTATAGGGGGATGGAGTATGCGGCCTTTAAGCACTACTGTGAAAATTTCTCAGATTATATCGAGGGCGACTTGAGACCGGAGATAGTCAGACTATTATCTAACCATAAAAGACAAAACCACCAAGTAATTATAGTATCTGCAAGCATACAAGACTGGATTCTACCCTGGGCTCACTCCTATGGAGTGGATACAGTAATCGGAACTGAGATTGAAGTTGATGATTGCGGAAAACTTACTGGAAGATTTAGGACGCCCAATTGCCATGGCAAAGAAAAAGTTAAGAGAATCCTTGGGGTAATACCGGATATATCTAATTACGAAATATGGGGCTACGGAAATTCGGAAGGAGACCGGGAGATGCTGGAGATAGTTAATCACCCTAATAAAGTGTAATTCCACACTATGCGACTGACATTGCCTACCAAAATGAAGCTGATGTTAAGGTCTGAGAGCAGGCTGGCGGAGATCTTTCGTTTTCTTATCACTGGCTTAGTAGCTATGCTCATACAATACGGTTTCTATCTGATTTTTATTATTAGTCATTTAAAACCTGTCTTATCAACATTAAGCAGCTATCTGATAAGTTTCATCGCCAACTTCATTCTCTCCAATTTTTTCACCTTTCACACTCATCCTGATAAGAAAAAAGCCATCTTGTTTACCGTCAGCCACTGCATAAACCTAACAGTCCAGACAGGGCTTGTTGCATTTTTCAGCAGACATATTAATTCGGAATATGCATTAATTCCGGCTATGCTCATCTGCATACCGATTAACTACATATTAGTGAGATACGCCTTAAGAAACAAGTGCTTCCCACGTTAGGCATACATCAGGTTCTACTTAATAGAATATGACTCCTACTCTACCCCCCCCCGATCATAATCATCATATTATCAGGGATATACAACTCGATATATATCGGGCATTGATGATGATTTATGTTCCCTGTGTTATACATGTACTTTTTTGGCTCAATACGCTTGGCGAACCATATCGGTCTTTCGCTTTATTTGAAATGCCGATAATTTTCGGCGTATAGGTCAAATTGGAGGCTGAAACCTAATATAATCTATTGTATTTGTGTCATTTATACTCACTGAAAACTTTTCAACCTTCAAAAGGTCCAAGCACTTCGTTCCTATGGGTCAAACTTTTTGTGTGGTAACTCAAAGTTAACCATTATGGGCTGACTATCCAAATCGCAGGTCAGCCCAATCTTTTCTTCCTCAGCTAAAGTTTACCGGACAGTAATAAATAATTTTGACTAACAAATGCATATATAATTCTTCCTTCTGCTAGATATATAAAGACTAATCGGGTGCGGAACCTTGCCGATCCGCACCCGATTAGTCTGAA
>CAYNUE010000171.1:0-4261 GCA_964400325.1 uncultured Sangeribacter sp. | reverse complement strand
CGGTAATTGGAGTATTTTGAACTGTTATTTTTGCCATTGGAATAAGCCTTTGTTTTAAAATACAAAATTACATAAAAAGTCTGACATGTCAGTGTAGTAGGCTGCTTTTCAGAGAGATTTTATCTATTGTTAATTCAGATGGTGTTCGATTGTCTCCGCAAGGGGAAACTCCTCGACCCGATTTCACTTGAAGATAAGAGTCAATTTTGGCTCTACAGCCTATTCAACACTCAAAATAACCTTATTTTAGTAAGTTAAATATTATAAATATAAATAGAATAAAGTTAATAAAAGAGTGGCATTAAAGCAGAAATACCTAATTTAGCCTATATACTTCTAACTGCTTGAAAACACAAAAAACTTACGCAGGGAAATACTTTTTTGCTTTATCTTATCAAAATCTGTACCTTTCCTGTATTCTCTTATATAAATCTATGCTGATTATCAGCATAGTAAGGGCTTTCATATGGATTTCACATGAATGTGTCAGGAACAGCTATAAGAGCCATCAGCAACAGGGATGAAACTTAATCTTCTGCCTTCAATAGTAAATAGGCACTTGCAGAGAAAGACAACCAAGATAGAATTATCATGATTATCAGAGAGTCTGACTCAAAGAAGGATTTGAATTTGGTGGACAGCGGGAATTTGTGCGATTTGAATTCGGTGGACAGCGAGAATTTGGCCGTTCTGAATTTGGTGGACAGCAGTATTATCACTAAATTTACAACGTAAAAATTAAAGTAATTATGTTACCTCCAATCATTTTCAAGAGAAAGATTTACCAGAAGCTTGTAGAATGGAAGAGTTTAGCCAATGGCTCTGAAGCTTTGCTGATACAAGGTGCCCGAAGAGTAGGAAAATCAACGGTAGCCGAAGACTTTGCAAAAAACGAGTATAAAAGTTACATACTAATTGATTTTGTTAGAGATGGTGAGGAGATAGCAAGTCTTTTTGACAACATCACTGACCTTGATTTTTTCTTTTTACGGCTCCAGCAGCTAAAAAATATCAGACTAGAGGTACGAAATTCCGTCATCATACTCGATGAAATCCAATTTTGCCCGAAAGCAAGACAAGCAATAAAATATTTGGTTGCAGATGGGAGGTACGATTACATAGAGACCGGGTCATTAATAACAATTCATAAGAACACCAAAAATATCCTCATCCCAAGCGAAGAGAGAAGAATTGATATGTTCCCGATGGATTACGAAGAATTCCTTTGGGCCATTGGAAAGGAGGTATCATATTGTGCTTTGAAAGAACAGGAAAAATTTTGGTTTTCCTTCACCGATTCTTTCAATCGTACCACGATAAGAGAGTTGAGACTATATATGTTAATCGGTGGTATGCCTCAGGCCGTTTTGAAGTATCTCCAGACCAATAACCTGGCAGAAGTAGACAGCGTCAAGCGTAGAATACTGCAACTTTATATGGATGATTTCCAGAAAATCGATCCCAGTGGTACGCTTACCGAGATATTCAAGGCAATACCGGGTGAACTCTCCAAGGGTAAACTGCGGATGGAGTTGGGTAGCGTCCTCGGAGATTCTCCATCAATACTCCCCCGTTTGCTTCATGAAATGGATGAATCGATGACCGTGAATTTCTGTTTTAGATGTTCAGATCCCAATGTCGGTTTCAAGCTTCATAAAGAAGTTAATTATTTCAAAATCTACATGGGTGATACGGGCCTATTCGTCACTTTGGCATTCTGGGATAGAGACGTAAGCGAGAACGTAATTTACTCAAAAATACTTGCAGATAAGCTAAGTGTAGATCTTGGCTATATTTTTGAAAACCTTGCTGCACAGATGATAAGAGCAACCGGAAGGGCGCTCTATTATTACACCTGGCCTCAACGTGATGATTTGAAAAAATATTACGAGATTGATTTCATCCTTACGTATCGTGACAAGCTTATCCCGGTAGAAGTAAAATCCGGTGGCTACAAGACACATAAATCTCTGGATGCCTTCTGTGAGAAATTCTCTGATCGTATCCTCTACCCCATGATGGTGTACACCAAGGCCCCACAACGCGACGGTTCCCTGAAAATGATTCCATTCTACCTCTTCCCCATCATCATGGAAAAATTGTAGAACCGTATATAGCAAACACAGGCTTTCTAAAAGGACCTCTTTTCTTCAGCTATATCATAAATATATTCATATAAGCTTAAGACAAAAAATAAAGAAAAAAGGAGTCATCCAAACAGAACTATGTGGGGATATAGCTTGGCAAGAAAGGCGTTAATAGTTGCGTTAGAAGTACTGATTAAACCCATCGGCACTTTTACCTTTTTTACAAATCCAATGAGGCCATTTTTAGACTTTGGATTAATATAGAAAACCTCAAAATCTACACCAACAGATGTTGTATAAGGTTGCGGTACTCCACAAATGTATTCGAGAGGAATACGTTTGACTTTTTCGAGTGGCAGACGTACAATAAGATGTGTTTCTATCACTTTTACTGCCGGAATCCTTAAAATAGTCATTACAACCATAATTCCAAAGAACACAGCAGTAATCCCTAGCACTAAAAAAGCTAACGAAAAAAAGATGAATAAAAAGATACTATTTCCTGACTTAACCCAGAACCCTACGGTCGCAAGAGTAGCAAAAAGAATAAAGAATAGCAAAGGTGGAAATATCTTATAGTAAAGTTTCATTTCACCACAAGGTTTATGGTAAGTAATAACTATTTTGATTTTTATCGCAAATATAATGATTATTTACTATTAAACATAGTTTTTTTGGTAATAAATTCTAATATTACTAAATGAGGGTGTATCATAAATCAAAATTTTACAAAAAATCGCTTTGTAACTATTTGATAATCAAATATGAAATTTTGCGATTTTATCAATTTTGCGATTTATGATACACCCTCATTTAATAAAGAAAATGGAGTGTAACCGCTTGGATTACACTCCATTTATATAGATTTATCTATTTTATAATTGATGGATTACTTAACTTCCTCGAAGTCTACATCGTCGATGTCTTTTTCACCGCTGTGCTTAGGTTGCTCGGGCTGAGCACCGGCCTGGGCACCTGCAGCGCCACCCTGCTGGGCTGCATAAATGTCCTGAGCTGCGGACTGCATAGCCTCTTCAACAGCCTTGACAGCTGAGTCAACATCTTCTACGAGCTGATTCTTGTGAACTTCTTTCAGACGTTCTACAGCTGATTCGATAGCGGCCTTCTTGTCGGCAGGAATCTTATCACCGAATTCCTTCATCTGCTTTTCAGTAGTGAAGATTACAGTGTCAGCATGGTTGAGTTTGTCAGCACGTTCCTTAGCCTTCTTATCGGCAGCCTCGTTAGCCTTAGCCTCATCACGCATACGCTTGATTTCAGCGTCGGTCAGACCGCTCGAAGCCTCAATACGGATTGACTGTTCCTTACCAGTAGCCTTATCCTTAGCTGATACGTTCAATATACCATTGGCATCAACCTCGAATGTAACTTCGATCTGAGGTACACCACGAGGTGCTGGAGCGATACCACCAAGGTTAAACTCACCGAGCAACTTATCATCAGCTGCCATAGGACGCTCACCCTGGAGAACACGGATTGTTACTTCCGGCTGATTGTCTGCTGCTGTTGAGAAAGTCTCACTCTTACGAGTCGGGATAGTAGTGTTAGCGTCGATAAGCTTAGTCATAACGCCACCCATTGTCTCGATACCGATTGACAGAGGCACAACGTCAAGAAGAAGCACATCCTTAACATCACCGCTAAGTACACCACCCTGGATAGCAGCACCAATAGCTACAACCTCATCAGGGTTAACGCTCTTGTTAGGTTCCTTACCGAAGATTTCCTTTACCTTAGTCTGGATAGCCGGGATACGAGTTGAACCACCTACAAGGATAACCTCATCAATCTGTCCAGCTGTCAGACCAGCGTCCTCAAGAGCCTTGCGACAAGGAGCTACAACAGCATCAATAAGATTTGAAGCAAGCTGCTCGAACTTAGAACGAGTCAGAGTCTTAACCAAGTGCTTAGGACCTGAAGCTGTAGCTGTGATATAAGGAAGGTTGATTTCAGTCTGAGTTGAGCTTGAAAGTTCTACCTTAGCCTTCTCAGCAGCCTCTTTCAGACGCTGCATAGCCATAGGATCCTGACGCAGGTCGACACCCTCGTCCTTCTTGAACTCGTCAGCTAACCAGTCAATGATTACGTTATCGAAGTCATCACCACCGAGGTGAGTATCACCGTTAGTAGACTTAACCTCAAATACACCGTCA
>CAYNUE010000170.1:0-4324 GCA_964400325.1 uncultured Sangeribacter sp. | reverse complement strand
TGAGCGTGAGATATGCGTGAGTCCGGGAAGTAGGCTCAATGTAACTTACTGAAACTCACAATACAGTGTCGAAGTCACAGGGCTCCAGGCGGATCGCAGAAAATCAAGCGGTTATCACAAAACGATAGCTGCTTTTTTCGTTTATATACTTCAATTTCGGGGACTAATTGTAAAAAAGTAGGGTCAATTGCAAAACCCGGTTGAAATGTAAAAGCAAAGTATGGACATGGCTTTGCGATGTAGAATTTACGGGCTGATAATCAATGCGATACGTCAACGTGCCGAAGGCACGTCCCTACAACATCTTCATAATTACGAATGACAAATTACGAATGACGAATTTGGCTGACAATTTCGATTTTATCGATTATTCAGAGAGCAAGGATAGTCTGTATATCTGCATGTTAAGCGGCGACGATGGATAGGCAAGGCCGATGCCGTTATGTAATAATATTACATTTTGCAGTTGCCGCAGTTTGAGCAACCATTACAGGTGAGGCGAGAGCCGCAAGTGGCACAGTGAGGACGGAAGTGTGGCCGGTAAAATTCTTCGCCAAAGATTGACTCGTTATGGGTGCTGAGATTGAAAATTGGCTTTCTGTTGTAGTGGCTCAGATTCGATTTGTAAGCTTGCTGACTCTGGGTCTGCTTTGACGGGATATGATATGTTTTTCCTGACTTTACAAAAACTGTTCCTGTTTCAATAAAATTGAAAGTAACATCATGTAGGGTACATTGTTCCGACAAAGATTTCACCCATTCATAATGACATGGACGCGCTCCGTCGTAGTTTTCACCTCCGCAGAGCACCTCTTCTATTTGTCCCGATGCCAAATATTTGTCTGCATCAATCGGTCCAATAAGAGGAGCAGCCATAAAACCCTTGTGTTTTGCAGGAATATCATGCAAAATCGAAAGACGCTCATCTGCCCGGCGTTGGTTCTCGCAGGTTACTGACAGCATCACGTTGTCATAACCCTCGCCCCAATCCGAGGGAAGGCACTCCTTTATCCGTCGGGCCCTTTTTGTAAGTATTCTGAAGGCAATATCAGAACGGTATCGGATGATGCGCCACGCCTCGTCGCGCCATTGGTCGGCTTCCTCCACAAAGAAATCCGTTGAGAGACCGACATACAGCTGCATCCCCGACTTAAGTTTATAATTACCGTGGCGGTCACGCCGCAGTGGAAGGTCAAAACCGGCAGTGCGGGTGACAAGCGAAGTGTCGATACCTCGTTTGCCATCAATGAAATACATGTAGCAATGTTCGCATCCCTCGCTGACTTTATGGCAACCATGCCAAGGATTCCAGATTATCATCTTCTTGAAGTTATTCGGCAAGCACACACAAAACAGGCATCTGCCATTTGCCCGAGAAGCGTAACTTTGCGCTATCAAAACGAAAGCGGCTTATGGTTGCAAAGTTAATATAAAATCATAAACAAGACAAATCGGAGCGATTCCGGGCCCCCCGTCGATAGATTCGCATTCTCCCCACCGCCATTGGCGCCCGGGATTTTATGAGTTATGATATTTCATTATGTCGGGAAGATCGCGGAAGCCGAGGGATTGATAAACCGGGCGACCATCATCTGTTGTTTCGAGATAGATTTTTCCGCATTCCCGGCGCTTGGATTCGTCAATCAGGTGCGAGACCATCCTGTGATACTTGGTGCAATGTGTTTCAAATTGAATGAGAAAGATAAACTGAAATCGGAAGGAGAAAATAAAATAGGCAAAAGGACTTCGGTAAAGTTGAAGCTATACAAGCATATCAACGCACGCATTAGAGAGATATACCCTAACTTTAATATAGGAGTAACTACACCAATCCGCGTGCCTTCAGACAGCTGGACTCAGGTATATCGCCACTGGAGTTTCATTCCCAAATACCATACCAGAGATACGTCACGAACCAAAAGGGCAAAAAAATAACCCGCGCAACCTACACTTGTGAGCTACGCACTTATCACGTAGCCGTTCAGTTGCTAAGGGTATTTTTTATTAGATGTAAATTTAATAATAATTTCGCTTCCTACAAAATTATAACGAAGAAAAGTACGTTCAAGTTTATCATGAGCATCATAACGAGTACCTGCTGGAATACAACCGCCTTTTTGCATTGATGTATGTTTCCTGAATAATCGTTATTGGCCTGTCAATTTTAGGTGCCTTCTTTAGGTGTCTTCGGCGGGGGAAGGTGTTAAAATTTTGGGAAAAAGTTTGGCGGGTGGAAGAAATGTTGTATATTTAGCGAAATCAAATCAATTTATATGATATCAATCTCAACGGTTTCTTTGCTCCAGAATGATAAGAATGCTGTAATGACGATTATTAAATCGTTAAACATTCATTCGTATAACATTGAAAATGCGGCATTAAAAGTACAACATTATCTTCAAAACCTCAGGGCGGATATATCTGTCATTATCGAAGATAATTATATTGATAAAGTTTATCGGGATGAATATTATAAAGTTTAGGGCTAATTCTCTAAATTTGCAATTTATATCTAAAACTTATAATGGAAATATCGAATAATAACAATCGAAATAATGGATAAATTCGACCTTTATACCTCTTTATTTGACACAAGCGAAAATAACTTTCTTAACGTGTCGGAATCAGATTATAGTAGCTTTGAAAGCCGGATGGCTCAGTTTAGTTCAGATTGCGTCATTAATGATGCAGAATCTTGGAAAGCTGCATCAGAAATAGTTCTAACCGATTGATTATATTCAAATCGGTTTAGTGAAATATTCTTCGGATAATATCGCATCTGCGAAGCTCCGCCCCTTATCATAGGGACAAAGGATGAGGGACAGGAGGCAACAGATTTTGATGATGATATTGAATAAAAAACGCGGATGTTGTTAGGCTAATTGTTGTTAATATTGGCTTTATAATCTTCTTTAATCAATTCAACCAGATTTATTGGCGGGACAATGAACTGGCAGAATGGTGTGCCCTCTGTTTTGCTGAACATAATTCCACGAGCGACACCAACGGTTTGGTTTGCAAAATAACCAAGATCTTCTTTAGAAAACGATATGATATTATCGTTAATACGTTCCAACCAATCATCCGGGTGAATGTCAAATTCACAAAATGTTGTTAGTTTTAATATTGCTTTATCATCATGCGCGAACTCAACAGAGAATTCACAGCCAACTCGCTTAAAATCGGTAGCTGTCATAAATTGCAATTGAACGGTATATGATATGTCGTCTGTGGGTACACTGTCAGTCAGTATTGCAAACTGATTGACATTAATTTTTGCCATTCTGAATCTGATCATGCTACTTTGTTATTGCTGGTAAATAAGTTGGGTTCATAAATCTCTTTACGACTCAATTGCTTTGTGTTGTTAGTATAGTTTGCCGAGATCCATTTAGGGATTTCATATTGTATTCTGTCTTGATTTAAAGCAGTTTCTATGCGTTGAAATTCGATTTTGGGAACAACGTCAAAAGCAATGGCCAATTCAACAAGTTTTGATAATTTATGGTCGTAATCGCCGTTTAGCAATTGAGAAACGTAACCTTTGCTTACTCCTAATTTTTTTGCTAATTGAGTCCGCGTAAGATTGTTTTCCCGCATATATTCTTCCGCTCTGTTATATAGAGCTATCTGAATTTGTGAAATCCAATATTCAGGACTTCTTAATATGTCTTCACGTGTCATAATATTATTTGTTTAAATTCAGATATGAGTTTCGATAGTTTGCTTATATCCTTATCCTGATTATTTTTATAGCCGCCTAATACAATAAATACATCGGGTCTCTGTAATATGACATAAACTCTAACTGCATCCTTCTTGAACTCGAAAACATCATATCTGTTGGCTATCTCTATATGCCGAAATTTTGAGGATGGCAATCGTAGATTGTCTGAAAAGTTATCCATATAGTTGAATATACTTTTAAGGGATCCTTTGTCTTTTTTGCTGGAGCTTTTTTCAACATCTTCAATGAACCCATCTATTTGACATTTTCCATTAATATATAATTTATGGAATTTGTATCTAAAATTATTTACTAAATCGAATGGCTGAGTTGTATATTCATACATTGAATTAAAATTGGAGGAGTCATGTTTTCTGCAAAATTAGTGTTATTTTGATTATCCAACAAATTTTTTTGCAAAAAAGTTTAGTTTGAACTAAACAAAACGACTGAACTTATTGGAATATTAGAAATAACTTCTTATTAGCTGGTCTTGAATAAAATTCCAGATTCCAGATTCCAAATTCCCGGTAGGGGGAGGAAGTCACGGCTCTTTCATTTAAAAATACTATAAGAGTATGATTCCCTTACCCGGTT
>CAYNUE010000169.1:0-4344 GCA_964400325.1 uncultured Sangeribacter sp. | reverse complement strand
CCTTTTTATTACTCATGCCTATGGTTTATCCACGGAAGTTTGGTGCTGCCCCTATTTATTACTTGGATTTTGCATTATTGAGTCTATTAGATCCATTGCCCCTTCCAATATTTTATGATTACATTTGTCATTAAAGAGCTTAACCCCGTTATATGCCTGAATAACCACCTCTACTACTTCATTCCAAACAAAGTAATCTTCCGGGGTGTTTACAGCAAGTATTTGTTCCAGCCATTTTAGAGTCTGAACAGGATCTTGAACTGCATAGCTTCCCAGGAATTCAAAAAACGCCCTTATCTGATACCTGCACATAGGTGATCCCAAGTAGGTATCAGTCAATCTGACTTGGATTTCATTGGACCATTTGCTGATATGATGGAATAAGAGGTCAAATGCCTCTCCCATTGTTGCTGAATCATATTGTGGCTCCAAAAAATGTAAGATATAAAAAACGGCATCTTCTTCAATTTTATCCAATCGTATAAGAAATTTCAGTAGCGAAATACGAGCAACCTCGCTTCTATGACACATTTTATCAAGTAGTACTTTAACACCTTGATTCCGGTTGTTGTGAGACCATGCCAACCACAAAATAATCACTTGTTGAGAATAACAATCAGGACACTCACTTGCTTTTTCAAAAAATGCCATAAGTTCGTCTAGAGCATAATTGACAAAATACACCAAAGGGTTATAATTGTGAACCGGCATAGACATTAGTCGAGGATCGTAATCATGCATAAGCGTCTTGAATAGACTGACATTTCTGTCTTTATCGACATTATTAAGCACTGCCATATTTAAAAGAATGGCGGCTCTAGTATAAACCGATGCTGATGCTGCGACTTGTTCAATAGTAGAGAATATAATATCTTTATATTTATCCCCACTCGCGCACTTCACTAACATATAACCGGCATTGCCACGAGCCTGATTTATACCTACATTATAAATATCTTTGTCTTTATGATGTGTGTCATCGGTTGGTTCTGTCGCATTAATAAGTGTATTACATAGTAAGCGAATTACAATTTCCGGGACAACTTCTTGCTTGAAAACATCGTTCAAAGAAAATAATAATGAATGAATACTGAACCCCCTATATGTTGAATTTACATCGTTTTTAACGACATTCAGCAACTCGTTCAATACAGACATTGCCTCCTCTAATCTACCACCATCTATAAGTCCCTGCATTCCCGCCTGTGGATAACACAACGGGACACGATCGTCCGCTATTATCTGATTGAGAAACCCGATGAATCTATCAGGCTCACTGCAAACTACACTCCTGAACAACTGGCATTGACCGGTCAGAGAGGGTCTTCCCCAATCCATAGAGTCATTTGTACAATAAACAAGCATGGAGTTCAACCACATTTCTAAGCTCATTTTTTCTCCCTGCTCCTTTTTCAAAGAGGACCATCCGACATGAGTGGTTGTATGACACGGCATGTTGTTTTCTAACCTTTTCTCATTAAATTTACGATCTATCCTTTGACGCTCTTGATAAGCAGTCCACGACAGTTCCCTCAGTTCAGACAATGGAATAACTTTAAGGGCTGTACCTTTATGTAGATCAATATCAAGAATGGGATGCCCATACTGAATCCTTGCGTGACATGGACTCCCAATTCGGCATGTTTTCTCATGAATGTCGTTGATGGAAAGAATTCTGTTTATTACCGCAATCTTTTGCCCATTATTCAGGAGAGGAAACGCCATTCTTAATGCTTCAACAGATTGATATTCCACCCAACATGGAGCATTTGACAGGACCTCACGTAGAATAATAATATCATATATATCATCTTTGAATAGATCCGGACGTGAAGTATATACATATAAAGCAATAAAAACAATCCCGCAATGATTGCTTTGAGCGAACTTTTTTAGAAGACTTCTGGTCTGCTCACATTGAGCGTTTTCAAGTAACTCGTTAATCAATATATTAGTTATATCTTCAACAACATTACTCCCAATATGACCACTAGTGCTCCTTTGAAAACTAATGAATTCAGTCGACATATGTATTTCCGAATCATCTATTTTAATATAGGTTGCATCATATACGCAATTCAGAATGTCCGCTAAAAATTGAATTCCAACAGTCTTGTGAGTTTCAAGGAGTTGTTCGTACAGGCGCTCAACATCATGATTTATTGTTAACTGCCTAAAGTATCCATCCTTGTCGGCTACCAACATTTGTCTGATATTTTCTTTAAGCTCATTGCAAACAAAAGCAGGATCATCAACAAGAATATTTGCAAGCAAATTTGTATATTCTAACTGGTTCTTATTCTTAGAAAACCGTTTGTATAATGAAACTAACCTTGTACAGTTGCAATTCAAATTATAACATTGCAGAATACTGTTCATATACCTGCAATCAGTCTCATTATTGAAATCCAAAGCTGCGTCCAATTTGTCAAGCACAATTTCCCCGTTAGATTGGATTGTCTGTCGACACATCATCATAGCTTTCTCTTTATAATCATCCCTGAGCTTTTCCCATCCTCCTTTATTCTCAATAACTGCCCATATTGCATTAAACCAGACCACGTTATGGACTGATTCAAAAATCACATCCATAAAAGAGTCATCATCAAATACTTCCTTTGAAATAAGATTGATTTCTTGTGGGAGTGGTGTTTCAAAATAAGCCATAGTGCTCAACACGAGCGATTGGATATGGTAGCGATATGCTGGTTTCCCATTTTCTGATTTAGTAAAAAGCAACTGTCTCAGAACTTGAATGTATTCAGAAGCGTTTTGTTCCCTAAGGAAAGCCAAAACGCTTTTAACAGAGGCTCTTATAAACAGTCCCTGGTGCTGATTCCTTATAACATCCGGCAAGTTGCCACCTTTTTCCGTAAATCTTCGCGCATATACATAATCAAATAATGTCTGGTGAAAAAAATGCACTTGACCGTTTTGGGTAATGGTTAGAATCCCGTTTGAGAAAAGATATTTTAATTCGGCATCATAAACCGTTTCGAATTCTCTGAGATGAACCGACAACTCCTGACGCTGGTACATTTTAGTCACAAGGCTATCAAGTAAAGATAATAAATTCTCCTTACTTACTTTCCGAACACTATCATCGATCACATACTTGCGCCAAAGCTGGTGATACAGCAAGTCTGTTGACAACGGATCTGTTAGTTGCTCGTATAATCTGACTTTCAGAAATAAATATAAGTGTAGCGGATTACCTAAAAATTGGAGGAGCCGATTGCTCAATCTTTCGTTGCATTTATTTTCGTGTAACGTTTGCTGCACTTGGAGGCTACTGAGCTCCTTTAACTCCCACTTATTCCTAATCTTTAAATTATCAAGTAGAGGGTCATATTCCAAATCATAAGGGCGACATGAAATAATGATACGCATATTTTGGACAGCGCGCAATTGTCCAATAACTTTTAATAGAGACCTTAAAGGTGTACGATTTGATGATAGCGATAGAGACAATGCATCAATCTGATCAATCAATAAAATTACACGATGATAGCTTGGTGCCACATCCTTTATAATACGTTCTATTGACCCTCCTAAATGTATCTTGTGACTTAATTCATCGGTATCGACAAACTCCATCTGATCAGCTTTCAAACCGAATACCAAGTAATCCTCTCTGGTCTTAAGATTCTCCAAAATGTCATGCATAACTATGGATTTCCCAATTCCAGCTTTCCCATAAAGCAATGCCAATCTGTCTGAGTTCTCTTTATCGGATTGCTTTTCTATCCATGCAAGAATCATGTCTACTTCATCTCGATGGATTGCCGGCTTAATAGTAGGTATATAATTGAGCAACTCGTATGATCCATTGCGGAAAGCAGCAACGGGATCTTCCGAGTTCCGATTGCCTACATAAATTTCCCCATTATTTCGCTCTATGTAGATTGGCTGTTGTCCTTTCAGATTAATAACCCTTTCCACCATATAACATTATATATTAATTACAAAATGTGATTGTTGAGTAGTATTATTTATACAATTTTTTTAATTTAACTATTTCATGAGACAATAGATTAACTGTCGATGAGGGATTAGAGTATGCAACTTTGGATTTGGCTCTATTTGTGGCATCTTCAATCGAGTCTATCAAAACCTTTTTCATAGCTGTGGAGAAAGTTCCTTTCATATAATCCGGATCTATGCTTCTCAACATGGCAAGACATTCTACGGATGACAATTCCTTGTTTGTATCCTTATAGTGCACGACAAACCAATACTCAATGCAGAGATTTGAAAGAAGCAATATGGCATCTTTTATCTTACTCAAGTGTTCCAGCATACCCGGCACATCAAGGTCAAACATCAAAAATGTCTTATCATTTT
>CAYNUE010000168.1:0-4370 GCA_964400325.1 uncultured Sangeribacter sp. | reverse complement strand
GCATTGATCCCGATCGTGGCCATTATAAACAGTTTTTTCATAAGCCGCAATATCTCATGGTAGAGCCTCATAGTTGGCCGCCGTTATTGGCTAAATGAGTCAACCCTGCTTTCTCCCTTTCGAGCTTTATGCAAACTCCCATGGTAGAATTCCGTTTGTTTTCAATCTTTCCTGTCATAATACTTCTCTTTAAGATAGGATGCAAATATAGCAATAAAATTTGAGATATCAACTTATTTTATACATATTTATTCGTCGGTATACGCTTTGGCCATATGGCTACATATTTCAGGCCTGTGGAAACCTGCCCGACCATTTCGGGCAGCCTTGCGGTTCTTAAAAAATCAAAAAACAGAAAGAAAATTTTGTGAAATAGAAATTTATAGGTAATTTTGCGCCATAAGCCTTTTTCGCAGAAGCCTGGCTTAGGGTTATGTGGGAGAGGCACTGACATATTTGAAAAGCGTTTACTTGACGCTCTTTCTTGACTCATCGGAATCTGGTAAATTTCAATCACGGTCAAGAATGAGACAACGGTAGATGCCAGGCAGATTGTATACATACACTCGTAGCAGCGCGTGAGCGTCATGCTGCGGTGGCTCTATACATCTTCTGCGTGAGGCTTCTGCGTTGTCCGTTCTTCCGTGATGGGCAGTACCAGGGCCTCGATGAGTGGGACGGACACAGGTACAGACTCTCACGCTTTTTTTTGTATATTTATTCACCAAATCTGTGCTGAATGGAGAGTCTTAAGGCCATTTTACAGTTATGAAACCTACGCATCTCTATTCCGTCTTGGCTTGCTGTTTCGTTGCCGTCGCTTCGGGGTGTAACTCTGGAGCAAAAGGTAATGAGCAAACGGATACCTTGCCTGAGCCTGAACTTTCTGTTGTCGACGAACAAAAGCCCCAACTGCTCGACACGCCCGATCTTCGCCTTCTTGAAGTGAAAGGCAACGTCAAGGAGATCAAAGGGGAGGGAGTCCCTCCGGCCATTTTTGACGAAAATGGCACGCTTACCTACTATGGCTATAGCGAACCAATGGCCAAAATCTCTCACGTGAAGCGAAATGATGATGGAGAGCTCGTGTATTTCCTTGGTGATGAGTGGACTACTGTGAAATGGGAAAATCAACGCCCCGTTTCTATTATTGGCCAGTACAATGAGGATACCACCACTCACACTTATTCCTACAATGCAGATGGTCTCAGAAACTATGTGGAAGTAAAATATGTCAACGAGGCTGAGGAAACCACTGAAACCCATCGCTATCGTATTGAGTATCCTCAAAATGCTTTCGATGAAAACGGGAATTGGGTAAAACGTATCTTCACATCGGATGATGCCAACAATAACGATTCGTATGAAGAGAGTAGGCAGATTGTATATTACCCTACCACCGCTTCTAAATAAGCACCTAACTCCTTACAAATGACTTCGTTATGTTGCGATTTCTAATTTATAGCCTATTACTGGCTCTGCCTTTTGCCGCACACGCTCTCGAAATCACTCGCTACGTGAAACAGGGAGCTTCCGGCGATGGCCTAACGAAAGAGACACCGACTGGCAATCTGAAAAAGGTATTAGACCAGTCAGTTCAGGTAGATGGTTTGACCATCTACCTCGAACCTGGCACGTATGCGTTGCCACCACTTGAGTCAGCGCAATCTACGCAATATCGAAATGTGGCGATATACGGTGGAGGGTGCGACCAAGTTACTGAGTCAAAGGAAAAATCGATTATCACCGGTGATCTATGTATTAATGGTGGCGCAGTGATAAATGTTGATTTCAAAGGTTCTGTCCATAAGGATCAATGGTCGCCAGAGGTTATATACGGTGGTTTGCATGTTATCGGCTGCAATGTGTTTTTCACCAAGGCGACACATTTTGAGGCACAAGCAGTAGGCGGCCAAAAGATGTGGCTTATCGGTGTGGATGCCCAGACCGCTTCAATTTCGAAATTTAAAAATGGAATTATGGCTGATGCTGAAGTTGAGGCATGGGGCTGTAATTTCAGTTATGGCAATGGAGCTTCAGTAGTGGATGTGCGCCTATCGGCGACCCGTTGCAGATTCAACTATAATAAGGATGCTCCTGGTTTGGAGCTCAATGTAGTGCGCGGTTCTGTGATAAGAGACTGTGAGGTAATCGGTAATAGAGGTTATGGGGGCATCTCTATAGGAGGTTTGACCGACGATATAAATATAGAATTTGATCGGTGTGTGATCTCAAAGAACATTACGAATAACCATAAGTACTCTTCAGCGATCACGTCTCGTGTTCCCTACTTTATGTCGAGCTGCCTGATTGCCGCCAACTCAGCCAACGTCAATGGACAAGGAATCGGTTATGAAGCAGATGCTTATGAGGCCGCTATCCTGCTGACGAAACGACAGACTCGGTTCTTAAATTGTACTTTTTACGATAACCGCTCAGCCCTCTTGCAGTATAAACTGTCGGCTGCCGACCATAACAGGATCGAGACACCGCAATTTATCAATTGTGTATTTCTGGGTAATGCAAAGCCATTCTTATCTTCGAGCGGCTTGGAGCCCACAATCTTTAGTTGTGCGGCCGACTTCGGGTCAGATATTCCTGAGCTCGATAAGGAACGTAGGTTGATTCGCATTACTTCTGAAAATGCCAAAATGAAGGTTGACGATGCCCGGGATGTACAGATTTTGCCGGGCTCGCCCTTGATCAATGTAGGTCTACCCGTATTATTCTTAGACTTACACGGTAACAGCCATCAACTGCTGGGTGCAACCGATATGGGTTGCTGTGAGTATACCGGGGAGTGGGAAAAATGTATGCCTGAATCAACCTTACAGTTTCACGCTGGAGAATACCTGAAAGTGAAGGCCGACTATGACGGTACTACCTATTATGCCTATGTAGCCCAACAGCTTGTTAAAGAAGATAAGGTGGTGGAATTTATCCATTCAATTTATGGAGGAAGAGAAATACTCTCACTGAAGAAGATAGATGATACTGCCGCTATTTCTTATCTTCGTTCGTCTCAAGAAAAATTTGCTGTGGTATATGAACTCACTTATTCCCCATGGGGATATTATTGGGATTGGGATATGCCAATAGCTATGGAATATAAGGAGCAGCCGCCGGTAGCTGAAAAAGTTGATGGACACTGGATTCTGAAGGAACCAAAACCTAAGTCCACTTCTGCTAAGACTCAATCAAGCAAAAGGACGGGCACAGGTAATGCCAAAAGAAGCACTCCAGCTCGCCGCATTACCACCAAAAGATAAAACTGAAGACAATTTCGGGAAATCCCGTCATAGTCTTTTGAAACATAATTATTAACCAATTAAAACAGCAATGAGAAAATTATTCTTGCCCCTCGCACTGATTGCAGGCAGCCTCTCAATGCCTGCCCTGGCGGATGTGACATTCACTCCGGCAGGTGATCTCACTAACAGTGGGTCGCTTGATTATGTCGACTCAAAGTACACCAAATCAGGGGAGCCTTTGATTGTTAGTGCGTATAACAAAGACGATGTCACAGCTCTTACTGTGTACAATGCCAATCTTGAATCGATTGCTACCGTTAATATTCCACGCGTCCTCTCTGGCTCGTATCAAGAAGTGAGCTACAGAGTTCTG
Source organism: uncultured Sangeribacter sp. (assembly GCA_964400325.1). GTDB lineage: Bacteria > Bacteroidota > Bacteroidia > Bacteroidales > Muribaculaceae > Lepagella. Next base: position 746 of record CAYNUE010000168.1, on the reverse strand, counting down.
GAGTACAATCCATACGGACCGAAGGATGAGTTCACGGTAGGTTACTTTACTCCCGCTGACGCATTGCAAGAAATTTCAGCGCAACTAAGTGGGTATGTTTCCGAGACTTTATACAATGGCCGTACCATTTATTACCCAACAACTGGCATCCAAGATCAGAATGTAAATTCTTATCTTTATATTGACTACTGGACACTCGGTACGCGCTATCCTGCCAGATGTTTTTACATTGAACCGGTAGAAGATGATCCTGGGCTTGTAAGATTAGTTGGGATTAATCTGAGAATAGAGTCTTATCTTGCTACCAGCCAGTGGACTGATCCAGAGAGAAAGAGAATATATATGGAAGAAGGATATGAGGATATGGAGATTTCCGACTACAACTCGGGAGTTGACGATTTCAAATATATGCCTTTGACCCAGACTCTTTTCAATGACGATGATGATTTCGAGTACATCAAAGAAATCAAAGAGATCATTCAAATTGGGGTAGAGGAAACTGAATATGTCAAGACCGTTGACTATTCAGCCGATACAACCGGATTTGCTATTTGTGGCTCAAGTGGCAATGAACTTCAAAGAATAATGTTTGAAGAAAAATATTCTTTCACTGACTTCTATCTGACCAAAATCAGCGATAAAACTTACCTTACCGTTCGAGCAGGTTTAGGTGGGGGTGATTACGCTTATGTCTTCTACACAATGTCGGGTGGAGGCTCTGGTCTACAGCAGATTGGCGAGCCGAT
>CAYNUE010000167.1:0-4460 GCA_964400325.1 uncultured Sangeribacter sp. | reverse complement strand
ATGATGGAGAATACGAGAACATCATCAAGGCTCCTTCTAATTGGAGCGATGAAGGTATTTTCGAAATTAACTGTCCCCCCGGTCAGACAGATGCCACAGCTCCTCAGCTTATGAGCTATGTCTATCAGTATGCCGGCTGGCGTGAAGACCATTTCGATTTCACTGGAATGGCTCCAGGCTTTGAAAATTTCAATACCACCGGCTACGGTTTCTTTAATCCACAAGATGCATTGGCAGAAGCTCTTATCAAGAGTGACGGCGCTGATGGCTATCGCACTACAAGCGTAGTGAAGGATCAGGCTTTTGTGCAGGATGTGATGGGCATTGCAAAGAAACCTAATGCCCCGGCTCACGGTCATGGTCTCTATTGCGGTTGGAAAAACCGTTATGAGTGGAGTGACGTGTCAATGAACTGGGGTGGCTGGTCACCTTTCCCGGCTACCAACTTCCGCTACATGCGTTATGCGGAGGTGTTGCTGAGTGCTGCTGAGGCATATTATCAGGACGGTAACCCAGGGAAAGCTCTTGAGTATGTCAACAAGGTGAGAGAAAGAGCTAAAGCAGAGCTTTACACTTCAATCGACCTCGATAAGATCAAACTGGAGCGTCAGGTTGAATTGTGTATGGAAGGTCAGAGATTTATGGACCTCGTGCGTTGGGGCGATGCGGAGAAAGTGCTTGGCAAGCAGGGTCAGAACATAGAGAAACTCGACATCAATGCAGAAGGAAAGTGGATTCTTGTGCCTGATGACGCTTCTAATCCGAGCTATGGCTTCAAGGCAGGCAGGAATGAACATCTTCCTTATCCTCAGAGAGAGATTGACCAGAACAAGAACATAGTTCAGAATCCGGGCTACTAAAATTCAGTAATTCTCATATTTATAAAGGCAGCTATTCCGGTGACGGAGTAGCTGCCTTTACGTTGGTTTAATAACCTTGTCTGTTGACAGTATGTCAATGTTCAGTTTACCTGTACCGGAATACCGGTGGCTTCAGCAATCTGCTGTCCGATGGCTTCAAGTTCCGGTTTTTCCACTTTTATCAGTTTCTCTTCCGGTGTGGAGCGGTCAAGGCTGTAGATCATTATCTCGCGTGGCATAATCTCCTTATAGGCCTTTATCAGTGCCTCTATCTCTTCCGGAGTGGTGTTGTCAACTTTATGACCACCATGCTCGCCACGCAGCATCATTGTCTGAATGATGCCTGTACCAGAGAATTGTTTTAATGCCTCCACCACCTTCTCCACTGTAAATTCTTTGGAAGTGGGTTGGTCAATCAGGCGCATGGTGGGTTCTATAGCGGAGTCAAGCTTCAGGATATTGTTGTCTACCTTTTTTAGTGCTTCTGCCACTTTTGGTGTGAATATTCTTGTGGAATTGGTTAGGACTGATACTTTAGCCTCGGGATAATACTCATCACGGAGGGCAATTGTGTCGTCAATTATTTCAGGGAAATCAGGGCTGAGTGTAGGTTCACCATTACCGGAGAATGTGATTACGTCGAGAGGATCACCGGCGTCTCTCATTGCAGAAAGCTTGCGTCTGAGATCTTCCCTTACTTTATCGCGTAGCGGAAGTCCGGTTGTGCCGGTACCCTGAGAGTTATATCCTGCTTCACAGTAGATGCAGTCGAAAGAACATACTTTACCATCGTCAGGGCCGAGATTTATGCCTAATGACACGCCAAGTCGGCGGCTGTGGATTGGTCCGAATATGGTAGAGTGAAAGAGGACTGTCTGGTCTTTTGCCATATCACTTAGATTAAAGGTTTTGTTACTAATTATAACGTATGGAGTAGTCTGTTTATTGATTTTTGAAAGGTGTTTAGCTGTCTTACAAAGCTTAGGCCGGAAATGTAATGATAGATTATGGATGCAGACTGACATGTTTTAAAGAAAAAATACTGCAAAATGCAATTATTAACATATGTTATTGATTTCGGAAGACAGAATGTATAATTTTGCACCATAATACTTCAATAAACCAATTAATTACACGTATAAATTATGAAAAAGACATTACTGATTCTCTCTTCTGCCTGTTTTGCATTGTCAGCAATGGCAGAAGTCCCGCAGGAGATCCAGCCTTTGGAGTCTCTCACGGTTGGCTGTCCGGCTTCTATGCGCAAGGTGCCTGCTCGTCTGAACTCTGCCGATGACGTGATTTTTGCTCCCGAAGGAGTAAAAAAGAATGTAACTCTAACCGGTAGCGGTTATTATGTATTTATGAATGCTTTTCTGACAGATTATACAGATTTGGATCTTCCTTCTCATGTTGTTTATGGTGAAAATAATGAAGTCTATATCTACAATATTCTTCCCAATTCAAATCTTAACACTTATACAAAGGGTATAATAAGCGGTGACAAAGTTACCATCGAGCTTCCTCAGACTGTCTATTATAATGAGGAGTGGTCAGAAAAAGGTTATAACCTGAATTTACTTACCCTTTTCGAATATCAACAGGAAGATGAGGAAGGCAATCCGGTATTTGATGAGGAGGGTAATCCGGTGATGCTTCAGACTTACGTTGAGGATGAGGGTAGTTCTACTCTTACTTTCAATATTGACGAGAATGGTGTGTGGACCACAACTGATCTCTCAGATGAACGCATTCTTGGCCTTTACTGGTCTACAGGAGCCGGCTGGCCGGGAGTTGGTGCAAGAGCTCTTTCAATTGCTCCTTTTGATGATGAGCCTATTGAGGTGCCCGAAGATATTGAAGTTTCGGAGAACTTCTGGAGCTTTATACTGAATGATTATGGATGGCCTCTAAATTTTGCACAAGGTTATGATGAGATTTACTTTCAGGGCATGTGCTCATTTTTCCCGGATGCATGGGTTAAGGCTACTGTAGAGTACGGTGATACAGAAGCGACTGTAAGGATAGCTCAGGATCAGTATATAGGCACTTATGATAACTATTATTATGTCTATACCAAATGTGCTAAATATGATGTAGACACTCAGGAATACTCACTGATGCCAGATGATTACCAGTATGAGCTTACATGGGATTTCGAGGAGAACACAATCAAGGCCAAGGATCCTGAGATATGGTTTGTATTCAATGTAAATCCAGATCGTATGTATGCTCTTACAAGGGTACAGGATATATTTCTGAAGCATCAGGACTCATTTGAAGGTGTACCAGCTAATCCAACAGATCTCGTATTTAATGATATGTATGAGACAGCCGGCTATAGTAATTTCACTTTCACTGTTCCTGCTATTTCCACAGATGATGACCTTTTGCTTACCGATAATCTTTATTATGTAGTTTATGTAGATGGTGAGGAAATGACCTTTGAAGCTGATGAGTATGCTATTCCTGAGACAGTTACTGAGGTGCCTTGGACTCTTAATGAATTTCATATTTTTGCTTATAATGGTTCCTCGCGTCTGATTGATATATTCATAACAGGTATTGAGAGTATAGGAGTACAGAGTATTTACTATTATGATGGTGTTGAGACACGTAGCGATATTGTGAGCATTAATCTTGAGTCAGGTGTGGATAAAGTTGGTCTTGACAAGGAGATTGCAAAGGTTGTCTATTTCGATCTTGCAGGTCGCGAGGTGGTTAACCCGGCAAATGGGCTCTACATCCAGCATACAACTTACACAGACGGCACAACTGTCTCTACAAAAAAGTTTGTGAGATAATCTCAAGATAAAAATCCGTCTGTCTGGAAAATAATATGAATAATAGAAAATCAAGAACATAAAACCGATCAGTTTATGTTCTTGATTTTCTATGTTCCTCATCTGACTAATCTGTTTTTATCGGGTTGGAGCCAGGTGCTTAAACAAATAAACTTATTAGGGATTTTGTAAGATGTCTCTTTTTATGCGGCTGAGATGTACCTCAGTGATATTCAGGTAAGAGGCAATGATTTTGTCTGACACCATTTTAAGCAATTCCGGCCGATTCTTCAGCAGCCAACGATATTTATGAGAAGCATCACCGTTGAGATTTTCATTTCTCATCTCAGTATAATATATTTGTAATGCCAATGCCCCCATTGTCCATCGGCAGAATTCATGGTCTTCATCAATTTTCTTATCGAAATCGTTTTTGGAGATACGCAACATTTCAGTTGGACAACAGGCCAGATAACGGTATATGGATGGCATGCCCCCGATGAAGCATTGAGCGGAATAGATAAGAGAGCCACACATTCCGAATCCCACCGTGCGTTCCTGGCCTTCATGATTAATGATGGTGCCACGTATGCAGCCTGACTTTACCAGAAACATGTCCTTACAAACTTCGTCATAATCAATGAGTACTTGATTCTTTTTCATATGTAGAGGTGTAGCGTCCGAGGTCAGTATAGTCACGATATGATCAGTGGCGGGATAAGTTGATTCTGTCTGTAGAGCCTGTTTTAATGCCAGCATATTATTAGCAATAGTCCGTTAAAAATAACAATATAGGCTAAGCGGCATGCGCCACGAG
>CAYNUE010000166.1:0-4504 GCA_964400325.1 uncultured Sangeribacter sp. | reverse complement strand
AAGTTGAATGATTCCTGAACTTGACGTTCGTCAATATCTTTGTCAAAGTAGGTGTTAAGATTCAGTTCCATAGTGACATGAGCCTGCGGTGTTAGACGATATCGTGTAGCGGGTCCGCGTCCGACTATTTCGATATGGCCCTTTCCCCTTGCTTCAGATAGTAAACGCATAAGGGTCCTATCGCTTATCTGTTTAGATAACGATGGTAAAATATCAGACCGCTTTGATAGGGGATGATAGTGCAAAAATTGCAGTATTTCGATGTCAGTTGTCATATAGCAAACTTATCGCGTCAAATTTAATAAAAACTATCAAATAATCGCGCCATATTGGTGTGATTTTCTTCTTTAAATGGTGACTTTTGGCGTGATTCTAATACTGTATCGTATTTATCCATTATGTCGCTCTCGACTTCTGCAAATTGGAAACTCATAAAATGGTCAAGAACACAATACCCGGGGATATTGAGATTATTGACGTTGGGAAGCCATACTTCGGCAGCCGGATGGCACTTCTGTAAGTCTTTGATGAGTTCAGATACTTTCATCATTCTGGGTCGGCATACTGATATTTCGTAATACTCCGACCTAATTCCTACCGTTATAATGATTAGACCGGTAACAAAGTTTGAAACTCATTCCCTTCGCTTTTGAATGTGAAAATCATAGAAAGGAGATCTGTCTTTTTGTATTCCTCTTGAAAAAGGTGCCCAATATGGGTGTCAAGTCTGTACTCAACTATTCCGAGCCAGTAGAACAACCGGCTAAAAACGCGAGTCTCGTATGCGTCATAGTTTCCCGGAAAGTTAAAAGCTTTCTTATAAAGTTCTTTATAGAAATCTCCTAAATGCCATTTTGCTCCATACTTATTAAGGAGCCAAACACTAAAAGCCATTCCTAAATTGCCTATTTGATCTTCTTCATATCCATCGAATGTATGAAGGCCGACACCAGTAAGTGAGAAAAGTAATATTTGATTGGCTGCATTATCAATATTTGTCAACGCCTTTTTACCTTTTGCAGTGAGTGACAAGATTCCTTTCCTTGTTTTGACCCAACCAAGAAGATCAAGAATTATCCGTGCCATCCAGACAGAGTTGGCTTCATGTTCATTAATCCTTTTCTGGCCGAATTCTTCTATTATCCATTCCGGCTGTCCAAGCTTATAGGCTTCTGCCACAATCTTTAATGGAAGTCAACCAAGTTTAGTGAGCTTCAAGTCCTTCTCATTAAGGATATTTAACAGGAAAAGTGCTTGCCTTACAAGTGGAATTTTATCATACTGTTCCTTATTCAGGTTGTTAAGTTCGACTACGCTGCGGTTACTGAAGGGATAGTACGTGGTATTAGCCATCTCCTCTGGAGTCAACCCATTGAATTCGCTACGTGGAGTATTGTTATGACGTCTCATCAGTAGCGAAGCATACTGATTTATGCGGTTATCATCCACACTTCTTCCGGCTTTCTCTTCCGCCAGAATCCAATCTTGAATCTTTTTTGTTATTTCATTCATAATCTACCTCATTTCAATAGTTCGGTAAAAAACGAGCTAACTAATTTAAAAATAAGTTAATAAATAATATATTCAGATACAAATGAATCGCCAAAGCGTTCATTATAAACTAAATACAAAAAAACTATGAACGTATTGGCGATTCTCAAGGACTTCACCCTCCGATGCAAGTCAGTATTTGAACTATGGAGGTCGTACGGCCAAGACTCATCTCTAAAGGTGGCAAGTTCACAGCGGAATGGGCAAATTCTGGTCGGGCGTTGCCCAGCGTGTCAATTTTGTAGGAAGACTCAAAGAGAATGCATATCTCAAATATATGGCCATACCTGACCCACACGCTCCCATAAGAAGAGGGCGTAAGCCCAGGTATGGGGGAAAGGTGGATTTCTCCAACCCCGATATGTCAATTTTCAGGTCTTTCATCTATACTGATTCAAAAGGTGTCTCCACCAAATGTTGCTATGCAATTGTGCATTCCAGAGCATTGAAACGTGCTTAAGGGAGGATTATCCCGATCTTACTGTGACCCAGTTCAAGAGACTAATGTTCGAGTCATATCTCGCTTCTACAATTATTTCGACTTACGGAAAATCTCCACATCTCAAAATAATTCAGAAGATAAATCATAAACTGACTCAAATCGCCGCTTAGCCTCAATCAAGTCACTATAATTTTACCGAACCCTTGAGTAGTAGTCACCCGTCATTTACCCACATTCGCTGCAATCGAAGACAAGCACAAAGGAAGTGTCCTGAACGCAGCTTACGCCACTGAACTCGGCAACTACATCGCTGACAGTCGTATCTCCACATGGATTTACGGGCATTTACATCACCGCACTGAGCTGATGATTGGCAATACTCACCTTGTCAGCAATCCACTCGGTTACGTCTTCTGCGGCGAACACGCCAACTTCGAAGACTTTGCCGTAATTGAAGTATGATAAAATATACTTTTTTAATACACAAACTTGAATATGGAGCAAGTTTTGAGATAAAGAGTGTATTCTAATCCCACCAGGTTCGCATAAAGTAAAGCCGTAGTTTATGGTAGATGTGCCATGCTTTTTCAACTCTCAGCTGAGATTTCCATAGAGCACCTCTTTTGGGGTCTGCATACTTAGATATCTCCATCTTACAGAAGCGCAGGGCATTATTATAATTTACGTAAACTGGAATTGTGTAGTAGGAATCAGGGTCATCTACAATTTCATACAATTCGTCATTATCTTTGCTCTTAACAAATTCGCGATCCTTACCGACATATTCGCTGCAACCATCTTCCTCTATGATGTCTAACAAACGTAATGCAAGATTAAGACGCTCTATATCCCTTTCCGCACTAAGATGATTATGGAAATGGGCTATAGAATCTCGGACTCGGCTTATCTGATGCCGTTCAACCGCAAGAATGCTTGAGTAGTCGAAGTCGTAGATATGGCGGGACACATTGAAATAGGAAAACCATCTCCCGATATTCTCCCAAAACCTTCGTATCTTCAAGTCTCTGATACGATAATATAGCCGTGTTATTTTGTCTTTCATATTTTTGACAATCAAATTTTACTTTGGCCCACTACTTCCCACGAGCCTCCTTTGGCCGGTCCTATTCGTCTGATGCGTCCTTGTGCTTTCAGTTTGGCTAATTGTTTCTCTACGCCCTTAGGTGAGATGCCGATGGTCTCAGCAAGCGACTTGGCAGTATGATGTCGATTTTCATTGATCAGTTTGATGATTTTATCAGTTGTGGATAGGGAGGGGGAATCTGATGGTTCCAGCTCCATTGATTCCTCAAATGCCTTGATGTCATTTGAGAGGTGGCGAATCATAGTTTCGTTCATGAATCTTCTGAACACCTCGAGATTTTCCGACTCCCTCGTTTCCACTAAAGCTTTAATATACTCCTCCTTATCTTCTGCAAAAATCCGGGAGGGAATAAGATTAAATTCAAATTGGAGCCAGTTCATAAGCAATCTGGCCATTCGACCATTCCCATCAGCCCAGGGATGAATGGTAACAAGATTGAAATGTGCATCGAAACTCATATCATAGAGTTGTTGCATGTCCATTTTGTCGGCTGCATGACGCATCATATTAAGATTCTTACAGAATTCCTCCAGGCGCATCGGAACTTTATTGAAACTCATGTAAGATCTGCCTCCGATTCCTACGGTAACATTCAAGAGACGCAAATCTCCCTCAGCAGAAGAAAAATCTCCAAGCATGGTGTGATATACGGAACCGGTGTTCTTCATGGTAAGGGCAGATAATTCCTTCAGTCGCTCAACAGTCACATCTGCATGTTCTCTGGCAAATACCAAAGCACGTTCGTAGGCAGCTTTTAAATCAAGATTCATATTTTGCTCGATAAGACTCTTTCCTTTGAGGGCAATACCGTTATCGAACATTATTTGATTTTCAAGTTCTGTAATCGTTGATCCCTCGATAGCCGTTGAATGTGTTATTATCGAATACAGATAGAACTTATCATAATCCAACTGGCTATCAATGCCGAGAGAACGGTATCTCCCCACCAATTCCTCTAATTTAGTCTTCATCCTCGTATTTTTTTACAAAAATAACGATTTTCTCCCTACCATCATGAATTTTCTTCCTACTTTTTCCGGTTTTCTCCCTACCAACGATAGCTTTTAAGGTTTGGGATTAACGGCCTTTAACCTTAATTTGTAAGCTATTCTTTTTCGTAATAATATGAGTAGTCGATGCCTTTCATAAACATCTCCCGGTCATTGATCTTATCAGTCAGCGCTCCCTTTATCAGTGTTTTAATATGAACAGAATCAACAACGCTTTCACGCATAGCGGTGAGATATTCGTTCTTATCTATCTGGCTCCAATCAACGCTTCGTTTCAATGAGCGACATAACATCAGGTCAAGCCAGATGCGTGTACTGCGACCATTACCTTCCATAAAGGTATGCACCACGTTCATCTCAACATATTTGTCAACTATCTCGTCAAGCGTGGTTTCC
>CAYNUE010000165.1:0-4523 GCA_964400325.1 uncultured Sangeribacter sp. | reverse complement strand
GCCGCAGGGTCAGGTTCGCGAAGCAGATCCTCAACCCCCGACGCCTGATTCTTCAGGTTCTCAAGATACGTCAATATGACAGGATCGGTAATATAATCTGTTGTGAAAATAGGCTCCGAGTCTATCCACTCTCCTCCATCATTGTAGCTAGTAAATCTGAGTCCCTCGCCCAAAAAAGCAAGGAATTCGTAATAATTATCATTTGCCTCTGCTGTTAAGCTGTTGATATAAATATATATATTCTGAAGTTCTCCGCCGACATAACAATCCAATTCATCGCATTCTTGTAAAGAGAAAAATGGGTTGGGGCTTCTTCCGGTGATCTCCACTTCAAAATTAGTTGCATTCTCCGATTCAAGTCTTACTCCAAACATATTGCCGAATGAAATTCGGTCGCCTTTCCATTCGTAGTTCTGAGCGACAAAGTGAGGTTCAATGATTTCTATTGGACCGAGGTGAGAGGTTACATCCTGGGCAACAGTGCTGAATACCAGCATCAGCACTGTTGCGATAAAAAGAATTAATTTTTTCTTCATAGCGGGTTATTTGAGGATGAGTTTCTTCGTTTTGATCTCCCTGTCGGCGATAGACTTCATGATCACTATGCCACTATAGCCGATATTCTTAAGTTCATTGACATCACTTCCTTGCCAAATTATGTTGCCACTTAAATCAAACGCATAGTGACGCGAAGTTCCATACCCAGAGTATTTATTCCAATGCAATGCCTTGACTGACGCAGGAGATTTGCTGCGTAAGTTACTGCGTAGCACAGACCAATTATCGGCGTATGGCTCAAACTCGTATGTGACAATTGTGTTGCCGTAATTGTTGGTCGCACTGAAGGAAAGCCATCCGTAACCGTCCGTATATATCCATGCGCTCGCGCCGTAGGCTTCATCGGGAGTATTGATATAGTATTGGTCTATGGCAGGATCATATTCTCCTTCCGTAAACACCGAGAGTCTGTTGGCGCCTACGTATTGCACATCGAAGAGTACCCGGTAAAAGTCCCCGCCTTCAGAAAACTCAATATCCTCTATATTAACTCCTAATATCTTCGGCTTCTTATCAATTTTCAACTCCATGGGGGCGGTAGCATGGGATACCCCATTCTGAGAGTAAACATATTCAATTGTACCGGCAACTAACCCGTTCGCATCAACAGATGGAGTGTCGAATAATGCCAATTCTGATAATTTTGGCATAACGCAAGATTGGTTAACGTCGGTCAGACGATATGTTCGGATACCATCTTCACATGGAATGGTAGCTTTCCAATAAGAATTTTCGCAATCCTTTATTTTTCGGTTAAGATAAAAGGTATGAGGGCGATAAGCAGAGATTAATCCTTCGTCTCCCATCTCATCACACATGATATTAACTTCCCCATGTTCTACTGTTGTCCAACCCAACATCTCCATTACGTCAAGTAACTCATCGTCTATCCTCAGATAGTAGTCTCCTACTCCTATTTCAGGAGCCATAAGTCCATCTGTGAGATTACTCAAAGGAGGATTCTCCGCTGAAAATGGACCATTGGCCAGTGCGACAGTCTTCTCTCCGTCTGTAAGATAGAACGAAGCATTTTCTGCCTCAATGAACTTCTTGTACTTATCATTTATTTCCTTAAGATCTATAGGGATTGACACCAAGGTTTCATTATCATTTCTCTTGATCAAGTAATCGTAATTACTGTACAATCGACCATGTGTTGAATAGTAATTGCCATTTTGGTCTATTTTTAGGGTGGAAGAAATGCCCAAAATGCGACCGATTGCTCTCGCAAAGGCAAAGGTGAGATTCCTTTTAGTAGGATCAGCTTTTTCACCGTATTCATAATCCCAGTCTACTGAACGGCTTACTTTGATCACCCCTTGATACTTATTCTCTTTATCCGTTAAATTCTTGAATGCGGCTGGAAAGCATATATCATTCCCGTCTTTATACGTAACTAAAGTGACCACATCATCTATCTGGTTTTCTACAAACTCCACTTTAATTCGAACGAAACTTGGGTCCTGAATTGCTTTTGTCCAAAGACCTGCGGCTGCGTGAAAACAAGCCGTGGCCTCTTGGGTTAGTAATTGAGACGCAGTAGAAAGATTTATTTTCAAACCAGTTTCAGACTGATTCATCTCTCTGTGGTCATATGTTAGGCCAATTTTGACCTTAATTCTTGATTCTAAGGCAAAATTTTCCCGATATTGTAAGGTATAGAAAGGGAAATCCTTTTCTGTCACATCACCAATTGTCAAGTCCTCTGCCCTTGATTCATATGGAAGGACAAGAGAAATAAGAAGTGCAAATATGAAGAAATATTTATTCATAATGATTAGTTATGTTGGGATGGTCAAAGAACCAACGATTCATTGGCCATCCCTTTAGTTATACTGGAAAGTTTATTTTGCGAATTTGAATGAGGAAATCATTTTCCCGTTCTCCATGACCGACAGGATATACATTCCCTTAGGGAGAGAAGAAATATTGATTGATCGTTCGGAGTTTATCATTCCTTGCTGAGTTGATAGGCTGTTCAATGGTGTGCTTATTGAATAGCGAACATTATTATTGGCAACATTTATCTCGTTCAAGCCATAAATAGAGATGCTTTCTCCATTTAACTTATATGAGATGGTGTTAAGTTTCTTACCTAAGGCGGGAATGATGATGGTGTTACTTTCAGAATAACCATTCTCATTATAGCAGATAAGAGTTAGTTTCGTGTCAACCCAACTAAAAAGGTTGGCTACAAAATACCCCTTTCTGAAATCGTCCACATCATAATAGAATGGAACTTCTGAATCTCCATCAAACTGCTCCACTTCTACACTGGTTGTACCTTCGAGGTTACTGATGCCTATTTGTACGTCTACGGTATATTTTTCCGAATCCAATGAGAGACTTTCCATATTTGCAGATTGAACTCCATCATAAACCTTGGTATATTTAATCTTTGCGTTTTGTGGAGTGTAGGAACGAGTGAAATACTGCACCTTAAAATTCTGTCTGTAGCATACCGACCCATTGCGTTTGACGAGTCTGTATTTCAATCCTCCGTCCACGGTACGCGCATATTGATCGATTGGATATGAATGAGTCAGTGCATCCATATCGACTGTAAAGGTAGGTTCACCATAAGAGAAAGTATAACCCTTACCATCGGAAAGGGGTGTCTCCAGATTATCCCACGTACCATCCTTCAGTTGCGCAGAAATCACATAATAGGTTCCCAAATCTTCATGTATGATCGGACTCCGCAAGCTGTAAGGAAGTGGATCAATAGGTGCGCGATCAAAATCTTCTCCGAAATCATACTCCCAATCGTCAAGGCTTGAAAGTGAAAACTCTTCATTTTCGGGTAGGGAATAATCGCTGAACGCTTCGTCGCTCAGATCAAATGTGACTTGACCTTTGAAGGGCAATGTCTTATCTTCCGGAATATCTTCCTCAATCTCTCCTGTTCCGTTACCTGTGAAAAGATCATTGACCCACTCGAAAGCATATTTGAAAAAGTAATCCCAACCATTCTCAACTGTCCCGTTGCTCCTTACGGTCGGGTAAGTGATGTCTCTCATTATATATCCTTTCGAGAAATCATGTCTCAGGAGTCGCCCTATTGTTGTAGACTCATCAGCCACGAAATACTGCAAGGACTTGCCGGTTTCAAAAGGATTGGGGGTGTACAATTTGTTCCCAAATACACTTAACGTGTCGCTCATGGCCTTCTGATACGCCATCGATTCATCTGTTCCTAAGATGTTCTGCAGCAGCTTCTCATAAGGGGTAAGTTCGCGGGAGGGTGGATAGGATATTTTCTCCGTGATCTTACTTCCTCTTATCTGGTGTGCAAATCCGAGACCCAAAGCTATGTCGCGGAGAGCCAACGAAACGAAATCATATTTGTCGGCTTCCAGTTCGGCATCCAGATTAAATGAGAAATCCTCAATCACGTTCGGGTTATAACTGATCACAATATCCGTGGAATCGCTTACCACCGCAAGATCGCGCGGATCTATCAGCGCAGCTCTTCCGTTCACATTATAATCTTTCATTGAGATTGCTTTGATAGCGGTGAAAGGGAGACTGCAATCTTTATAATTTGTGCTCACCCCCTGAAGCTTCATGGGGAGCACCGTTGAGATCTTGGATTTCCCACGCATGGTTTTACTAAGTTCCACCCTCACAGTAATAGGGAGAGTTGGGGGTAATACCTCTTCCCATATTTTGGTTGCGAAATCAAATGCACCGACCATTTCTTGTGGCACATCTTCATCGTAAGACACTATGATTTTCGAGCCGCTCCAGATCGGCCGTACTCCCGGCATGTCGATGACCTCCCCTGCAAAGGAATCATTAGCCATGGTTTCGCAAATTACAGGTGGATTCAAGGACCCTACAACTGCTGCGTGCGCGACAATCGCTGACAGCACGCAGCTTATTAGAAGTAGAAGTTTTTTCATATTTATTCTGTTTAGTTGTTATTGCCTCCCCGTCCGGAGGGGGCGGGGAGAGTAGATTTT
>CAYNUE010000164.1:0-4625 GCA_964400325.1 uncultured Sangeribacter sp. | reverse complement strand
GTTGATTTTTATTATGCCGGTGTAGAAATCTCAGGATTTTTATCTAAATTTGTAGCTATGAATCGATTTTTTGTGTTTCTGGCCTTGATTTGTACCGTGTTGCAAGTACACGCTCAGTACACTGGTCCGCAAGATGCGGACCGGCAGCTCACTATTGCCGACTCGGTAGCTACGGCACCGGTCTATGCTCCTGAAGAGTTTAGCCGTGATTTGGAGTCAGTGGTTTTTGTTCCAAAAGGACAGTGGATTACTGGTGTGTCGGTTTCCTACTCGCAGAGTAATCAAAATAAGTACCAGTTTCTTATTATTGAAGATTTATCTGGCCAGACTTATACATTTAAGCTTTCGCCGATGCTGATGTTTGCGGTGGCCAATGACTTAGCTCTTGGTGGACGTTTTTCCTACGAGCGTTCGTTAGCTAAGCTTGAAAATGCCGATATAACGCTTGACTCTGAAACGGGCTATAATGTCGATCATCTTTATCGACTGTCACATAATTATTATGGGACGGTTATGATGCGTAACTACTTTTCAATAGGACGTTCAAAACGTTTCGGTTTCTTTAATGAGTTGCAAGTGCAGTTAGGTGGTGGACAAGCTAAGATGACTACAGGTACTGGCGAAACATTGTCTGGTAACTATGAGCGTAACTTCAGTGCTTCGGTTGGTCTGACTCCCGGTATATGTGCATTTCTCAATAACTATTCAGCAGTTGAAATTAATATAGGTGTGCTTGGTTTTCAGTACACTCATACTCGTACATTCACTGACCAGATTTACGAGTCGACACGTTCATCGAAATTGGCTAATTTCCGTATTAACCTATTCTCCATACAATTCGGAGTATCATTCTATCTTTAACCGCTATGGCAAAGACATATAATCGCTATTCTGTGCTGATATGGCTCTCGCTTGTAGCGGGCTGCCTGTTTTTCCCATTTGCTTTAAAGGCGCAGGCGCCTGAAGCTCCGACTTCTGGTGGTCGTTACGTCTGGGTGCCTGATTCAATGGCTCGTCGTGTAGCTGAGGTATTGCTGCCTGACTCAGCGCGTCTTGAAGCTGAACTGGCTGAGAAAGTAGTGTATCATGGCGATACCATCTCAACAGTGCTGAAATCACGTAATCTGGGTCGATTTGACCGTGGATTGCTTAATTATCTGTATATACCGCATGGACAATGGACATTCGGTATTACAGCCTCTTATGGTGAGATTTCGACTTCTGACATGGAGATTTTCGATTTGCTCAATGATATTGATTTGAGCGGTCATATATTCTCTATTAATCCTTACGTGGCGTATTTCGTACGTGATAACCTTTCGGTAGGTCTTAAGTTCGGATATAGCTCGACTAAAGGAAATATCAATTCTTTTAAGGTCGATATTGACGAAGACATGAATTTCAATCTTCATGATATAATGTACCGTAACGAGAGTTATTCGGCTGCTTTGACTCTTAGACAGTATTTTGGTCTGACACGTCGGGGTCGCTTTGGTGTATTTAATGAAGTTGATTTGGCTTTCGCTTCAGGTAACGGTGATTTTGTCCGTCCTTATAATGGAGTCTTACGTACTACCCATACCAATACCATGCAGGCACAGCTTAATTTCTCACCTGGTGTCAGTGTGTTTATAATGGAGAATGTGTCGTTCAATATTTCGTTCGGTGTCTTCGGTTTTAAGTTGCGTAACGAGAAGCAGACTGTTGACGGCGAACCTATGGGTAATCGTTTTACTTCAGGAGCAAACTTCCGTTTCAATATATTTAATATCAACTTTGGCATAGCGGCTCATATCTGACCGTGTTGTCTCACTGCTTTCTCGTTTCACTATGAGTAAGACTTTTATTTCAAGGCTGCGTGTGCTATTGGGTGCTGTTTGTTTTATAGCTCTGGCAATAAGCGGGGGGTGTATACATAACGACCTTCCTTATCCACGTCTGCAACAAAATATAACCGCTATAGAGCCTGCAGGAGCTTTGAAGGCTTCTGTGATTGATTCTGTCAATCTGACCGCTACAATATATTTGGGCGAGTATACCGATATACATGCAGTCAATTTTAATGTCTATACTATAACGCCTGGAGCTATTTCTGATCCTGATTTGGCTGTTGGGGCTCATGATATGTCCAAACCTTTGGTCGTTACTTTGAGTCGTTATCAAGATTATCAGTGGGTCATTACAACTGAACAGAATATAGAGCGGTACTTTACTATTGCCGGTCAGATAGGTGAATCGGTTATTGATGCCGTTGCTCATCGTGTGGTAGTACGTGTGCCTTCTTCTGCTGACCTTACTCATCTTGAGCTTACTTCAATTAAATTAGCTCCAGTTGGCATCTCTACTATGTCACCTGCTCTTGAGCCTGGTATTATTGATTTGTCCAAACCTTTGACAGTAGATGTTACTTGCTGGGGTCGTACTGAAGAATGGACTATATATGCTGAGAAAACTGAGTTGGCTGTTACAACAACGGCTGTTGATGCTTGGTCACAGGTGGTATGGGCTTACGGTGATGGCCCGGCTGATGTTGCCAATACCTTTAGATATAGACGTGCTGATAGTTCGGAGTGGACTGTGCTTCCTGCAAGTGAGGTTCATCAGACACAGGGTGCTTTCTCTGCCTGCATAGTACATCTTGAACCATTGACCCGTTATGTTATACAGGCAGTAGCAGGTGAAGATTTAGGCAATGAGATTGAAGTTACCACTGATGCTACGAGAGTGTTGCCAGATGGGTCGTTTGATCAATGGTGGCTTAATGGTAAGGTTTGGTGTCCATGGGATGAATTTGGTGAACGCTTCTGGGATACAGGTAATACAGGTGCCGCTACCTTAGGTCAGAGTAATGTAGTACCCACAGATCAGACTGTAGATGGTACAGGACAGGCTGCTATGCTTGAAACAAGATTTGTAGGTTTATTTGGTATCGGTAAGTTAGCCGCCGGTTCAATCTATACAGGTTCTTTCCAGAAAGTAGACGGAACAAACGGTATCCTCGATTTCGGACGTCCGTGGACTCAGAGACCTACAAGATTACGTGGCTATTACTGGTATAAGACCGCACCTATAGATTATGCTTCGACTGAACTGGCCGATTTGAAAGGTAGGCCTGATTCATGTCATATTTATGTAGCTCTTACTGATTGGACAGCACCGTTTGAAATTCGCACCAATCCTAAGAATCGTAATCTGTTTGATTCGGCTTCTCCTTCAGTTATAGCTTATGGTGAACTAATTGATGGTAGTGATACTGATGGTTATCGTGAGTTTGTAATTGACTTGGATTATCGTTCTACTTCGCGTGTGCCTACTTATCTTCAGATAACATGCGCTGCCTCCAAATATGGTGATTATTTTACTGGTGGTACAGGAGCAGTATTGTATGTCGATCAGTTCAGTTTTGATTATGATTACTGATCAGTAGGCACTTTGATTACATTATAAGAAGAAAGTTATTTTATGTAGTTGCCGGGCTTTGACGCTTTTGCGGTGTTGAAGCCGGGCAATGTTTTTAATTACATATAGAGATTATGAAAGGTAAAACCGGATTTTCCTTTAAAGCTCGTTTGCGGTCATTTAAATATGCATGGCAAGGTATAAAGAGTTTGGTGATTGGGGAACATAACGCACGCATACATCTTTTTGCTACTATTTGCGTAATAGCTGCTGGGTTACTGTTACAGCTCTCGTATCTTGAATGGGCGGTGATAGCACTTTGCATAGGGGGAGTATTTATGGCTGAAGCACTTAATTCTGCAGTTGAAGCGCTTTGTGATAAAGTGTCTACAGAGTATGATCCTCTGATAGGCAAAGCTAAGGATTTAGCTGCTGGAGCAGTGCTATTGTTTGTATGTGGGGCAGTAGTGGCAGGTTTGTGTGTATTTGTGCCTAAGTTGATTATATTACTTTAATGAAGATGAGTGCTAAATTAAATTGGGTGACCATAAGTTGTGTTCGCCATTATGTATTATGTCTTTTGATATTTATAAGTGGACAATTGCCGGCTTTAGCTGATGAGGGAAAGTTTGAACGTAGTAATTCACAAAAGGTAGTTGGGTACACTACCGATGTGCTTCTGGTGGGAATGCCTTTAGCAGCTTTGACAGGAGTTCTTATTGAACGTGATTGGCAGGGTTTAGTACAGGGTTCCTATACAGCTGCTTTGACTACAGGTGTTACCTTACTGCTGAAGTATACTGTTAAAGAGGAGCGACCTGACAGAAGTAATTTTCATTCTTTCCCTTCTGGTCATAGTGCTACGACATTTGCTACCGCAGCTTTTGTGCAACGCCGCTATGGGTGGAAACTCGGGGCGCCAGCATACGTATTAGCTACCTATACAGGGTGGGGACGTGTTTTTGCTAAGAAGCATCATTGGTGGGATGTTGTGGCTGGTGCAGCTATAGGGGCAGGAAGTGCCTATCTCTTTACTCGGCCTTGGGCAGCCGAACGCCAACTTAATATAGCGCCTGTAACTCTGACAGACCCTGTAACAGACACTCCTTTCTTCGGATTATCGGCCTCTTTTAGGCTCTAAAATTAGGAAAAATAGAAAGGGTGTAAATCTTACACTTTTATATTTACATTTTGAAATAGTTTTTAACATTTATTGATTCAGATAA
>CAYNUE010000163.1:0-4635 GCA_964400325.1 uncultured Sangeribacter sp. | reverse complement strand
TCTTTCTATAATCGGATAATGTTTAACCCGTCCAACTTTTGGGGGTCACTTCAAAAAGGCCGCATCCTTTTTACTATCTTGATTTATTCTGTCTTTACTTCACTTCTTCAAATGTAAAGCAAACTTTTATTCAATGACTTATATCTTTATGTTCCAAATATGGCTATAATATCATCTATTCATATCAAGGTTCATAAATATAAATCTATGGCGTGGTTACATTATCACCTTGTGCAATCCGCGATGAACAATCCTTAGTCAGTGATGTCATCTTCCCATTCTTCGATTGCATTCCCGGTTTTAGTAGCACTCGTTCTATTTTCAGATTCATATTCTGGTACTACCGAAATGTTTAAATCTCCTTCACAAGGCTTCATAAGTTGTCTTGCGCTGACTTTCCAATGGATTTTAAGGTCTGTAATATCCAGACGAATCTTAAGATATACTTCCCCGATATACGACTGCATAGCAGGATTACGAGCATCTGTAAAATTCTTGTTTGCACTGTGATGGTCATTATTGATGCATAAGTCGTGAATAGACTTTATGGTCATGTCAAGAAAGTAATTCCGTTGTTCATTAGATTGATGAACCTCCACGCCCTCAGTTATTGGACATAGCGATATTTTACAATTATCAAGAGCTTTTCCAAGATTTATGGAGATAAAACTTGACAGGAACCATTGATCGGTTGATTCTACCTTTCACAACTTTTATCGAAGTAGACTTAACGATATTTCCATCATCAACATATTACGATGTATTGCATATAGAACGCTTGAACCTCCAATTCAAATGGTTGCTCATAGTGGTTGTCATCATCCTCAAGGTGCATGTACGTAATTACACATTCCGGATTAAAATAGCGCAAGGCATACCCAAATTCCAACGTGCAGTTTGGATTTGGGACAAGCTTTGTTTTGCCGTCGCAAGTAATATGTCTGGTTACTGGTGTGAGGTCCGCTATAAAGAAATCACATTTTATAATATTTTCCAGTATTACTTCCTCTAAAACTCTGCTTCAAAAAATACCATCAGTTGCCTTATCAAGTTCAATGTAAATCCCTTTATTTCCCATTTCTTTAAACTTGTTATTTAAGGCAGTCTCTATTTTCTGACAAATGTCTTTTTTGTCAGATTGCCACGAATAAAAAGCTTTATATATCACATTTAATGTGAGATTGTGTCGTTATCTAAAATTAATATTTAATTTTAACCGAATTCAGTCAATGAACGTGTTTGCGTTTACTAATGTACAGAGCCAAATAACAACCGACGGAACTGATTACAATTTATTTATATATAAGAGCCAATTCCAATCAGTTTAAAGATTGGAATCAATGTAACCGATACCTTCATTAGCCGTTTAATTGAAGCTAACCCCGTATAAATAAATCCAAGTAATTATCATAATCTTGTTGATGAAATAGTCACTTTATTAATTTCTACATAATCAACTTTTGTACATTTTGCATCTTTAGGATCAAACAAAACAATGTTTTGGCCTTCGGGATGCAAAGAACTAGCAAACATGATTCCATCTGCCTTATTTAGCTTACAGTATTCGCAGATTAATTGTGTGGGTACGTATTCCAATTCTGTATCAAACCTTCTTAATGGCTTTGAGAGATCTTTACAAATGCTGTCAATAATTATTCGTTTCTTAATTGAATCTCTCAATGTATCGCTACCATCTGTAAATGCATAAAATGGATTGATTACGCTATTGAAATTTACGATATTAAGATTTCGGCAAATACGAAATGTACCAATGCATACCCTATCTAAATAGACACTTCTGGTTTCATAAAGTGTGGTTTGTTCATTGTCACACAAATAAAGATATGGTATTCCTAATGGATTTGCTCGTCCCGCCGGAGTTTTTTGAGCTGGAGGACATCCCATTTGGCTAGGTGTTAATTTATCAGTTCCATCCGGGATGATTCGTGCTCTATATAATAGCTTATGTTTCAATAATGTATCATTTGGTTGAATAAAACTATCCCATTCAAAAGATGTAATATCCGAGAAAAAACGAGATTTAGTAGTGACATCTTCTTTTAGCTTATTCCAAACCTTGGTGCATTCTAAAATCTCATCAATATATCTTACTTTATCTTTTGCACTATACCTAATGATGCCATATTCATATAGGTTGCCAAGAATCTGTTCCGCACATTTCTCAGATGAAAAAATATTCCATTGAGTAGTTAATGCTTCTATTAAGTCCGTTGAACTGTCATCGTCTTTGCAATACAACTCTGTAAACTCAATAAAGAAATCGTAAAGTTCACTTAAATCGATGACACAATCATCATTCTCACAACAATCACAATACGCTATGTTCGATGAAGAAGAGATTATAAAATTTTTTATTTCCTCATCGTTAAAACAATTTGAACAGACTTTCATTTTTGCGCTTCAAGGTAATTTTCTATAAGCTCTAAATGATTCTTTATTGAAAGTTTCTTCAGAACTCCCAAGCCGGGATAACGGTTCGCATCTAATATCGCTATCAGTTCTGAACTAGCGTGTGTACCTCGTATCCCAGAATAAAATGCCTTTAATTTAATGGCAGCCTCATAAAATTTCCCAGGGATATTCGTGTTATCACTGTTGTGGTCCGACACAAAATGCCTAACGAATATTTCGTCCTCATTCTTTTGGTATGTCATATGAATAGCAACGGCATAAGGGAGCATACCACTCTCCTTAAAATTGCTTGGTAAAGTCACATAGTCTGCAAATCCATTATAACCCTCTTCACTATAATATTTATGTTCTTCAGTGAATTTTTCCTCCGGAATATCTTGATAGTCAGCATTTCTTGGCTGTTCATGAAACTGATCATCAAGTCTGATTAAATCTTTCCCCGACTTTGCAAGCAGTCGCCTATTACGACGATCTCCTTCTAAATTTGCCACAACATATTTAACCGAATTATTCCCCAAAAGTTGACTTACATCCTCCTTAGAAAGATCTATTGAGTCTTGAAAAATAATCATAACATCGTTTAGCGAATTTGTCGCAATATATGTTTCTATGCGGCTACCATTTCCTTTATAGATAAAGGCAGGAGTCCAACCTCCAAGTTCTTTGAGGAAGGGGAGATTTACTAGAATGTCCTGTTGTTCTCGCCTAAAATCGCCATCGCTGGGGTTAAGCACCAATGCAAAACTAATCTTTTTACTTGACAATGCATCAATGGCGGTTTTAAGCCCATTAAACGAACTTTTTACAGGTTCAATAATAGGACATATATGAGAGGGTGTCGGAGTCTCTCTAGAAAACTCTCTCAACGCTAATAGTTCAAACTGCTTTCCTCTTAAATATGGATAATACATAATTATATGCTTAATATTGGCTTGTTCAACGATTCTTTTAAAATGACAATCTCTTCTCTTTTCAGATTTAACGACAGAGCTATCTGGCGTAATTCAATTGGAGATGATCTTAATAGGGAAGTATTATTCTTTCGGTTTTTGATTTCTTTTAAGACCAATGGCCGCAATACTTCCAAAGGGATTTGTTTCATCATTTCAAGACAATGATCAAACATTTTGAAACATGAAACATCTGGAACAGCTCCATAATAAGACTCAATGATATTCTTATACTCCTGTGTATGGAGAACTCTCATAAGCAACGCAATATTAAGAATATGATTCTTATGAGCGTCTCTAAATTGAATCAATTCAACAGAAGTTTTTGTATGAGAAAGCAATAGAACACCAATTTTTTCATCAATCAAGTGTACGTACTTATCCAGTAGATCTTCTGAAACTATCAAGTAACATTTGTCGAAAAACATACTGTAATTCTCTAATTGACTACTTAATCGTTTTGGAGTATCATATTCAGTTTTAATCTCAAATGCTTTACTTTCTCCATTAAAAAGTGCTATGTCAACTATCGAAGGAGGTATCTTAAATTCGTTAAATACCACAGTTTCCGATGTACCATATTGATTGATAAGAATTTTTGTAATGAATTCATTCTTGTACACATATTCGCAACAATATTTTTTTCTGATAGCCCGATAAATCTTTCTAATGAAATCCCCATATGTAGCAGAGGAATGGTTGTCAATATCATATTGTTCAACGATGGCATTTAATCGAGTGAAATCATTATAGTTAATTATATCCTTAAAGACAGAACGGGAGAATACCAAGGAAAAACTCCTTAGCATATCTATTTCTGTGTATGGATATGGTTGACTCATATCTAGAAGGTTCTTTATCTTGCAAAATTAGTAAAAATTGAGGAACACTCCAACTTTGAGCGTATGCTTTATAGCATGTGTAGGTATAACTGTCCAATTATGGAAGTTATATGAGCGAACCTCAATATTGATCAAGGAAAGATAAGGCATAAATCCTTCTATATGTAGTACATGTTCTATTTGGCTGTGAAGTCAGGGTTGTTTTTATTACGTTCATGCTAGTGGTCAATGCCTTATATGAGAGACAGGAAGATTCGGTTGACTTGCCCATGTGGGTGAGGCCGGGTTGGAACGTCTACGATAATATTGCCCGGTTGCAGCGGTGTCGAAGAGATATGCGCATATTGCAATTGGAGGGATGGAAACTACGCGAGTAGTTGCAATCAGCTTTAGTCTCTGCAACAAAAGCA
>CAYNUE010000162.1:0-4755 GCA_964400325.1 uncultured Sangeribacter sp. | reverse complement strand
CAAGAAACAGCACTCGCGTATAGAGTGCCATATCCTGAGTGGGTTTATCCTGGCCACACAGTGCTATTCCGGTGCTGACGATTGTCTGAGTTGCCATACCATCAGTATATGTATTTTTCTTTGTCTGGCCACCACCTCCCCAAAGGCCTTTCAAATAAGCGACTTTCCTAATATCAAGGTCATTTTTATACTCATCGAACACTACGAGTGTATTGACTGCTTGAGATACACGGTCGTTCATTGCAGGGACTGATGTCACGCCAAGGTTTGGAGGGTCTATGCCGTGAATGAAAAATGACTGAAGGGAGGTAGCCAATGTTGTCTTACCTGTTCCTTTCTCACCGAATAGATTCAGAATAGGGAAGTGACGTGTTCTGCGAAATACCACATCTCTGAATACAGTGGCAAACAGATAACAGAGAGCAATCCTGGCATTCTCACCAAACACAGAGATTAACTTTTCTGAAAAGACCCTCATGGAGACTCCGCTACTGTTTTCATGTACCATCAGTCGCTCAAACTGGAATATCTCTGGATTATTACGGTACATTTTCGAAGTTGCAGGAATATAGAAAGCTTTTCCATTTGCGCCTCTTACAATTCCCATATCATCGACAGATAAAAATGTTCCATCATAAAGGATTCCGTTGCCAAAAGCAAAGAGGTCATTATTGCTATCCCAACCAAGTTTACGCACTCGTTCTGCCGTATCAGTCCTCGCATAGAGGTATCTCTTGACCCGATTGAGCTTATCAATCTTGGCAAGCCAAATAAAATTTCCGAGTGTGCCGACTTTCTGCTGAAAGGCATTCAGTGAGCACATCTCTGACTCTTTAATTTCAAGCAACCGTCGATCTCCGGCTTCGTTCTTGATGATGAAGATTCGGGTACCATTGTTATCATCACCGATATGGAACATCGGGGTCATTATGAAATTGGAAATCATAACCGGATCTTCGTCCTCACTGCCGACAGTGTAGTAACAGTTATCTCTGATGAAGAGTCCGGCTTGGCGTAGATCTTCAATCTCTTTTTGTTTTGCATCGAGAGAAGTAGCTATTGTCTTCATGCGCCGGCTTTCGCCTCGCGCCTGTGTCACGGCATCACGCCAAAATTTTGTCCTGCCGTGAAGTTTGCTTAGCTGCTCTATACATTGGTCTAAGATAAGATGGTCACTGATATTGAGCAATAATCCGGCGATTTCAGAGACGACACTTCTCTGCATTACAAGAGAGTCCGCTTCAAAGAACCTTTTTTCTGCCAACCACACTACAAAATATTTCTCAGACAGTGCAGTGTAGTCATCCTTTGTCTTAATATAGCTATCAGGATCATTTTTACCGAGCTTTATCTTTGACGCATCTTCAGGAAGTTCCTCATAATCTGAATACGAGTCTTGAAGCTCTTTCTCTGTCATTGGCACTTCGGCAAACGGCAGTTCCCTGACGGTGACTTCAAATCCCTTCTTCATTGCTGCTGCTCCGTTTTTCATGACAGCCTCAAAACCAGGACCGAAGAGTTTTCCTGCCGTAATATCTGAATCGGGGATAAAACAAATGGAAGTCGTAAACTTCTTCAACTGGTCAAGCTGAGAATCACTCCATGCAGTACCGAGAGTGGCAACAGCGTTTTCCAAGCCTACACTTTGTAATCTCAGTACATCAGGGGCACCTTCTACCACTATTATGTTTGAGGCTTTTTGCCTGCTTGCTTTGTCAATGCCAAATATAGAATTACCCTTACTGTATATGGCGGAATTGCGAGAGTTGATATACTTATGCGGTTTTGAACTTGGACCGACATACCTCCCGGTAAAGGCGATTACACGTCCCCAACGGTCTCTTATTGGTATCATAATTCGTTCCCGAAAGAAGGCATAAGGTATATTGTCTTCACCCATCCTTATTAGGCCAGTCTCCATTAGGCCTTCTGCCGAGAGTCCTTTCTTATGACAGTATTCGATAAAGACATTATCATTCCGAGGAGCATAGCCAATACCACTTGTAGCACAGAAGTCCTCTGGCCAACGTGCATAAACGTAGTCCCTTGCATGACGAACCTCGTCACTCATTTCTGTTCTCAGACACTCGACAAAATAGCGATGTGCTATTTCATTGACAGCAAGTAGAGCCTCATTATGTCTGGCAGCTGCTTGCTCTTCTTCTGATAGTTCCTTGTTATATTCAATAGCAATTCCATTATCTTTTGCAATTTTCATTACAGCCTCGATAAAGGTAAGATTCTCGATCTCCATCACGAAGTTAATACCGTCTCCACCACGGCTGCAACCAAAACAATGATATAGATTCTTGTGGGAAGACACTGAGAAGGATGGGGTACGCTCTGAGTGAAAAGGACACAGTCCAATAAGCGAAGATCCTTGCTTCGTCAGCTTCACATAAGGCTTCAGGATAATGTCTATGTCGAGGCTCCTTACCTGTTGTATTGTCTTTTCACTAATCATAGTGTAGTAAGTTTCTTCCAGCACTCGATTATTGACTTACCTGAGAATACTGGTCTACGTATATTGCCAGGGTTAAGAGGCTTGATAAGCCCCTTAACTCGATATTTGATAAAAGTCTTATGACAGATTCCAAGTTCTACACACGTCCTTTTTACAGAGTAGACACCATCAGGATCACATTTTGGTTCCAGCTCTCTCATTTTTTTCACTAAGAATAAATGGTCCGTTTTTATCTGCTCCAGAAACGCAGTATATCTTTTCCATAATAAAATTTCCGTTCACGCCCTCCACGTATTGTATAGGAGCATTTTATATCACCTGTAATGTGAGTATATTTGTATAGAGTGTCTCTACAAATACCAAGTATATTACAAGTTTCATTTATTGAATACCTGCCGTCAAGGACAACTTTAGGCCTTTCAGGTGTCATACCTCATCCTCCTTTCTAGTAGAAATATCCTCTTCTGGGAAAAGAATTTCTACCGGAACTTTAAGAGCAGCAGATATACGTTCTTTTGCCTTAGCGTTCGGTAATTGCGTTCCCGATAACCATTGTCGCACTGTGGATGTCTCGCGGCAGGTCACTTCTGCTATCCAGTTAATGAAAATCTGAGCAGGAGTAGGTTTCGATTTCTCTTCTTGATAAATTTCTTTTAGCGTCATTGCGAATACTTTTTCTAATTTTCATATTTGTTACAAATATTATTGAACCAATATGTTTTATTATTGGATAATATTTCGTACCTTTGCAACAATAAAAATTCCTATTGCTTTAATAATAGTAAAGGTAATTTAAATGCAAAGATATAAATATTTGCTGATTATTATCAAATATTCAGCAAATAATCTACTAATTCAATAATTCGTATGACTCAATACGACATAAGCCGCATACGCAAAGATTTAGGGTTAACTCAAAAAGAATTAGCCAACAGACTCAGATTATCTCAAGGATTTCTTTCTAGCATTGAAAGTGGTAGGTACAGTTTTCCTGAAGAAAAAGTTGACATTCTACGCGAAGTCTGTTCCGAGCTGAATCTTGAAGACTATCTAAAAGAACACAATTCCGATTCTACCAATGTTGAAATAGGGAACAATAACTACTCATCTGATATTAGAATTAATGACCCCGAGACTCTCCAAACTCTAATATACTTCCTTCGCTCCGAAAATTATTCTATCCGAGGAGAGATACAGGCTCAGTTAGCTGAATTGAAAAATCTACGAGACAGGAATGACAAATTAAGCGAAAGGAATGAATTGCTTCAGGATGCATTGGAAAAGTCACGTGAAAAATCTTTTCATCTTATGGAAGAAATCTTGCGATTGAAGGGAGTCCTAACAGAAAAGGGAATAAACGTAAATATTTAATACAATACAATAACTTTTTATATTGAGTATAGAAATTTTCACTACCTTAGAATTGTCGCTTGCACATAGTTTGCACAGCGTGTTATAGAGTTAATTAACGAATTGTTTAATAGGCTTTTACGGAGAGGTACCCAACGTCTGGAAAGCGTATATACCCCAAAAGGGTATCCCGAGTTCGAATCTCGGTCACTCCGCAAGAAACACGTTAATAATCAGTTGGTTATGGCGTGTTTTTTTGTTTTAGAGCCATCCGTAGAACCTTAAAAAAAGCTCGGTCATACCGAAAATTGGCGTTTTTGACGGTTTTTACCCACTTCAGCTTGCACAAAGCTTGCACACAACTTGAATACGACCGGTAGAAGACTTCATTTTTTGGTTCGAGACGCCTTTTAAGTTTTATGGCAACAACCAAATTCTTTTTCGACACTCGTCGATCTTCCGGTCCAAATTAACATCTGTCAGCATCGTAAGACTGCCGCTTATTCCCTTAGTGTAGAACTTTCCAAGACCAAAGTGATCCTAACGCCAATACTATTATAAATCACCAGAAAGGCATAGTCTTTGGGAAGAAGATCACGGACTACAACTGCTGGCACACAAATATAACCCT
Organism: uncultured Sangeribacter sp.; assembly: GCA_964400325.1. Taxonomy (GTDB): domain Bacteria; phylum Bacteroidota; class Bacteroidia; order Bacteroidales; family Muribaculaceae; genus Lepagella. The sequence continues at coordinate 310 of CAYNUE010000162.1, read as the reverse complement.
GGATAACAAGACTCCATATGAAACGTAAGGCTACCGATGTTTCATTAAAAATGATAGTACTCATACCGTGATTTTGCCATAGACAAAATTAAAATATGAGATTTATCTTTGTTACGTGAGAGGTCTCATTGCGCCCTACTATAATGCTCTCATTCCTATGAACGTAGTCAACTTAGGCAGTCAAATTGCTTAACAGCCGTAAAACTTTTTTGGGGTGTAGGGACAATAAAACTTGGGGTAAATATACATCCATAACTCTAAGTAAGAGATGCTTATTTGTCTGCAAAAATACAAATAATTGTTGATGCAC
>CAYNUE010000161.1:0-4825 GCA_964400325.1 uncultured Sangeribacter sp. | reverse complement strand
TCAGTCATTACAGCAATCTGTAAACTGTCCAACTTTTAGGGTTCAGTTCAGAGCCCCGTGAGGGGCGATGAATGATAAAAGCCCCACACGATGTCGCGGAGCGACGAGTGTGGGGACTGTTGCGATCACCCAATCTGAGCCTCGGAGAGGCGATGGTGGGTCGCATTTAGGCAGCCGTGTCGGGCCGGAGGCCCCTGTTGCGTGTGGTCGAGGCGGGGCGGATACTCCAGGGAGTATCCCTACAGTTGGCGGGTTAGACTGACGCACGATTGTGGCGGCGATGTTGGGCCGGAGGCTCACTATTGTGGTAAACCCCGTGCTTTAGCTCGGGGACGCGGGTCGCCCGAGCGGTGACCGTGTCCCGGAGGGACACATCGTGATGCCTCGTGTCATCGTGCGGGTCTGATACGATCGTCGCGCCTCCAGTGCGGGCATCACGAAGCGTCCCTCCGGGACGCGATGATGTCGTATCGATCTGTCCCCGAGCTGAAGCACGGGGTTAACCATGATGCAGGGCCTCCGGCCCGGGGTGGGCATGGTCGAGGCGTGGCGGATACTCCAGGGAGTATCCCTACAATTCACCGACAATTCGCGGCTCAGGCCGACACCCCCAGAGACAAAGCAGCGGGCGCCGTGAGAGGCGTCCGCTGCCGATATATTAGAGGTATAGGTATCACTTTAAGACGAGTTTGATGGGACGTGCATCCCTAAATCTGTCAACGCTATTATCAGGATATGGTCCAAAGTCCACGATAAAGTAGTTCATATCCCATCCGGCACTTGGGGATGAGTTTGCATATCCACTTCTGCGAGTCGTATTCAGCCAATATATTGCACCGGGAGTGTTGGGCATATTATATGGAACAGGCCTATAGTAGTCGCTTTCCGAACTCAAAACATAGGATACATCACTGTAGCGGAGCACTCCATTATATGCCGGATCATCGTTTGCCGCGGCAGTCAATCTGGTGTTAAATTGAGTTCTTCTTCCCATTCCGTTTTTACCCATCGGGAAGAATACTTGATTACCGTTGGTTTTATTGTATAGGATCATGCCTCGGGCGCCATTGCTTGTAGCAGGTCCAACAAATTGATTATTCGGAGCCTGATATCCATAAGCGCCCTCATAGGTTGTTTTCACCTCAGTTGAGTTATCTCCATAAAGCACTCCCACACCATAATCAGCATTATCATTTAATGCTGCAAAGTCATCATACGATGGCACGACATAATTACGCGTAACCCCATTGACTGTGGAAGTAAAGGTTCCCCAGGTGCTCGTATTATCGGTTGTAGTATTACCGGTGTAGCGCGGAATGTCAGCGATTACATATGTATTACTATTCCCGGCATTATTCCAAACCGGATCAGAATACCATTGGCGTCTTGTACCATCTGTCAAGACAAACTGATAGTTCCCTGGAGCATCCATCGGACCTTTTCCTGAAATCTTACTGCCATTCCACTCAAAGCTATCGTCATTATTCAAGATCCTTATTCCTTGAAGGGTATTGTGCCTTCTGAAAAGGCTTCCTAATGCAAGAGGGCTCTCGGTAAGTTCAGCTGTGATATTATTTGGGCTTCCAGTAGTAGCAGCAGTTCCACTGCAGCTATAAAGAGAGAAGCTGCTCCATTCTGCACCTCCGTCAACCACTGCTAATGGCTCATTGATTCCCTGTCTTACGAGAATTTTATGGATACAGTTGTTACCATGATACAGCACCTTCACAACAGCACAAGCTGACAGATTATCAGCTACACCATTAAATTTAAGACGAAATTCGATTGGCTTGCCAGTGTCTCCATAAATAGTGTCTGGAACTCCAGGTTCTTGATAGCTATCGCCCATAGGCTCTAATCCAAGAAAGTTATCCCCATGGTTATTACGTACATCAACAAAGGCTTTCCAGGCGCCTTCTGATGGCAACTCTGTAAAATAATTTTGATTCTCAACTCCTAGAATTTCCACTTTAGAAACGTCCTGGATCTGAAGCATGGTTACATCAAATGTAGTGTTGGCTGTAGATGCCTGGCGCCACACTCCTTTAGGATTAACGATTCTTCGTACCTGGAAAACCGGTATTTGTTTTACTATCTCCTGAGTCCCACCTGTTTTTAATGAGAATGTCGCGGTAACCCTGATTACTGCTTTTCGTTGATAAGAGTCGTAGGGATTATTTCCGGAAAAACCGGAAGAATTGATCATGCTCTTATTTCGTGTGAAGATGGGTACCAAAAACATTTTTGACTCATCATCTACTTTATTGATCTGCCATCCGTTATACCCTTCATAATAGCAACCATTACGGTCCTTGCCGCCAGTTGGTTGCAACTGATCCGCAGTAAACGTACGTACTCGCTGAGAGCCTGTATTCCATTCTGAGACTCCACCGTTACTCTCATAATATGATTTTAGTTGAGCCTGCCAATACTGAGCACGCTGCGCAGTGGTACTTGTAGTGGCCATTGATGATGGCCTTTCACTCCATTCGTGTTCAATAATATTTTTTGTGAGAGGAGTTTTTGTATCGTTTATAGGAACAGCCAGAGCCAAAAAACCAAATTCTGTTTTATTGGTAGTTGGCAAATCCTCTATCGTAAGAACTTGTTGCTTATATAGAGTGTTCCATGCAGTCTTATTCCATAAGAATGCATTATCTCCAGTTCCAACCTGAGCCGGTGGAACTTCATCCTGTGTGTCTGGATCATAGGGTGCCCAGTTATTCTCAACGATCTCCATTTTGAGATTGGTGCAGTTGCCTACAATCTTAATAGGCATCATGTGTTTCTGATTGTAGAGATACGATACATAGAATTGATCAGGGACCTCAAGACCCGGTTCTTCCTCGTAATACTCAATGTTCCATTTGGGTTGGTTGGCCCAACCGTCAAATCCCAATGTCAATTTATAGTGATGATTTCTTTGTGAATTGAAATTATATGTCTCGTTCTTACCAAGCATAAATCTATACTTGATTTTTCCCTGAGTAGTGTTTTGGAGATTTTGAGACACATAGTAGCCGGTGACCTCAATATATGTTCCGTAGGGCACACCATTCTTGTAGCCCGGCTCATCCGGATTTGTTATGCAGTCTCCAACTATTTCATCACTTAGAACTTCCTTAGTGTGTTCTTTGGAATCTTCAAAATCTCCCTGCATATTTTCAAAAAAATACAGGGCATTTGCTTTCTCACTATGATCTGATCCTTTTATGCCACTACCTTTAGAGAGAGTAAGCCATTGGGTGTAGACAGATTCTTCAATGTCGTTTTTGAAATCCTGATAGTCGTCCATAGTCCCTTCGGGCAATTCGCCATTTTTGTCGTAGAGAATTTTGGAGGTTGCAGGAATTTGGGATAATGGAGTGTTGTATGCGTTCAGCAGATTATTATAAGGACTATTCTCTTTCGGATCTCCGGGTGCATTGTCTTCTCCTAATTTGCAATATTGCGGAATATCACGGATGGAGACATCATGAATATAGATCCATATATCCTGATGAAGACCCGAGGGATCAAAATCTACTGTCACTTTTGATACAGTCCTTTTGATCCACGAGTGGAGAGTCTGGCTTTCCTTCTTATTTGTTATAGTGATGACAGGGGCTTCAAAGCCGGAAGCACCACCGTCCTGATTGTTAGAATAAGTGAAATAACCAAACATCTTGTTGTTTGATATGTTTTCGGCGTCCCACTCTAATTCAGTTGCTCTTAGCTTATCAATATCGGCAACATCGTCTTTAGTCAGTGCTCCCATATTGGCAACCACATACATACGATATGTTCCATACGGTATTGAAGGCAAATTGAAGGATAATCTAACAGTTTCTTTCTCTGCTTGTTCTCCAATGGGATTTCCCTCTGAATCATTTGGCATTGCTTCATTTTTAGATTCAGTCCAGTCCCCTTGGTTAAAATTATAGACCTTAGGATTCGTATGATCCGAATCATAGACTATGACACTGAGTGAAGTGATATCAGATATTAATTTCCCATCTGAGCGACTTTGAGTATTGATACCTGTCAGAGGCTCAAACGTTACTTCGGCAGAAATATGTGCCATTCCTTCCCCGACCTCATCGTAGAGAACAAGGTCATCGTAGCATCCTGTAAGAAATAGCAATAAAATACTTCCTAAGATGGAATATATGTTGGTCTTATTCATTTTGTTCTAATGCGTTCAAGCGTTATTTTACCAATCCTCTGGTTGATCATGATCTCCCGGGAGCAGGCCGGGAAAGCCAAAACCTGGTTTGAGGGTGATTCCGATATAGGGCACGACATCGACGGTGCAGGAGACGGTTGCGTCGTTGATGGTGATGTTGACGATGACGTGGGTGTTGCGGGGGAGGGCGGGGAGGTTGGTGAAGGCTCCGTCAAAGGGTATCTCGTTGAAGGTGAGAGATGTGGAGTAGGGGGAGGGGTCGGTCTGGGTGTCGGGCACTTCGCAAGGGTCGGGATAGGATGCCTCTGAGATCCAGACGGGGGCCTCGGGGACGTAGTAGGTTAACGTCAGCGACGGCTGCTGCTCCTCCGGTTTCTCAGCTTTGGGGGTAACGGCAATCTCTTTGCTTTGGTTCAGCAGGTAAATATTGCCTTTTTCAAGTCCTGCGGGGACGGAGTATTGGACGATGTAGCGGGTGTCGGGCTTTCCCTGGGCGGGGGCGAGCTCGGATGTAAGCTCTACGTTGGTGGGGAGGAGGTATTCGGGGGCTTTGAGTCCGTCGGCTACCTGTTTGTCAAATGCCAGACCATCGAATGAGATCTGACTGAGGGAGACGGGGGCGGAGGAGTTGTTGATGATGTTGTAGGTGAGCTTGACGGC